>JBJEVY010000030.1:16488-68427 GCA_051884775.1 Candidatus Spyradenecus sp. | reverse complement strand
ACAAGGCACGCTAGGTTGCGCAGGGGAAACCACAAAGAAACACAGAGACACACAATGAAGCACAAAGGCGACGCAGCAGGAAGACGCACAAGGCACGCTAGGCTGCGCAGGGGAAACCACAAAGAAACACAGAGACACACAATGAAGCACAAAGGCGACGCAGCAGGAAGGCGCACAAGGCGCGCTAGGTTGTACAGGGGAAACCACAAAGAAACACAGAGACACACAAAGAAGCACAAAGGCAACGCAGCAGGAAGGGATGGGCATAGACTATTGTCCGTTGGGCGTGGAGATGAGCTTCTTAATCTCAAAACGCTGGCCGCCGAAGTTTATCAAGATGCCGTGTTTGAGGCCCGTAGCTTTCAGATAGTTCAGGATCTGGGCGAGGTGCTTTGGGTGAAGCGCCTCTGTGGCCTTGATTTCAATCAGGATCTCGTCGTCGACCAGTAGGTCGGCAATATAGTCCCCCACCACAAAACCATCCTCATCGCGTACGACAATGGGCACTTGGTGGCGAACCTGCAAACCGCGCTTTTCCAGCCGGTGCCCCAGGGTGTTTTCGTAGACCTTCTCCAGATAGCCGGGCACAAAGCGTTGACGCACTGCCCAAGCTGTTTCTCGGATTATTTCCACTTTCTCTTCGGTTGTCATCGCAGCCTCTCGCAGTTGCTGTGTATCGCTGTGCTTGTGATTTCTTCTGCGTGTGTTTCGGTGTGCTTTGTGTTTCTTTGCGTGTCTTTGTGCTTCTTTGTGGTTTCCTCCACGCGGCATTAGCTTTCCTTGGGCTTTTGCTTGAAGCAGATGCGGCAGACGGCGTCGTGGAAGTTATCGGCGCCGTGAAGGATTTCAATTTCAATGCGCAGGTAGTAGACGGGGACGGCGACGGTGGAGAGTTTGGGGAAGCGGACGGCGTCCTTCTCGGTGGTGATGACGGCATCGCAGCCGAGGTCGGCGGCGTGGTTGACCACGTTGATAACCTCTTGGGTGGCGTAGCGGTGGTGGTCGGCATAGCGGACGCACTCAATGAGCTCGGCGCCATAGCCCTTGAGGAAGTTTTCGAAGCTCTGGGGGACGGCGATACCCGAAAGGGCGAGGACCTTCTTGCCGGCGAGCCAGGTGAGGTCGCGGTTGGTTTTGCCGTAGACATTCTTGAGGCGCTTGGGGGCGTGGCGGCACTCAATGATTTCGGCATGGCGGTTGAAGCGGCGGATGCGCTCGCGCAGGGCGGCGGAGTTGCCGTCGGACTTGGTAATAAAGATGAAGTCAGCGCGGCGGATGTTCTTGGCATTCTCGCGCAAGACGCCGCGCGGGAGCATGTTCCCGTTGCCGAAGGGGTTCATCTTGTCGACGAGGACGATGTCGTGGGAGTGCTTGAGGCGCTGGTACTGGAAGCCATCGTCGAGGATGAGGGTGTCGCAGTTGAAGCGGCGGATGGCGTAGCGGCCGGATTTGACGCGGTTGCGGTCGACCAGGACGACCACGCCGGGGAGGTTGGTGGCGAGCATGTAGGGTTCGTCGCCGCCGGTTTCGGAATCGAGGAGGACGCGGCGGCCATCGCTGACCACGAGCGGGGGCTCGATTTTGTCCGAGAAGATACGTTGGAGGAAGGGCTTTTCTTTGCGGCGGTAGCCGCGCGAGAGGATGGCGACCTTGCGCCCCTCCTTGGTGAGCTCGCGGGCGAAGATCTCCACCACCGGGGTCTTGCCGGTGCCGCCGGCGGTCACATTGCCCACGCTAATAACCTGCACGCCCAGCGGCCAACGGCGCAACACGCCCACGCGGAAGAAGTACATCCGCAGCCAGACCACCGCGCCATAGATCTTCGAGACGCCCTTCAGGAAGCCGAGCAGCACCTTGGGCCAAAACTCCTTGACCTGCTTATCGGCCCCCTCCAGCTGAATGAGGGGAATGACGTAGCTCTCCAGCCGTTCGACCAGGCGGACGCGGTTCTTGGACACGGCGTTGGGCTCCGGTTAGAGCTGGGCCTTCATGGCGCACACGTCGCCGCAGCAGGCGCAGTGACCCTTGCAGCCGCCGTTTCCGCGCAGGGAGATATCCTCGCCGGTCCAGCAGTAGGTGCAAATCTTCTTGCCGATGCCGATGGCCTTCTCCACATCCTCCACGCGCTGGAAGGCGAGCGAGGTCATGCCCAGACGCTTACGAATCTCCTCGACCAGGCGCTTGTAGGGCTCGCCATCGGGGTCGCGATAGCGCTCGATATCCGCATCGGGTCCATCGAGCTCGGCGATGATGCGGCGGGTGATGAGGTCCATCACGCTCTCGGTGCGCGAGAAGGTGAGGAACTTGCACTTGTAAAGCAGCGGGGGACAAGCAATGCGCACATGCACCTCTTCGGCCCCGGCCTTGTAGAGACGCGAAACCTGGTTGCGCAACTGCGTGCCGCGGACGATGGAGTCATCGCAGAAGATCAGCTTCTTGCCCTCGATGAGTTCGGGCACCGGCAGCAGCTTCATATTGGCAATCTTCTGGCGCAGGCTCTGATCCGGCGGCATAAAGCTGCGCGGCCAGGTGGGCGTGTACTTGACGAAGGGGCGCGCGTAGCGGATGCCACTCTCAAAAGCATAACCCAGCGCATGGGCCACGCCCGAATCGGGAATGCCGGCCACATGGTCGCCCACCACGGGGTTGCGCCGGGCCAGGTAGGCCCCGGAGCGATAGCGCGTGCGCTCCACGCCCACGCCCTCGTAGGTGCTGGCCGGATAGCCATAATAGACATAGAGGAACGAGCAGATGGCCGATTCTTCATAGCCCTCGAACTTCGTCTCCACCCCCTCGGGCGTGATGGCGACAATCTCGCCGGCGCGCAAATCCCGCACGCGGCTGTAGCCCAAGTTCGGGAAGGCGGCGGTCTCTTCGGTGACGGCCCAGCCCTCCTCCTTCTGCCCGATGACGATTGGCGTGCGGCCAAAGCGGTCACGCGCGGCATAGAGCACCCCGCGCTCGGAGAGCAGCAGCAGCGAGGCCGAGCCCTCCACGCGGCTCTGGGCGAACTTCAATCCCTCTTCAATGGTATCGCGCGAGTTGATGAGCATCGAGAGGACTTCCAGGGCGTTGATCTCCCCCTCCTTGCCCAGCTCGCAGAAGTGCGTTGAGCGATCCTTCACCAGCTCCTCGACAATCTCCGCGAGGTTCGTGACCAACCCCACCATCACCAGCGCGTACATCCCCAGGTGCGAGCGCACGAGAATCGGCTGGTCGTCGTGGTCGCTAATCACCCCGATGCCGAAGCGCGGCGAGAGCCCGGCGAAGCGCTTGGCCGCCCCCTCAAAGCGCGTACGGAACTGCGCGTTCTGAATGTTGTGGATCGAGCGGTGGAAGGTGTTGCCGGCGTAGAAGGCCATACCGCCGCGCACCGTTCCCATGTGGGAGTGGTAGTCCGTGCCGAAATAGACGTCCGAAACGCATCCTTGTTCCGCGACAACGCCGAAAAAGCCGCCCATGTCTCTCTCCTTGACGGGGTTAGTGAAGAAAGGATGACTGTAGTGTAGCACATTTGCCGGGCGTGCGTGCACGCCGGCAATGTGCCAGCGGTTAGCGGTTAGCGGCTAGCGGTTAGCACAGGCCGCGGGGACGCGGCCTGTCAGAACGGGCGGTGCTGTGGCCGCGCATACTTGCGCGGCAGAGGCTAACAGCTAGCCGCTAGTAGCTAACGGCTTAGCGCCTTGATTGTCTCGGCCGCGGCCGAGACAATCAAGGCGCAATCGGCCTCGGTGTGGGCGGCGGAGAAGAAGTTGACCTCGAACTGCGAGGGCTCCAGGTAGACCCCGCGCGCGAGCATCCCGTGGAAGAAGGCGGCGTAGAGCCGGCTGTCGCAGCGCTTGGCGGAGGCGAGGTCCCACGGCAGTTCGGCCGAAGCGAAGGGCGTAAAGAGCGTCTCGTGGCGACGCACGCGCAGGGCCACGCCAGATTTGATGGCCGCCGCGTCAATCCCCTCAGCCACGCGCGCGGCCATCGCCGCCAGGCGCGGATAGGGATTTTCGCGCTCCAGCCGCCGCAAGACGGCAAGGGCCGCGGCCACCGCCACCGGGTTGCCCGAAAGCGTCCCGGCCTGATAGACGCGCCCCGCCGGGGCCAGGGCATCCATCACCGCGGCCTTTGCGCCGAGCGCGGCCAGCGGGAAGCCGCCGCCAATCACCTTGCCCATCGTCACGATGTCCGGCTCGATGCCCTCGACTTCACTCCAAAGCCCCAAGCGGAAGCGGAAGGCATTGATGACTTCATCGCAAATCAACAGCGCGCCGGCGCGGTGAGCGGCCTCGGCCAGGGCCTTGAGGTAGCCCGGCTTGGGCGGCACGCAGCCCATATTCCCGGCCACCGGCTCGATGATGATAGCGGCCACGCGCCCGGGATGGGCGGCAAAGGCGCGCTCGGCGGCCTCGGGGTCGTTATAGGGAATCACAAGCGTATCGCGGGCAATCTGCGCGGGAATGCCAGCGCTGGCCACCTCCGCCCCATCCCCGGCGGTGAGCACGCCACTGCCCGCGCTCACCAGCAGCCCATCGCTATGACCGTGATAGCAGCCCTCGCACTTGATAATCAACTCGCGCCCGGTCACCCCACGCGCCAAACGAATGGCAGACATCACCGCCTCGGTGCCCGAATTGACCAGCCGCACCTTGTCGATAAAGGGAATGTGCCCCACCAACCACTCGGCCAGCTCAATCTCCTGAGGCGTGTTAATCCCAAAGGTGGTGCCCAAACGCGCGGCGCGGGCCACGGCCTCGGCCACCTCCTCGTCCCCATGGCCCAGAATCATCGCGCCCCACGAGCAACAGCAATCGATGAGCTCTCGCCCATCGGCCAGGAAGATGCGCGAGCCCTTGCCGCCCGTGACATAGATGGGCGTGCCGCCCACGCTATTGAAGGCCCGCACCGGGGAGTTCACCCCGCCGGGAATGACGCGCTGCGCGCGCTCAAAGAGGAGTCGACAGTCGTCAGTCGACAGTCGACAGTCGCGTTCCGCGACAGGCTTGCCGCCGGTAGGATGGGTAAAGCTGAGGTTCTCGGACATCACATTCTCCTCTCAAAGGTCTGTGGATTTCAAGCTGCTTTGCGGTTCCGCCACGCACTCCGTCGCGGCTCCGCCGCGCCCTGTCGACTGTCGACTGTCGACTGTCGACTCCATTCCGCTCGACCCAAAGCCGCCGGTGCCGCGGACGGTCGCCTCGTCCACCGCTCCCTCCACGGGCTCGACGCGCAGGACCAGCGCCACGACCAACTGGGCAATGCGCATCCCCGGCTCAATCTGGAAGGCCTCGCGGCCGTGGTTGATGAGCAGCACCTTCAGTTCGCCGCGGTAGCCCTCGTCAATCGTCCCCGGCGCATTGAGCACCGTCACCCCATAGCGCGCGGCCAGACCGCTCCGTGGGCGGACCTGCGCCTCGGTACCCGGCGGCAGGCAGATCTTGAGCCCGGTGGGCACGGCCGCCCACGCGCCCGGCGCCAAGGTGCACGCCTCGCTGGCGGCCAGATCGAGCCCCGCATCGCCGGGGTGAGCATAGCGCGGCAACTGCGCGCGTTCGTTCAATCGCTGAAAGGTCACGGTGAGGAGTCGACAGTCGTCAGGCGATAGTCGACAGTCGTCAGTCGACAGTCGACAGGACGCGTTCCGCGACGGATTAGCTGGTTGGGGGGCTGTCATCTCTTCGGTCATCTGTCATCTCTCCTCTGTCATCTGCGAGCGCAGCGAGCAACAGTCGTCAGTCGACAGTCGACAGGGCTGGCGCTCGCGGTGGAAGGCCCGTCTGAGCCGTGGGAAGCAACCGCTTGAGTTCTCAGCGTGTCCGTCGCTTTGCGTACTGTCGACTGTCGACTGTTCACTGTCGACTCCCTTCCAAGAACTCCGTCCAGGTGTTCAGGCGGCAGGCCTGGGCGGGGTAGTCCTGCGGGGGGGCGGAGGGGGGCGGGCAGACATAGCAGCGGATGCCGGCGGCGAGGGCGGCGGTGGAGCCCACGCGCGAATCTTCAAAGGCGACGGCCTGTTCGGGCTCGACCCCAAAGCGCGCGAGGGCCAGCTGATAGCCATCGGGAAAGGGCTTGCCGCGGGGCGCATCATCGGAGGGCACCGAGCGCGCCTCGTCAAGCAGCCCCTCCAGTCCGCAGAGGTGAAGGTTGCGCGCAATGGTCCGCCGCGGCGAACCGGAGACATAGCCGCAGGGTACGCCCGCCTGCCGCAGGGCGCGCAGCAACGCCACGGCCGGCTCAATTACCGGCGGGGCCAAGGCAAAGAGCTCATCGAAGCGGCAGCAGAGGCGATGCCCGAGCGCGTGCATGGAGAGTCCGGCCAAGACCTCGGGAAAGGCCCCGCGCAGCGCGGCATCGGCATCCGGCCAGGCCAGACCGTAGGTGAGCTCGGTCAACCGCCGCGGGCTCTGCCGGCAGCCCAGGTCCTCAAAGACCAGCGAGAGCGCCTCGGCCCACAGCCGCTCGGTGTCAAAGAGCGTGCCATCGATATCGAAGAGGGCGCAGGCAGGACAGCGGACAGCGGACAGCGGACAGCGGACAGCGCTGGCGCTCGAGGTGAAAGGCCCGTCTGAGCCGTGGGAAAGAACTGCTTGAGCCCCCAGTGTCTCCGTCGCTTTGCGTGCTGTCGGCTGTCCGCTAACAGCTGTCCGCTTATCAGTGTGCATACCTCAAGCCTCCGGTGTCGCTTTTGCCACCGGGGCGGGGACGGCGACAGGTGTTTCCATACAAGGCCAGCCAGTCGATGGCCTGCTGGCGAAAGGCCGGATTGCCCCAGAGCAGCAGGGCGCGGCAGTAGCGGCAGCCATCGGCCAGAAGCCCGCGCTCGGCATAGACCGTCACATGGTTGCGCAGATGGTCAATCCAAGCCATATCCATGCCGCGCACGCCCGTGTCGCCAGCATCCACCGGGATGAGGCGCACGGCATCGAAGCCGCCCAGGACCAGCCGGTAGGTGGTGGGATTTTCCCCCGCCAATTCGCCGAAGGGCTTGGCCACCGCGAGCCAGGTGGTGGCATCTTGGCGGACCGAGAGGGCGATGTTGCAGCCGGCGTAGTTATAGCGCTCCTTGAGCGTGCCGGCCAGGGGGAGTTCGCCGGGGGCCATCGCCTCCCATTCGCCCCACTGCGCCTCGTCGAAGGTCGTCCAGCGGATGAGCAGTTCGTCTGGGGCGCGCCCGGGATAGGCCTCGCTCGGCAATTGCTCCATTGGCCGCTCCGCCTGGGCGGGGGAGGGCGCTTGACCGGCTTGGAGCGGCGGCGGGGGCGGCGGCAGCGGGGGATGCCCCAACGCCTGCGCGCGGCGATCCATCGCCTCGGGCAACCCCGGCGTCAGCACCAAGAGCGACTCCAGCGAGCAGGCCGTCTCGCCCAGCCGCAACCCCCAGAAGGGCTCGGTGAGCAACTCGGGCACCTCGCCAAAGTCGCGATGGTCGTGATAGTGCTGCAGAAAGCTGTAGGCGTTGAACCAGAACCAGCACCAGTTGCGCGCCAGGATGGCCTCATAAAAGTCCTGCTCAGCCAAGAGGGTGGGATTCTTGGAGGTGTTGAGCACGGCCGTGAGGGGAAAGGCGTAGAGCGCGTGCGCGGCCAGGCGCTCAAGCATCTCCCGAAGCTCCTCCTCGGCCCCCTCATAGAGTCCCTGGGGCATCACCGCGCGGGCAAGCATCCGCAGGTAACTCTGCGCCTCGGGCAGCGCCTCAAGACCATTGCGCGCGGCCACCAAACTGGCCGATTGCAGCGCCAACATCGGCGTCACCAACCCCACACGCTGGCGCAGTTCGTGCAACGCCTGAGCCGCCGGCGCGTTGACCTGGTCATCGGCCAGCATATAGGCCTGGATGAAGTTCAGCTCCCCACAAAGGTTCAACCCCGCCGCCTGCCACCGCGCTGCCGCCAAGGCCGCCGCATCGCCCCCATCCTGCGTCCGCAGCCGCCCCATCACCGTCAGCCCAATATCCGCCACCCACAGCGCCAACGCCGCAAAGGCCACCAGCAGCGCCAAAATCAGTGCAATCGCTTGACCGCGCAAGGCGCGCCGCGCGGTGCGCGCCACGCCGATAGCCGACAGCCGACAGCTGACAGCTGACAGCACGCAAAGCGACGGATTGACCGAGGGGCAAGGGGCGTATTTCCCACGGCTCAGACGGGCCTTTCGCCGCGAGCGCCAGCGCGATGACATAGCTCCTTCGCTAACGCTACGGACTTGTCCGCTGTCCGCTGTCCGCTGTCCGCTGTCCGCTGTCATCTATTGCTCCAAATACCACTCCGCGTGGTCCTCAATCGCCCACACGCTGCGCACCGTGGCCTCCGAGCCCGTCGGCACCAGGCCAAAGAGTTGCCCCAGGCGCCAAGGCATCAACCGCGGCACCCCCATCGCCGCCTCAATCTCCACCGCGTTCCCCGAGCGCTGCGTCCGCACCCGCAACCGATGCCAACGCTCGTAATCGAGCATTCCCTGCGCCTCGGCCTCCGTCTCGCACTGCAAATAGGCGCGCACGTAGGCCAGTTCACCCAGCCCGCGCGCCCGCTGATCTTCGGGCACCAACTGCCGCCCCGCCACCGGAATCACCCCCACCCGCAGCGCCTTCACCTGTTGAAAGTCATTGAACCCCACCGAAGCTGCACGCGCCGCACGCGCCGCGCCATTGGTCAGCAACAGCCGCGCCACCGCCCCATAGGCAAAGTCAAAGAAGAAGCAAAAGCCCGCCACCAGCACAATCAGCACCAGCAGGCTCTCTAGGATGGCCTGCCCCCGGCGGCGCGCCGCCGGGGGCGAGTCGACAGTCGACAGTCGACAGTCAACAGGGCGCGTGCCGCGACGGATAAGCCGGGGCCACGTGGTCATCTGCCCTCCGTCATCTGCGCTCGGCTGTCGGCTCACTGGCTACAGATTTCCCGCCTCGTCCAGACGCTTGAGCTTGGCGGTGCCATCGTCGCCCATATCCTGATAGGCGCCCTGGGCCTGCGTGCCGACATCCTCGTCAATCGCCGAGGTCGCGCCAGAGAACTTCTTCCCAATCGCCTTTCCAAAGAAGCCAATCAGCGTAATCAGCGTGATGGCAATCAACACCACGATGATGATGTATTCCACCATCGTCTGACCCTGCTTGCGTTGCGGAAACTGCATCCTGAACCTCCAGTCTGTGCTTAGGGGTAGTCCGAGCCGAGCAACATCTGCGTGCGCGTCCGTTGCGCATTGATTGCGCGCGTAATCCACCCAGCCGACAGCGCTGCCGACATCAACAGCACCATCACCAGCAGATACTCGACCATCGTCTGCCCTCGTTTCATCGCGCTAGAGTATACCACAATGCGCGAGGCCTCGTTACGCACCTCGGGCGGGTGGAACTCGGACCTCGGGCGGGTGGAACTTGCACCTCGGGCGGGTGGACCGCGCACCTCGGGCGGGTGGACCTCGCACCTCGGGCGGGTGGACCTCGCACCTCGGGCGGATGGACCTCAACCTCGGGCGGGTGGAACTTGCACCTCGGGCGGGTGGACCGCGCACCTCGGGCGGGTGGACCTCGAACCTCGGCGTGGTTCATTTTGGGGCATGGAATCGCCTGAGGCAGGAAATGGGCCCAAAAACCCGTGCGCCTATCCGTCGCGGCACGCGCGCTGTCCGCTGTCCGCTGTCGGCTGTCAGCTGGGCGCACAGCCCTACTTATGCTACAATAGGCCTATGCACACACTCCAAGGCATTGTCTTTGATTATGGCGGCGTCATCTCCGCGCCGCAGGATCCCGCCTTCTTCTCCGTCACCCAGCGGCTGCTCGGGCTAGACCGCGAGGCCGTCCTGGCCGGCTGGGCGCGTTACCGCTCGGAGCTCGACCGCGGGACGCGCTCGCCCGAGGAGCTCTATCGCCTCATTGCGTGCGACCACGGCCTCTCCCCCACCCCAGCGCAGCTCACCGAAGTTGCCCGCGCGGATTACGACTCGTGGGCCCATGGCAACCTCGAAACGCTCCGCTGGGCGCGCGAACTCAAAGCCCAGGGCTTTAAGCTTGGCATTCTCACCAATATGCCGCCGGATTACGAGCCGTGGTTCAATCGCGCGGCGGCGGAGTTCCGTGCCCTGGCCGATGCCGAGCTCATCTCCGGGCACGTTCGCCTGGTCAAGCCCGAGCCGGCCATCTACGCGATGATGGCCGAGCGGATGGGCCTCCCGCCCGAAGCGCTCTGCTTCCTGGACGATACCGAGCGCAACATCACCGCCGCCCGCGCCTGCGGTTGGCAAGGCATTCACTTTACCACCGTGGCTGCCGCGCGCAAGGCGCTTGGCAAGATGACGGAGGGGAGATGACCGATTTCCCCCACCCTGCCCGGCGCGGCACGCGGCTAACAGCTATCCGCGATCAGCTAACAGCTAGCCGCTATCTGCTAACAGCTATCCGCTATCCGCTAACAGCTAGTCTCCTCCTGGCCGCGGGGGTTGCGCTCTACTGGCCGATTCTCTACAAGCTCGGACTGCGCGCCTGCTGTTATGCCGATTGGGCGGGACTCTGCGAAGCGGCGGCCGACCCGCTGCCCGGCGGGGTGCTGCGTTGGTTGGCGCATGGGGTGATGAGTCTCTGGCAGGTGCCGCTCTTGGGCGCGGCGGTGATGGTGGCGCTCTTGGGGGGAGTGACCGCCCTGGCGCGGAGCACGCGTCAGTTGCCGGGCGCGTGGGTGCTCTGGCCGGCGGGGGTGCTCCTGTGGCAGGTGGCCTACTGCGGCTTTTCGTGTTGGATCTTTGTGGACGCGGCCTTCCCGTGCCACTACGCGCTCTGGTGGAGCGTAGCCCTGGGGGTGATGGCCGCGGGCGTGCGGTGGGGCGCATGGGGGGCGGCAGGGCTCCTGTTCTGGCCGGTGGCGGGGTTGGCGGCCCCGGTGGGCGTGGCGCTGGGCGCGTGCGCGGGGCAGGCCAAACCGCTTTCGCGCGCTGGACGCCTCCTTGCGGCCGTGCTCACCCCCTTCATCTGGCACGTTGTGGCCGAGGCCGACCCCGCCTGGCGCGAGACCCTGCTGGCCAATTCGCCCTTCCTCTTTGAGGCCGATTCCCTCTATTGGAACCTCGCCAGCACCACCATCCCCCTGCTCCTCCTCGCCCTCCCCTGGCTGCGCCGCCTCCCGCTCACCGCTCACCGCTCACTGTTCACCGCTAACCGTTCACTGTTCACCTCTCACCGTTCACTGTTCACCAGCGCGGCGGCCGCCGCGCTCCTTGGCGTGGCCTTCTATCGGGGCATGGACCCCATTCATCCGCTCTACGACCTCCTGGCCTGCGAGCGGGCCGTTGAGCGCGATGACCCGGCCGCCATCCTGAAGTTGGGCCCCGAGCGCGCGGTGAGCCACCGGATGCTCTCGGCCTACACCATCTACGCCCTCTGGCGCACCGGGCAGTTGGAGGCGCGGCTCTTCGACTACCCCTGGCGCGTCTCGCACGAAGCCTCCACCATCGACACGATGGAGCTCGATGGCTACCGCCTCCTCTTCCGCTATGGGCTCATCCAGATTGCCCGCCGGTGGTGCTACGAGAGCGTCATCAACAAGGGCTGGAACGCCGAGAAGTTCGAGCTGCTCGCGCGCGCAGCCCTCATCACCGAGGAGCCCGAGCTCGCTAAGCGCTACGCCCGCCAGCTCGCGCGGCTGCCCCTCTGCCGCCGCAAGGCCGAGCGCCTCCTGGCCCTGGCCGAGCAGCGCGCCGAACCCGACCCCGAGCTGCGCCGTCTGCACGACCTCCATCTCCGCCTCTCCCTCGACTCCGGCTCGCCCGTCTTTGAGGGCTCCAAGAAGTTGGAGGAGGGCATCTACAACCGCTACGCCGTGCTCAAAAACGGCAACCGCGAGATGGTCGGCCTCTACCTCTGCGCCTCCCTCCTGCGCAAGGACACCGTCCCCTTCCTGGAGAACTTCGAGGTGATCTGCTCGGTCTGGTCCCAGCGGCCCCTCCCGCGCGCCTTCCAGCAGGCCCTCCTCGATGCCGTGGCCGAGCTCCCGCCCGCCGAGCAGCCCCACCTTACGGCCGACCTCTTTGCCCCGGAGACCCTTCAGGCCTTCGACGCCTTCCGGCGCACCCTGCCGACCCTCGCCACCGGGCGCCTCTCCCCCGCCGACCTTCTTCCGCGCTTCGGCAAAAGTTATTGGTTCTACAAACGCTTTGTCCACTAAGGAGCCCCCCATGCCCCACGCCCTCTATATCCCCCGCGCCCGATTGCTCGACCCCGCCACCGGCACCGACCGCCAAGGCGAGCTCTACGTTGACCCCCAAGGCCGCATCGCCCCCCGCCCCGAGCGCCTCCCTGAGGGCTGCGTCACCTTCACCCACGCGGGCGAACTCCTCGTCACCCCCGGCCTCTGCGACCTGCACGTCCACTTCCGCGACCCCGGCCAGACCGCCTCCGAGGATCTCGCTACCGGCGCTGCCGCCGCGGCCAATGGCGGCTTCACCCGCGTGGTCACGATGCCCAACACCCTCCCGGCCACCGACTCCCCCGAACTCGTCGCCCGCGCCAAGCACGCCGAGCTCCCGGTCGCCATCTACCCCTCGGCCTGCTGCACCCGCGCCCGCAATGGCAAGGTCCCGGCCGAGCTCGAAGCCCTCGCCGAAGCCGGCGCCAGCTGCTTCACCGATGATGGCTCGATGGTCTCCAACCCCGAGGTGATGGAGGCGGTGATGCGCCGCGCCAAGGCCCTCGGCCGCGTGGTGATGGATCACGCCGTGCGCCCCGAAATCCAACAGGGCGGCATCATCCGCGAGTGTCCCCTCGCCGAGCGTCTCGGTCTCAAGGTCTTCCCCGCCGAGGCCGAAATCCAGGCCGTACGCGACGACATTGCCGTCTGCCGCCGCACCGGCTGCCCCCTTCATATCCAGCACATCTCCTGCGCCGAAACGGTCCGCCTGGTGGCCGAGGCCCGCCGCGAGGGGCTCCCGGTCACCGCCGAAATCACCCCCCACCACCTCGCCCTCGCCGCCGAAGAGATCCCCGGCGATGATGCCAATTGGCGCATGAACCCGCCCCTCGGCACCCGCGCCGACCGCACCGCCCTCCGCCAGGCCCTCCTCGAGGGCACCGTCAACATCTTCGCCACCGACCACGCCCCCCACACCCCCGAAAGCAAGTCCCAGGGCTTCGGCAAGGGGCCCTTTGGCATTATTGGTCTGGAGACCGCCTTCGCCGTCACCTGGCACGAGATGGTCCTCAAGGATGGCCTCGCGCCCCTCGCCTGGGCCGCCTACTGGATCACCAACCCCAACCGCCTCCTCGGCCTCACGCCCCCCACCCTCGAAGTCGGCCAAACCGCCGAACTCGCCCTCTTCGCCCCAGACCTCTCCTGGCAGGTCACCCCCCAGGCCCTCGCCTCCAAATCCCACGACACCCCCTGGCTCAACCAAACCCTCACCGGCCGCTGCCTCGCCACCTACCGCCTCGGCACCCTCCGCCACACCACCGGCAAGTAAGCCCGCCAGCAGCGGGGGCTGCTCGCCCCCGCACCCCTCGGGAGCGCAAGGCGCTCCACCCCGGCGAAGTCCGAGCGAAGCGAAGGAGCTATGTCAACAGGCGCCCTGCGGGCACCTCCGCGATAGGCACGCAGAGCAACGCACGGGGGCACACGGGGCACGCGCAGCAGGGATGCGCTCCGCGCCTCCCTGCAAGGGCCTTCACGCGAGCGTAGCGAGCACTTCACGCGCCGGAGGCGCACCTCACGCGGGCGGCAGCCCGCACCTCTCGCGCCGGAGGCGCACCTCACGCGGGCGGCAGCCCGCACCTCTCGCGCCGAAGGCGCACCTCTCGCGAGCGTAGCGAGCACTTCACGCGCCGCAGGCGCACCTCACGCGAGCGTAGCGAGCACTTCACGCGCCGCAGGCGCACCTCACGCGAGCGCAGCGAGCACCTCTCGCGCCGCAGGCGCTTGCGTTCTCGGGGGGCTGGGGGCTATAATAGGGGCACTTTCCCTTTTTTATTGCAAGGAGCAGAAGTTATGGAATTGCTGAAGCAGATTTGCGCCAAGGCCAAGGGCTCGGGGCGCACGATTGTGTTGCCTGAGGGTCAGGATCCGCGCGTGATTAAGGCGGCGAACCTGGCGGTTCAAGAGAATGTGGCCAAGATTGTGGTGCTGGGCACGCCCGAAGAGATTGTCTTCTCGGAGAATGCCGCCGGGATGAAGTTGGCCGCCGAAGTGCAGGTGATTGACTACACCCAGGGCGCGCTGCTCGAGGAGCTGGCCACCGCCTTCTACGAAAAGCGCAAGGCCAAGGGGATGACCCCGGAGGCGGCGCGCCAGTCGCTGCTCGATAAGCGCATCTACTTTGGGGCGATGATGTTGGCGGTGGGCAAGGCCGATGGTCTGGTGGCCGGGTCGATTGCCTCGACGGGCGATATGCTGCGCGCGGCCTTCCAGTGCGTGGGCACCGCGCCGGGGATCAAGCTCGCCTCCTCCACCTTCCTGATGGGCCTGCGCGAGCCGACAGCCGCGGGCGATGAGGTGCTCTGCTTTGCCGACTGCGCGGTCAACCCCTGCCCGACGGCCGAGCAGATGGTCGACATCGCCCTGGCCACCGCGCGCACCTTCCGCTCGCTGGTGGGCAAGCAGCCGAAGGTTGCCTTCCTCTCCTTCTCCTCCAAGGGCTCGGCCAAGCACGAGCTGGTGGACAAGGTGGCCGAGGCCGCGCGCCTGACGAAGGCCAAGTTCGAAGAGCTCGGGCTCGATGCGGTGGTCGATGGCGAAATCCAGGCCGACGCGGCGATTGTCCCGGCCGTGGCCCTCCAGAAGAACCCCGGCGGCGCGATTAAGGGCGACGCGAACGTCCTCATCTTCCCCGACCTCCAGGCCGGCAACATCTGCTACAAGCTCGTCCAGCGCCTGGGCGGGGCCACTGCCCTCGGTCCCGTGGTCCAGGGCGTGGCCAAGCCGATTAACGACCTCTCCCGCGGCTGCTCTGCCGAAGACATCTTTGGCAACATCTGCATCACCGTCGGCCAGACGCTGTAAGCAAGCCTATGCCCACCGAAGCCGATTGCTTGATTGCCGCCAACCGCGTCCCGCAAGTGGGCGCGGCGAAGGTGGCATCGCTTCGGCGGGCCTTTGGCTCGCTCCAAGCCGCCGCGCAGGCAGAGCCCGAGGAGGTGGCGCTACATTGCAAGGATCTGGGGCCCAAACTCGCCCGGCAGGTGGTTGAGGCGATGCGCTCGGACTTTGCGGCCGAGGAGCGCGCACGGGCTGAGGACTCGGGCATCACCCTCCTCACCGATGAAGACCCCGCCTGGCCGGAGGCCTTCCGCACCCTCGCTTCGCCCCCGCTCTGCCTCTACTGCGTGGGCAACCTCGCGCTCCTGGGGCAGACCCAGGTGGCGATGATTGGCACGCGCCGGGCCTCCATCTACGGCACCGAGCAGGCCAAACGCTTCGCCCTGGGGCTGGCCGAGGCGGGGGTGGTCGTCACCAGTGGCCTGGCCGAGGGGATTGACAGCGCCTCGCACGAGGGCGCGCTGGAGGCCAAGGCCCTCTCCCCCGACCGCGCCGGGCGCACCGTGGCCGTCATCGGCGCCGCACTCGATTGCCTCTACCCCGCCAGCCGCAAACCCCTCGCACGGCAGATCGTCCGCGAAGGGGGCCTGGTCATCAGCGAATACGCCCTGGGGCGCAATGCCGATCGGCAGACCTTCCCCGCGCGCAACCGCCTGGTCGCTGCCCTCGCCCGCGCGGTCCTCGTGGTCGAAACCCCGCAGAAGGGCGGCACGATGATTACCGTCGAGATGGCCGAGGCGCTGGGCCGGCCGCTCTTCGCCGTGCCCGGGCGGCTCGACTGGCCCTCCTTCATCGGCAACCACGGCCTCATTCGCGATGGCCGCGCCCGGTTGGTCACCCACCCCGAGGAGATCCTCCAGCGCCTCGGCAACTTCTCCTTCTCCCCCGCCGCGCCGCAGGTGCCCGCCGCGCCCAGCGGCCTTGAGGGCCTTACCGAACTCGAGCGCAAACTCGTTGCCGCCATTCCGCCCGAGGGCATTTCCATCGACGCCCTCTGCGCGCAGACGGGCCTGCCCATCCCCGAGGTCACCAGCACGGTCATCGCCCTGCAAATGCGCCGCAAACTCCGCCCCCTCCCCGGTGGCCTTGTCGCTCGCGCGCGAGCCTAAGGCTCGCTGCGCTCGCTAGCTGACAGCGGACAGCCGACAGCGGACAGCCGCTAACGCGACGGATAGACCAAGGATCCAATAGGCGTTCTTCCCACGGCTCAGACGGGCTCTCCACATTGAGCGCCAGCGCTGTCAGCTGTCCGCTGTCCGCTTCCCACTTCCCAAAGGCGGCTCGCTTTGCGGGCCGCCTTTGGTGTATACTACCGCCTATGGAACAGCAACAGGAAAGCACTTTGCGCGCGGCGATGGTGGCCATCGTCGGGCGGACGAACTCCGGGAAGTCCACGCTGGTTAATCGCCTGGTGGGCGAGAAGGTCTCCATCGTCTCGGGGATGGAGCAGACCACGCGCAACCGCATCCGCGCCATCCTCACCGAGGCGCGTGGCCAACTCGTCTTCCTCGACACGCCCGGCGCGCACAAGGCCGAGAATGAGCTCGGCACGCTGATGAACAAGATGGCGCGCAGTGCCGGCGAGGGGGCCGACCTGCTGGTGGTGGTCTTTGATGGCGCTGCAGCCGTGCGGATGGAGGATGAAGGCTGGATGGCGCGCGCGGCCTTTGCCACGGCCCCGACGCTCTTTGTGCTCAACAAGGCCGATGCGCCGGGCTTCGACCCCGCCCCCTTCAAGGCAGCCTGGGAGAAGGTCTGCGCCGAGAAGGGCGTGACGCGCGAGGTGCCCTGGCTGGAGCTCTCGGCCGAGACCGGCGCCGGGTGCGAAATGTTGCTTGCGCGCCTCTTCGCCCTGGCCCCGGCCGTCGAGGAGCTCCTCTTCCCCGAAGACATCGTCTCGGACTTCCCCCGCAAGCTAGCGATTGCCGACATCCTGCGCGAGAAGCTCATCCGCCGCCTCTACCAGGAGGTGCCCCACGAGCTGGGCGTGCGCGTCGAGCGCATTGACGAGTTGCCCGATGGCTCCTGGGAGGTCCACGCCACCATCTTGGTCAACCGTCCCTCGCAGAAGGGGATGGTGATTGGCAACAAGGGACGCACCCTGCGGGCGATGCGCCGCGCCGCCGAGCCGGAGATTGCCGAGGCCTGGGGCCTGAGCGGCTGCCGGATCATCCCCTTTGTGCGCGTGGAACCCAAGTGGTTCAAGAACTTCTTCATTCTCAAGGAACTCGGTTACAAGGAGTAAACGATGGATACGCCCCCGAACATCTTCCCCGATGCGCCCTTCACCACCCCCGGCGCAATGCCATCCCCGCCGCCTCCGCCCCCGCCGCGCCGCCGCCCCGGCTGCCTGATTGGGCTCCTCGGCGGCTGCCTGCTCTCGGCCCTCCTGTTGGTCGGCTCCTTCGCGAGCCTGATCTTTGGCGGCGCCTATGTCTTCCACAAGCTGGCCAACTCCCCGACCCTTGAGCACCTCTGCGCGGCGTACGAATTCATCCAGGGCAACGACGACTGCCCCAAGCAGGTCCTGCGCCTGGAGCTCAATGGCGTGATTACCGGCGCGGCGCCGAGCCGCTGGTATCTGCCGCCGGATTGCGACGCGGCCGTCCTCGCCGAGATTGAGCAAGCGATCGAGGAAGAGAGCATCGACGGGCTGCTCCTGGTGGTCGATTCCCCGGGCGGCTCGGTGACGGCCAGCGACGAACTCTACTACGCCCTTGAGCGCTTCAAGGCCGCCAAGGATGGGCGCAAGGTCGTCGTCCTCGGGCGCGACATGCTCGCCTCGGGCGCCTACTACTTCGCGATGGCGGCCGATTGGATCCGCCTGCAGCCCACGGGCCTGGTCGGCTCCATTGGCGTCATTGTCCCGGGCGTGAACCTCTATGGCCTGGCCACCAAGGTCGGCGTGGTCGACAACTCCATCGCCTCGGGCGCGAATAAGGACCTCGGCAACCCCCTCAAGCCCGTCAACGCCGCCCACAACGCCCGCCTCCAGAGCCTCGTCAACGGCCTACACGCGCGCTTCATCGCCCTCGTGGCCCAAGGCCGCAAGATGACGGCAGACACCGTTCGCCCCCTCGCCGATGGCAGCATCTACCTGGCCCAAGACGCCGTCAACCTGCGTTTGATTGACGACACCGGCTACGAGCAGACCCTCCCGGCCACCTTCGCCAAGCTCTTCGACTGCGCCGAGGAGGAGATCGCCCTCTTCCGCCCCGCCGAGCAGAAGCCCGGTCTGCGCGCCTTCCTCTCCGACTTCCCCGGTGCCCTTGGCCGCGGCATTGCCGCCCCGCTCCTGGAAGCCCCCGCCGCCCGCCCGGCCCTCCTCTACCGCTAAGATGAAACAGCGCCTCGACCAAGCCCTGGTGCAGCGCGGCCTTGTGGAATCGCGCGAACTCGCTCAGCGCCTCATCCTCGCCGGCGAAGTCTTCATCAATGGCCAAAAGGCCCAGAAGGCCAGCCAATCCGTCCCCGACGAGGCCGAGCTCACCCTCGCGGCCAAGCCCCGCTTCGTCTCCCGCGGCGGCGAGAAGCTCGAAGGCGCCTTCGCCTGCTTCCCGCTCGATGTCACCGGCCGCTGCTGCCTGGATGTGGGTGCCTCCACCGGCGGCTTCACCGATTGCCTCCTCCAGCACGGCGCCCGCCGCGTCCTGGCCCTGGACGTGGGCACCAACCAGCTCCACTACCGCCTGCGCACCGATCCGCGCGTCTGGAGTAAAGAGCAATTCAACTGCCGCTATCTCACCCCGGCCGACCTCCCCGAGCAGCCCACCTTCGCCGTCACCGACGTCTCCTTCATCTCCCTCAAGCTCATCCTCCCGCCGATGGCCGCCTGCCTCGCCCCTGGCAGCCAGATGATCTCCCTCATCAAGCCCCAGTTCGAGGCCGGACGCAAGGAGGTCCCCCACGGCGTGGTGCGTAGCGATGAAGTCCGAGCGCGCGTGGTTCAAGAGATCCGCGCCTTTGGCACTGGCGAGCTCGGCCTCACCTGGCTCGGCTGCGAGCGCTCCCCCCTCCTCGGCCCCGAAGGCAACGTGGAGTTCCTGGCGTGGTGGGAGACGCCCGGAGGTAGCTGTTAGCCGTTAGCTGCGCGCTGTCATCCGTCATCGCGAGCGCAGCGAGCATCTCTCCCTCTCCCCATTTGCCTCTCCCTGGCCGGTGTGTTATAGTGCGGGCAGTTTAGCCTGGAGGTTCCCGATGTTGAAATATGTGCTTGCCTTGCTGTTTGTGATGCCTACGATGCTCTTGGCCAATGCGCTTGAGGAGTTGATGCCGCGGCCGAAGGAGGTGACGGCGGCGGCGGGGAGTTGGCGCTATCACGAGGCGGGGGTGAGCCAAATGGAGGCCACGCCCGAGGAACTCTCCGCGCTCGGCGAGGAGGGCTACACGCTTGTCATCTCGCAAACGGGCGCGCGCTGGGCGGGGCATGAGGGGAATGCCAAGGCCACGCTCCGGCAGCTGGCAAAGTTGAGCAAGGGGCGGCTGCCCTGCGGCACCATTCGCGATTGGCCGACCTTGCCGTGGCGCGGCATGTTGCACGATACCGGGCGCAACTGGCAGCCGATTGGCTTGCTCAAGGAGCAGCTGCGCGTGATGGCCGATTACAAGCTGAACCTCTTCCAGTGGCACATCACCGATAACCACGGCTGGCGTCTGCAGTCCAAGCGCTACCCGCAGCTCTCGCGTCCCGAAAACCTCGACCGCACCGACCGCTTCTACACGCAGGCCGAGTTCAAGGAGCTCATCGCCTACGCCAAGGGCCTGGGCATCACCATTCTGCCCGAGCTCGACGTTCCCGGGCACACCGAGTGCTTCCGCCGCGCCTTTGGTCTCAAGCGGATGGATGAGCCGCAGGTGCGCGAGATCATCACCGAGCTCTTCGACGAACTCACCGAGCTGCTCGACCCCGCCGTCACCCCCTTCATCCATATTGGCTCGGACGAGGTCAAGCCCCACGAGCGCGTTCCCGGCGAGTGGCTGACCGGCTGGGTGAAGCAGTTGGAAGCGAAGGGCTTTAAGGTCGTGGCCTGGGGTCCGGGGCAGAACCCGCCCGGCCTCGAGAAGCCCCTCATCCGCCAATACTGGATGGGCCGCCAGGTCCGCCGCGCCGAGAACGAGCCCTACTTCGATTCGCAGAGCAGCTACTACATCAACCACGTCGACCCCCTCGAGCTCCTCGCGCCGGCCGCCTTCCTCAAGCCCTGCCTCACCGGCCCCAAGGAGAACCACCTCGGCGCCATCTTCGCCGTCTGGCACGATGATGCCGTCTCCAAGCCCGAGGACCTCCTGACGATGAACCCCGTCTATCCCGCCATCGTCCTCTATTCCGATAACTTCTGGAACGGCCGCGAGCGCGACGTGATGCGCTACTACGCCAACCTCCCCGACCCGCGCGAGGCCGACTTCGCCCTCCCCGCCGAGCTCGAGCGCCGCCTCCTGGCGCACAAGCCCCTCTTCAAGGGCAAGCCCTTCCCCTATTGGCCGCAGCTCCAGATGCGCTGGCGTATGGCCGAGACCGCTGCGGACCTCCCCTTCGCCCAGCTCCCCTGGGGCGAGCGTATCATCGCCCAGGGCACCCTCTATCCCCAGCACTTCTTCTTCCCCCAGACCAACCTCACTAGCGGCAAGTCCGGCTGCGTCTGGTTCGGCACCGTCGTCCACAGCGACCGCGATCAGACCGTCGACCTCGTGGCCGACTTTATGAACTACTCGCGCAGCGATGGCCGCTCCCGCGACGCCGGGCTCGTCCAGGGCCAGTGGAACGCCAAGGGCGCCCAGCTCCTCCTCAACGGCAAGCCCGTCCCCCCGCCCACCTGGCGCCAGCCGGGCATCTCCGGCGGCAAGTCCCGCGAAATCCCCCTCGTCGACGAAGTCTGGACCGTCCGCCCGCCCCTGCGCGTTACCCTGCGCAAAGGCCGCAACGAACTCCTCCTCAAACTCCCCCGCAAGGGCTGGAAGTGGAGCGCCACCTGCTTCTTCCCCGACGCCAAGGGGCTTACCTTCGCGCCGCCGGAGGGGACTGAGCCGCCCAAGGCGGCTCGGTGAACGGTGAACAGTGAACGGTGAACAGTTGCGGGCCTGACGGCCCGCGTGAAGTGCTCGCTACGCTCGCGAAAACCACGGGCCGCGAGGACGCGGCCCGTCAGAACGGGCGACGCAATGTGCGCTCGGGGGCTTGGGGGCAGGGCCCCCAAACGGCCCTGGCAGGGAGGCGCGTGCTCCGTGTGCTACCATCGTGCCCTTCAGCCGAAGTGCCCGCAGGGCGCTTCGGCCGGGGTGGAGCGCACCGCGCTCCCGAGGGGTGTGGGGGCGAGCAGCCCCCACAGCACGCTACGCGATTGGCTGCAACAGTGCGGCGAAGGCGGCGTTGGCCTTGGCTTGGGCGGCTTCGGCTTCGGCGCGGAGGGCCTCAGCGCGGGCGCGAAGGAAGGCGAGGTCGAGCCCGTTGGTGCCGCCGAGGTGGGTCTTTTGGGCGATGACAACATCGGGGTCCATGCCGCGGAGGTCCTCGAGGTGGTCGCGGACCTGATGGTAGGCATCGCGGAAGGGCATGCCGGAGGCGACGAGCTCGAGGGCGCGGTCGGTGGCGAAGACGCCGGGCTCGGCGAAGGCGGCGCGGCAGGCATCGGGATTGACGGTGAGGTTCTGGGCCATCAGGCGCATAATGCGCAGGGAGGTGCGGGTGGTGCGCAGACCCTCCATGTAGAGCTCCTTGGTGTCCTGCAAGTCGCGGTTGTAGCCGCCAGGCATCGCCTTGAGGATGGTGGAGGCGGCGGTGGCCTGGCCGATGAGCAGGGCGGCCTTGGCGCGAATGAGCTCGAGGACATCGGGATTATACTTTTGGGGCATAATCGACGAGCCGGTGCAGAGGTCGCGCGGGAGGGTGAAGTAGCGGAACTCAGGCATCGAGAAGAGGATGAGATCCTCGGCCAGGCGCGAGAGCGAGAGCATCACCTGCGAGCAGGCGGAGAGGAGGACCGCCTCGTCCTTGCCGCGGGCGCAGGAGGCGTAGAAGACATTGTGGTGGGGGCGGTCGAAGGCCAGCAGGTCGGAGGTCAGCTGGCGATCGATGGGCAGGGGCACACCATAGCCAGCGGCCGAGCCGAGGGGGCAGAGGTTATTGACCTTGGCGGCGGCCTGAAGGAGGTAGTCATCATCGAGGAGCATCTCGGCGTAGCCACTGGCCCACATGGCCACCGAGGAGGGCATCGCGGGCTGAAGGTGGGTGCGGCCGACGAGGGGGACGCGCGGGTGCTTCTGGGCGAGGGCCAGCAGGTCGGCGGCGAGGTCGGCGAGTTCGGTGCGCAGGGCGTTGAGCTCGTTGCGGATGTGCAAGCGGATGTCGACGGCCACCTGGTCGTTGCGCGAGCGGCAGGTGTGGACCTTCTTGCCCAGGTCGCCCAGGCGCTCGGTGAGGCGGCGCTCGACGGCGAGGTGGACATCCTGGTCGGCGGCGGTGATGGTGAAGTCGCCCCGGCGGGCCTCGGCGATGATGTCGGCGAGGGCGGCAACGACGGCGTTGCGCTGCTCGGGGGTGAAGAGGGTGGGCTGGAAGGCCATCCGGGTGAGCATCGTCACGTGGGCGGCAGTGCCCAGGCAGTCGACTTCGGCGAGGGCGAGGTCGAGAACGGGGTCCTTGCCCTCGGTGAAGGCGAGGACGTCGGGGTTGATCTTACCAACGGTGGTGGCGGTGTCGGCGGGCTTACTCATTGAATCGGCTTCCTTTCGGGTCAATGGCTTGGGGGGTCTGCTGGAGAATGGGCTCGCGCTGCAGGTGGGCAGCCAGGACGGCGGCCGCCTCGTCAGCCTCGGACCAGAGCGCGGCGGCGCGGAAGGCATCGCCCAGGGCGGCGGCGGCACAGGCGCGCAGATAGAGCTCGGTGAGGTCGCAGAAGGGCTGGGGTTTGCCAACCGCTTCGCGCGAGAGGCGCTCGGAGAGGGCGCGGGCGGCCTCGGGCGTGCTGGGGCAGGAGAGTGCGGCGTGCCAACGGGCAAACTGCGAGCGTGTGATGGCACCGGGCAGCAGCACGGCGCGCTCGCGCTCATCGAGCCAAGCATGCCAGGCGGTGGCGGCATCGAGCGGGAGGATTGCCTCGGCGGTCCAGGGGGTGGTGAGGAGGGCTTCGAGGCTACGCGTGCGGTCGCGGCGGAGGGTGTTGATGGCGCTGGTGATTTCGGCGGCGCTTTCGCCCTCGCGCGGGGTGTAGGCCTGCGCGTTGAGGGTGAGCAGCCAGCGGGCGAAGCAGGTGGCAACGGCCGGATCGGGGGCCGGCGCGCCGGGGGCGAAGAGCGCTTCGAGGGTGGGCAGTGCGCCGGCTTCGCGCAGGGCAAAGACGCGCTCGCAGGCCTCGGCGAGGGCGAGGTTGCCCTTGGAGGCCTCGACCGCGCCCTGGAGGAACCACGGCGGCCAGGTGAGGGCGGTGTAGGAACCGGCGAGGGCGCGGGCGCGGGCGCGCAGGAGCGCCTCGATGATGGCCGTGCGCAGGAGCTCGAGGTCGACGGTGTCGGGATTCGGCACGCGGATAATGAGCTGGGAGAAGGATTGGTCGCGCAGGGCAAAGCGGTCCTTGACGAGGGTAGAGACGGCGTTGGTCTCGCTACCCAGGAGGATGGAGAGGGGCGAGGTGGTCGAGCCCAGGGAGAGGAAGTCCTCCTCAAAGTGGCGCTTGACGGTTTCGGCGAAGCGCAGGACCGGGGCGCGCATCGGGGCGCGGTCGGACTGCTGGCAGCCGACATAGAGCGTGCCATCGGCCGACTGCATCGGCGAGGGGGCGGCAAACGCCGTGGCGGCGAGCGCCAAGGCGAGGAAAAGCATCGACAGTCGACCGTCAATAGGGCTGGCGCTCGAGGTGATTAGCCCGTCTGAGCCGTGGGAAATCCACCGTGCGAACCATCCTTTAGTCCGTCGCGGCACGCGAACTGTCGACTGTCGACTGTCGACTGTCGACTTATCCTGTTTATTGCGCTGCATAGTCCACGGCTCCTCGAGAGGGACTTGACCTCTATTGCCCATCGAATCGGCGGCACACCACGCCGGCATCGGCGAGGAGCTTGCGGGTCTGCTCGTCAAAGGCGTATTCGCCGGTGTAGACGACTTCGCGGATGCCGGCATTGATGATCATCTTGGCGCAGGTGAGGCAGGGGGTGAGAGTGACGTAGATGGTGGCACCCGCCAGGCGGATGCCGTAGTAGGCGGCCTGGCAGATGGCGTTCTGCTCGGCATGGACGCAGAGGCACTCTTCCAGGGAGGTGCCGCTCTTGGCGTGACCCGAGCAGCGGGGGCAGCCGCCATCGAAGCAGTTACGGATGCCGCGCGGGGTGCCATTGTAGCCGGTGGAGATGATGCGGTGCTCGGAGACGATGACCGCGGCAACCTTGCGGCGCGAGCAGTTGGCGCGCTCGGCAACCACGCGGGCAATGGACATAAAGTAGGTGTCCCAATCGGGGCGAGTATCAGGGGTTTCGGACATGGCGGCGTTCCTTGTCGTTTCCTTACGAAAGCATGCCGGCGGCGCGCAAGAGCTCGGCGTAGCGGCCGTTGCGCGCGAGCAGTTCGGCGTGCGAACCGCGCTCGACGATGCGCCCGGCTTCGAGGTAGCAGATGAGCGTAGCGTGGCGAATCGTGGTCAGGCGGTGGGCGATGATGAGGGTGGTGCGGCCGCGGGAGAGGCGCGCAAGGGCCTCCTGGACGGCAGCCTCGGCGAAGGTATCGAGGGCGGAGGTGGCTTCGTCAAGAATCAGGATGGGCGGGTTTTTGAGGAAGACGCGGGCGATGGCGATACGCTGGGCCTGCCCGCCCGAGAGCATCAGCCCGTGCTCGCCCACCGGCGTGGAGAGCCCTTCAGGCAGGGAGCGGACGAAGTCGGCGAGGTTGGCCTGCTCCAGGGCGGCAAAGAGCGTCTGGTCATCGGCCTGCGCGTTGCCCAGGAGGAGGTTGTCGCGAATGGAGCCATCAAAGAGGAAGGGGCGCTGGGCCACAATGCCAATGGCCGCGCGCAGCGAGCGCTTGGGAAGCGTGACCGTGTCGCGGCCATCGAGGTAGAGTCGCCCTTCGGTGGGCTCGTAGAAGCGCGGAATGAGGGCGGCGAGGGTGCTCTTGCCGGCCCCCGAGGGGCCCACGAGCGCGCAGACGCTGCCGGCCGGGAGGGTGAGCTCGGGCAGGTCAAGGACCGTGCGCTCGGTGCCGGGATAGCGGAAGCGCAGCGCCTCAAAGCGCAGTTCGCCGCGCACCTCGCGCAGCGGCTCGCCGCCGGCGGCGGGGTCGGCCTCGGGCGCTTGGGCCAAGAACTCGCGAAAGCGGCAGTAGCCCACGAGCCCTTGCTGATACATGTCCAACCCGTTGACAATGCGGCGCATCGGGGTGGTGACGTAGCGCGAGTACATAAAGAAGGCGAAGACCTGCGGGAGGTCGGCCGCGCCGGTGGCGACCATCCAGGCGCCGAGGGCGATGTAGAGCAACGAGTAGCCCTCCAGCAGCAGCTGGGTGAGGGCGAAGAGCGGCGCGTAGAGGATGTAGACCTTCTCGAAGGAGCGGCGGAAACGGCTGTTCACCTGGCGGAAGAGGGTGCGCTCGCGCTGCTCGTTGGTAAAGCTCTTAATCTCGCGAATGCCCTGGACCACATTCTCCACATGGGAGGCGAGGGTGGAGACCTCGCGGCGATTCTCGCGCCAAACGCGGTGGATGCGCTTTTGAAAGGCACCGGCAAAGACCAAGATGAAGGGTATGGGCAGGAGAGTGAAGAGCGCGAGGGTGGCGTTGATCCAGAACATCACCACGAAGGCGCCGGTGAGCATCAAGGTCACCTCGGCGAGGTCTTCAAGCAGGTGGTGCGCGGTCTCGCCCACGAGCATCAAATCGGAGGTGATGCGGGAGATGACTTCGCCCGTCTTCGTGCGGTCAAAGTAGGCAAAGGGCAGGCGCTGAATGTGGTCGAAGAAGGCATTGCGCATCGCCGCCTCCACGCGGATGCCCAGCCAGTGACCAAAGAGAATGTAGCACCACTCCAGCCCCGCCGCAGCCAAAGCCAACCCGGCAAAGACCGCCGCAGCCGCCGCCGTTGCGCGCAGATTGCCCGCGGGCAGATAGACTTGGAAGACGCGCAGAGCAGTGAAGGGAATCGCCACCTGCACCCCGGCGTGGAGCACAATCGCCGTCAGGTCCAGCGCCAGCAACCGCCCCTGCGCGCGATAGTACGTGCAGAGCGTGCGAAAGCCGGCGAGCAGCGTCTTGGGCGAAACCATCGTTTCGCGGCCCCTACTTCGTCTGCTCCTCAAGGGCCGCAGCGGCCTCATCGAGCGTCAACACGGGCGGCTCCTCGGTGCCGGGCTGAAGGGTGTGCAGGGCCGCGAGCAACTTCTGGGCGAGGCGCCGCGAGAGCCGCGGGAGCGCATCAATGAGGCTGGTCTGATAATCGTTGCGCGTGAGGAGGCTCTCGGTGACGGCAAAGGTCTTGCCATTGATGTAGGTCTCCCCCGTCACGCGGTCAAAGACATAGAACTGGACCTTGAAGGTGACGGCGTATTCCGCGGGCGAAAGCGTTGTCTCGCGCTCATAGCGAATTGCCGAGGAGGAGAGCCCGGTAACAATGGCCTGCACGCGCAGCCGGGCGCGGTCGTAGGGCGCCAACGCAAAGGTGCCATCCTCAACAATCGCATCCATCAGCTGCTGGGCGGCCATGGCCCCGACCATCGGGTATTCGGTGCGGTTCTCAAAGGCCGGCACATGAATGGTCCGCAACGCCTGCGGCACAGGCGAGCCCATCCGATAACCGGAGCACCCGGCACACACCACCGCCGCACAGGCCAGCGCCATCAATCCAAAACAACGCATCACTTCGTCTCCTTTTACTCTGCTTCAGGCAGGTGATTGGCAAGCGCCAACTTCGCCAGACGCTCACGCACCTGCGGCACCTGCGGCGCGTCAGGGAACTCGCGCAAGAAGGTTTGATAGGCCCGAATGGCCGCCTCCAACGAGTAGGCCTTCGGATTGTCGTAGAAGGTCGCCTTCGCGTAAGAACGCTCGCGCCGCAGTTCGTAAATCTCCTGCTTCCAGCGCCCAAAGAGCGCGGCATGCGGATGCGCCGGGCGGAAGACAATCGCCCCGGAGACCAACTGCTCCAAGTGCTTGAGGCGCCCGGTGTCATTCTGCCACTGATCGGCCAACCGCCGGCACGCATCGCAGTAAAGCTCCACCACCTCATCGAGCTTCTCATACGCCGGCCAATCGATGAAGAGCCGGTCGCAGACCGTAATGGCGCTGGCATACTCCTCATCCTGCGCATAGAGCTCGGCAATCTTGACCATCAAATCCGGCACCCGCTCCCACCGCGGGGCAAAGTGAATAATCCGCTCATAGTTCGCCCGCAACCCCGAACCCAGCCGGAACTTTACCTTCCCCGCGCGGTTCTGCGCCACCATCTGGTCGGCCTGCGCCACCGCGTCCTCCAACACCGGCCCCGACTGAAAGTGCCCGGCAAAGTAGGCCAGCAGATAGATATCCGCATCGTACGCCGCCGCCGCATTCCCCATCGCCGATTCCAACCGCGCAATCGACAGCTGCGCATAGAGCGCCTCCGGGGCCGTATGCCACTGCCGCACCAAGTCATTATACGCGCTCACCGCCTTGCGCTGCTTGCCCGCGCGCTCGAGTTCGGCGGCATAAGCCAGCTGATCGGCCGCCGTATCCATCTTCGGCTTGTTCCAAAACCACCACGCCGGCTCCTTCTTCTCAACCTCCAGCGGGTCGTCGATAAACTGCAGCTCCGCCGGCGTCTTGCCCATCTGGGCATAATCGCGATACTGCGCCCAACCCACCGATGCCAGCGCCAGGCCCAACAAAAATAGCAGTGTTCTCGCTTTCATGGCCCCAGTATACCAAAAGATGCGTGCCCCGTGAGCGAAGAACGGCAATCCGCCCGCCGCGCAAGCCGCCCGCTCCCGACACCAAAAAGGCCCCCGAATATCGGGGGCCAAAGGAAGGGAAGGAAGGAAAGGAGCGCCTCCCCTTAGCGCGTTGCGCGCACCTTAAAGGGCTTGGAGAGCTTCGCCGGAGGCACCAGCGCGCGATACTTGCCCGCCTGACCCGCCACCGGCGCAAAGGTGACCCCCTCAATCGGGGTCGCTTCACCCTCGAGCACCAACGAAAGCGTGGTGCCCTCCGTCACCTCCGCAGCCGCATCGCCCGAGCGCACCTCGGCAATCACCTCAATCTCCGTCCCCGAGGGGGAGAGATCCGAGATTCCGAAGTCGTAAGTCACCGTCACCGTGGCGCCATCGGCCGTGGCCTCGGCAATATGCTGGAAGACGGCGAGCGCGGCGGAGGCCTCGGCGGCCGTGAGCGCCTGCGCGCCACCCTTGGTGGTGGCGTTGATGGTGGTCGGCACCGTGCCCTGCGTGAGCGTCAAGATCGCCTGCGCAGCCTCGGTGGTCCATTCGGTGGTATCCGCGGCGGCTCCCTCGCCCTGCTCGGGCTTGGGCGGCGGGGTGAGCGCCAAGGTGAGCGCGCCCGCCTCCGTCTTGGCAAGCGTGTAACCCGTAGGCGCCGTGAAGTTATCGGCCGTCAAGCTGCCGATATTGGAGATAATCTCCGTCGGCTCCAAGGAGAAGGGCGCGGCACTCGGCACCTCAATCGTAATCGTTCCCTCGCTCGAGAGGCTCAACCCATTGGTGCACGTGAGCTTATTCCCATTCGCCACAATCGTCGCCCCCGGCGCCACGCTCACGCCGCCAGTAACCTGAAGCGTAAGCGCTCCGGTCGGCACGATACGCCCGGAAGCCGTAATAGAGAGCGAAGCCGCCGCCGCAGACGTATAGAACAAACCATCGCCCGTGAGCGTGCCGTTAATGGTCGTTGCACCGCTATCCTTTTGAACCTCCTTGCGAATATTCAAGGTGGCCCCCTCATTGACGACAATCGGGCTCGCAACCCAAATACGCGAACCGCCCTGCCGCTCAATCGTGAGGCGGCCCTCGCTGACGGTGAGGGTGGCCGCCCCACTCAGTCCATTCTGCGCCTGCACCCACTCGCCCGTGCCTTCCTTCTTGAGGGGCGCAGCCAAGTTGATGGGCGCTTCGACGGTGAGCGTGGCGCCTTGCCCCACCCGCAGAATCGGCGTGCCATTATTACTCTTGAAGCTATTGCCCGTAAGCTTGGCCGAGTCGCCCTTCTCCACTTCGATGACAGCGCTATTGTGGAGCATCAGGTAGTCGGCGTTGCCACTGTTGCGCAACTCGCCACCGTCCTTCAGGAGCAACCGCCCGGAGAAGGTCTCGTTCATATTCGAGGCCGTCCCCGTCTTCTCAAGCACGCCGGAGATCTCAGCCACCGTGACCGTGTTGGAGCGTCCCCAACCCACAAGGTCGTGGCCGCTCCACTGCAAGGTCGCGCCGGACTTGACGGTATAGACAGGGTTGAAGCTCCCCGAGACGCTGGTGCTGTTAGCCGTGGGGATGACCAGGGTGCCGCTCTCAACGGTCACCTTGGGCGTATTGGCCGAGGTGTGGCCGAGCGTCAGCGTGTTCCCTTTCCCGCCATCGTAGACAAAGGTGCCGCTACCGCCGGGAATATTGCTCAGCCCCTCGAGCGACTTCACCGTGAGCGTGCCATTCGCACCGATGGTGGCGCTAGAAGCCGTCAGCGGCAGGTTAAAGATGGCCGAGGCATTCTCCGCGAGCGTCAGGGTGGTGGCCGTCAGCGAACCCGCGCCGGAGAAGGTGTAGGCGTTTTGCGTGACATCGAGCGTGCTGGCCATCAACGCTTCGGGCACCGTGATGGTGGCCGAAGTGCCTTCCGTGAGCGCGCCGAAGGTAACCGAATCGCCCGCAACAAAGGCCTTATTCTCCGTCCAGACCAAGCCATCGGCGGTGTTCCACTCGCCCGCAGCCGCCCCGCCCCAGGTGAGCGGTTCACCGGGCTCGACCCAGATTTCAAGCTTACGCACCGTATAGGCCCCCGGAGCGATACCCGCAATGCCCGAGGAGGTGGCGTAGGTCCAGTCATAGGTCTGCGTCACACTCCCGGAGGAGGCGCTGAGGTTGGTATTGAATGAGCCGATACCCAAGTCCGCCGCCGAAGAACTATTGAATCCATTGAAGGCGAAGAGCACTTTGGCCGGCGCCCAGGTGGGGCCAACCAAGCCATCGCCGGTAATCTGCGCCACCTGCATACAGCCATAGCCGTCGCCGGAGGTAAAGAGGGTATCACGCCAGTCAAAGGCTCCCGTATAGAGCTCCTCGGTGGCCGTCTTGGCATTGGCCGTGCCGTTGTAGGTGTAGGGCGTGAACTCAATCAGGCCGCGTACATCGGTTGCATCGGCCGTGGTGTTGGTGAAGTTGCCGCGGTTGCCGTAGACCTGCAAATGCTTCACTTCACGCTGATGGACCCCACGGGCCGCCGTCGGCACGCCCATTCGCGCCTCGCTGTCAAAGGCCTCCATCGAAACCCAGACGAACTGCGCCGGACTCCCTGCGCGCTGCAACTCCAAATAGTAGGCCACGCGGCGAATGGCGGAGAGCGCTTCGGCAGCGTCAACCCCGTCCTGCTCGGCAATATCCGTGGCCGCAGTATAATCAGCAGCCAGGTCAACCGTCTTACGGTGCTTGAAGCCCGTGCGATAAGCGTCCGGAATGTTGGCCGCCGCGCCCGAGCCCAACGCGGTGAAGGTGGCCGTAAGCGGAGCGGTCTCAGTCCCCACCTGCACGCTCTGTGCGCCGGTGAGCGTAAGTTCCAATGCCGTGCAGAGCGGCAAGTCGGCCGAGGCCGTAGCCGTCACCACACGCCCATCCGCCGAAAGCGTCAAGTTCGAGAGCGTGACCTCCGTGCCCGTAAGCGTTGCCGTGGCCCCCTCGGTCAGGGTGACGGGCTTATTCAGGCGCACCTGCACGGTGGTGGCATCGCTGTTGAAGACCTCGGCAATCGCGAGATCGGCCTTGACGCCATCGGTGCCCAGCACCTGCTCAATGGCCGAGAACCACACCGCAGCGATCTTCTCGCACCCCGAAGCGCTCGGGTGCGTGCCATCAGAGACGTAGTCCGCATCCTCTAACACCGCCTCAGACCACATATCCACAAAGGCAACATTAGAGAGATTGAAGGGCGAAGCTCCCGCATCTTTAGCGGCTACGATCCGGTCGCGATACCCCTGAATGAGCGTGTGGAGATTCTCGGCACGATTAGACCGTAGTTTCGGGGGCGTAGCCACGATAATCTGCGAGTGCGGGCGCAGCTTGGCCATTCGCTCAATAAAGGTGCGCCACTCGGCAAAGCGCGCATCAAGATCCTGCGTGCCGCGCGTGCCCGTGTATGAGGCAGCATCGTTGGTGCCAATCATCACCGTAATCAAATCGGGATAGCCGCCAGCTTCAAGCGCGGTATCGAGGTTGAGATAGAGGCTTGTCACCCCATGGCGAATCGGCATCACCGTGGCACCATACCACGCGTTGTGCCACGACCACGGCTCAGTTGTCTGCACTTGATCGTGTGTGGTGTTGCGCAACCCCACGGCCGTGACATCATAGCCCGCCGCAGCCAATTGATTCCACAACGCATGACGGTAACTCACCTCGCTGCTCTCACCTTCGGTAATCGAATCGCCCCACGCCATCCATGTCAGCGGAACCGTCTGCCCCACCGTCACCGTATAGGTCGCCCCCGCGCGGGAAACGGTCACGCCGGCAGGTAGATTTTCCACCGCCATCGCCGCCCACTGCTCATCCGTTGCCCCTTCACAGATCAGGAGCGGATGGTCCCCCAGTCCCCACTGCTGCACATTGGCCAGGTTCAGCGTTGTAGGCAGACTGGCCAACTTGAGCGTCTGCGCCGTTTCCCCGAGCGTCAAACGCCCGGAGACTGCCAAGGTAATCCGCTCATCCACCGCAATTGCCGAGAGGTCCAGATCCGGCACCGTCAACTGCGCCGTCTCGGCCGTGGCCGTCACCGACCCCGTCCCCGTGAGCGCCGTCAGCGTCTGCGCGGTGCCACCCAACCCCAACGTTCCATTATTCAGCGCCACCGCGCCCGAGAGCGTACCCGCTTCCACCGTGAGGGTGCCATTCACCGTCACCCCAGCGCTGCACGCCAAAGTGCCGCCGCCCGAGAGGGTGACCGCCGCCGCACCATCGACCGCTGCTTCCTTCGTAATCGTAAAGGTCTTGCCGGAATCCACCGCCACCGCCGCCGTGCCATAGAAGGTCGTCGTACGCGTTGCAACTGCATTGCTTGAACGGTCGATGGTGAAATCTTCGTGAAAGATGAAAGCGGTTGACGCATCTGAAGCGCCAAGCTCTGTCAAACGACCATTATTATTAGAACCTGTGAGAGCGTAGCCTGTGGCCCCGCTTTCAACAATCAAGCCTCCAAATGATAAGGGAGAAAAGGAGGCATCCAAATTCCCATTCACCACGGTGCCACTCTTAGCGACAAAGCGCAAGATCGTACCAGGCGCGCCGTATTGAGTCTGATTGCTAGCGAAGACCTTCCATGCGTTAGTATTTCCCGAGGTCGAACCAAGACTGGTATCCAGGGCCCATGTTGAGCTGAGGTCCCACGGACCGCTATGGAAGGTGGTGGATGTTCCCTGCCAAGTATAAACGCGCGAAGAGTGGTTCCGCAAATCGAGATCCGGCGGCTTTTCACCCCGATAAATGGCAATCTGCAAGATTTCATAGTCGAGCCCTCCCTCCGTGCCACTCTCTGTGTTGCCGAAGGAGATGACGCTCGAACTGGTGCTGCCCACCTTCAGCCCCGTCCACTGGCCAAGCGCCGTCACAGCCGTTCCGGAAACCGTATAGGGCTGAATGCCGCCAGTCGCGCTCGTAGCCACATTCGTAAAAGCCAAGGTGACCGCGTCACTCCCGGCCAACGCATTAACGGCCCGCGCAGGACCGTTATTATTATTCCAAAGGGCATCATTCCACACACCTCGAATGCTCGCGGTGCCTGCACTCTTGTCTATGGCGGAGATCGTTGCGCCAATCGTCTTGCCCGAAGTGCCGTACACCCAGATGGGCTTGCCCGTCGTCTCCGCGCAATTACGAAGCGTAATCAGAAGCGTAATCGGTGTGCCGTTGTAGCCGAAGTCGATGGTTTGGCCGAGATCAATCTTAACCGCCGAGCCCGTGCCCGTAGAGATTACACCCCCCCCCGTTACGGAAGAGCCAGAGCCTAGCTTTAACCGCCAAGTGCCGCCATCAATGCCATTTTGAGTGGAGGAGGCTTGCGGGGCGAGGCCATCGGTGGCATCTGCGCCGGTGAAGTTTGTCCACACCGCCCACGGTTCAACGGCGTGTAGAAGGGTCGCGACACTGGCCGCGAAGCCCAGGAACCACGTTTTATAACTCATCACACGATACCTTTCATTCCAATGTTACCGCTCGTTGGGCCACCACCAACGAGTTATGGTGGTAGCATAACACGCGCCTTGGGGAACCGTCAAGCGGCGCCGTAGCGCGCGTTCGCGCGCGTGAACCCCGATAGCGCGCATTCGCGCGCGTGAACGGTGAACGGTGAACAGTGAACGGTGAGAGGTGAACAGTGAACGGTGAGAGGTGAACGGTGAACGGTGGGCGGTGGGCGGTGATTTATCGTAGCGGGCGGCTTCTGCCGCCCCGCTTTGAGGGCCCTTCGGGCGCTTTACATTTTTATACGCCCGAGGTTGACCCTCGACCTCGGGCGGGTGGACCTCGGACCTCGGGCGGGTGGACCGCGGACCTCGGGCGGGTGGAATCATTATCCCCGCGGGGATCATTCGATTAAGCCCGGGGGGTCATTGTTTGCCTTGGGGCGGGCGCATGATGAAGGGCGGGCGGTTGGGGGTAAGCGTGGTGCATCGGCCTGCTCCGCCAGGCCGCCCCCTCGCGCGCGCTACGATAAATCACCGCCCCCGCCCCCGTTCACCTCTCACCTCTCACCGTTCACCGTTCACCGTTCACTGAAAGCTTCTGTGCGCGCGGCGTAAGGGGTTATGCTATAATGCGCGCGCTTTCGTGCAGGGAGGGCCTTGGCCCTACCGGTGGTATAGCCCACGACGCGCGCCGGGTGGCGCGCTTGACGCGGTGGAAGTCCGCGGCCGACGGTGAAGTCCGGATGGAAGTACGAGAGGCCACCCTCGGCAGCGAGGGAGAGGAAGCGAGCGATGGCTGAGAAGATTGACTTCGACAGCATTGAGGCGTGCCTGGCGGAGTTGAAGGCCGGGCGTTTTGTGGTGATTACCGACGACGCGAACCGGGAGAACGAGGGCGACCTGATCCTCCCGGCTGAGTGCGTGACGGCTGAGGCGGTGAACTTTTGCATTCGCGAGGCGCGCGGGTTGCTCTGCGCGCCGTGCGCCGGGGAGCTGCTCGATCGGCTGGGGATTGCGCTTGCCCCGAGCGTGAACCGGGGCGATGCCTTTGCCACGGCCTTTACGTTGAGCATTGATGGCGCCGCGCACTTGGGGGTGACCACGGGGATTTCCGCGGAGGATCGCGCCAAGGCCGTGCGGTTGCTGGTCGACGCGCAGAGCACGGCGGCGGACTGGGTTTCGCCGGGCCATACCTTCCCGCTGCGTGCGCGGGAGGGGGGCGTGCTGGTGCGCGCAGGTCACACGGAGGCGACGGTGGATTTGGCGCGATTGGCGGGCTTTAAGCCGGCGGGCATTTGCTGCGAGATCACCAAGGAAGATGGCACGATGGCGCGGCTGCCGGATTTGGTGCCCTTCGCCCGCAAGCACGGGCTCAAGCTCTGTTCGGTGGAGCAGCTGATTGCCTACCGCAAGGCGCACGAGACGCTGGTTGAGCGGGTGGAGAGCGTGGATTTGCCGACGGCCTTTGGCCACTTCCGGCTGACGATGTTCCGCAGCGCGCTCGATGGGCTCGAGCATCTGGCCCTGACGATGGGCGACTTGACGGGGACCGAGGGCCCCGCGCCGCTGGTGCGCGTCCACAGCGAGTGTTTGACCGGGGATGTTTTTGGGAGCGCGCGCTGCGACTGCGGTTGGCAGCTGCACGCGGCGATGCAGCAGATTGCCGACGAGGGGCGCGGGTGCCTGCTCTATATGCGCCAGGAGGGGCGTGGGATTGGCCTGGCCAATAAGCTCCACGCCTACCGCCTGCAGGAGCAGGGGTGCGACACGGTGGAGGCGAACGTGCGCCTGGGCTTTGCCCCGGACTTGCGCGACTACGGCATCGGGGCGCAGATTTTGAGCGCGCTCGGGCTCCGGCGCCTGCGCTTGCTCACCAATAACCCACAGAAGGTCGTCGGCCTGGCCGGGCACGGACTGGAAATCACCGAGCGCGTGCCGATTGTGGCCCACGCCGGACCCTTCAACGCGCACTACCTGGAAACCAAAAAGACCAAGATGGGCCACCTGCTCTAAGCGGGGCCACGGATTTAGCAGAAAGGACGAAGAGCAATGAAAGAGTATTCGGGCAACCTCTCGGCGCAGGGTCTGCGCTTGGCAGTGGTGGTCAGCCGCTTTAATTCGGTCTTTACCGAGCAGTTGCTGCAGGGGGCGTTGGACGCGGCCCGGCGGCACGGGCTGGATGTGGAACAGGATTTGGTGGTGGTGCGCGTGCCCGGCGCCAATGAAATCCCCCTGGCCGTCAAGACGCTGCTCGCGCGGCCGATCTTTGCCGGGCGGCCGGACGCGGTGGTGGCGTTGGGCGCCGTGATTGATGGCGCCACCGACCACGCGATGCTAATCAACACCTCCGTGGCGCGCGCGTTGGCGCAGCTGGGGCTCGAGAGCGGCATCCCGGTGCTCAATGGCATTGTCTGCGCCCACTCGCTGGACCAGGCCCTCGAGCGCTCGGGCTCCAAGGCCGGCAATAAGGGCTACGACACCACCTGCGCCGCCATCGAGATGGCCAATCTGCTCGGCAAGAGCCTGCCCCAGGAGGAGAAGTGAGATGAAGCCGCCGACAAACCGCCGCCACAAAGCCCGCGAGTGGGCCCTGCAGATGATTGTGCAGGCCGACCTGAACCCCTTCGCCAAGCCCGAGATGATCCTCGCCCACTTCTGGGAGCAGCAGTGGAGCTGCCGCCAGGAGGCCGCCGGTAAGGAGGATGACGACCTCGACGAGATGGAGCGCGCCCTCCAGCCCGGCGAGCGCCTGGCCTCCACCGGCGTGCGCGAGTTCACCGAGCAGCTCGTCCGCGGCACCCTGGGAATGCTTGACCAGATTGACGCGCAGCTGGTGCCCTTCTGCGAGCACTGGAGCTTCGACCGCTTGGGCGTGATTGAGCGCTGCGTGTTGCGTCTGGCGGCCTATGAGATCCGCGAACTGAAGACCCCCGCCCCGGTGGTCATCAACGAGGCCATCGAGTTGGCCAAGTACTTCTCCAACGAAGAGGCCGGCGCCTTCGTCAACGGCGTCCTCGACCGCTTCGCGCGCGGCTAATCAAGCAGGAGGCGCAGCAATGGCAAAGATGGCAGTCAATCTCGGCGGGATTGAGATGAAGAATCCCGTCACCGTGGCTTCGGGGACCTTTGGGTATGGGCAGGAGTATGCCGGACTCTTCGACATCTCGCGTCTGGGCGCGGTGACAGTCAAGGGCATCCGCGCGTGCCCGTGGCCGGGGAACCCCTTGCCGCGCCACACCGAGGTGCCCGGCGGCATGATGAACGCCATCGGGCTGCAAGGGCCGGGCGTCGAGGCCTTTATTGCCGAGGATATGCCCTTCCTCGTGGAGCGCCAGGTGCCCACCATTGTCAACATCTGGGGGACCAGCGTGGAGGAGTACGCCCAGGTGGCCGCGCGGCTAACTGGCGTGCCGGGCGTGGTCGGCCTGGAGCTCAATGTCTCCTGCCCCAATGTCAAGGAGGGCGGGGCGAGCTTTGGCACGCGCGTGGAGACCTTCGCCGAGGTGGTCAAGGCCGTGCGCGCGGCCACCACGCTGCCCATCCTCCCCAAGCTCGCGCCCAATGTGCCCGACGTGCGCCCCTTCGTCAAGGCCGCCCAGGCGGCCGGGGCCAACGCCATCTCCCTGATTAACACCCTGCCGGCAATGGCCGTGGACCTGGAGACGCGCCGCCCGGTGCTCGCCAACCGCGTCGGCGGTCTCTCGGGCGCGGGGATTCACCCCATCGCCCTCAAGCACGTGTGGGAGGCCGCGCAGGTGGCCGAGGTGCCCCTGCTGGCGATGGGCGGCATCTTTACCGCCAAGGACGCGCTGGACTTCATCCTGGTGGGCGCGACAGCCGTGGCCGTGGGCACCGCCACCTTCATCGACCCCCTCGCACCCCTCCACGTCCTGGAAGGGATGGAGGCGTGGCTCGACGCGCACGGCATCGAGGACATCAACGACTTCCGCGGCACGCTCCGCGTTTAGGTCGCCGGCCAAGCCCCGGGGAGCGGTGGAAGATGAGGCGCGATAACCTGGCAAAGTCGACAGAGAACAGCCGACAGCGGACAGCCGACAGCGGACAGCCGCGTTCCGCGACGGAGGGGCTGTTGGCTTGGCAAGTGTGCCCTTCACGGCTCAGACGGGCTTTCCACATCGAGCGCCAGCACTGTCCGCTGTCAGCTGTCCGCTGTCAGCTATAATGCCAATGGCCGAACTCATCCCCAACTTCTTTGGCAATGGGCCGCAGGCTGAGCGCTACGTCTTCCGGGCGCTGGAGCTGAACCTGCCCGAGGGGTGGAGCGTCTGGTGGTCGTTGGCTTACTCCGACTTGGAGGAGGGGCAACTTGCGCACGAGGGCGAGATTGACTTCCTCTGCTTCCACCCGCAGCATGGGCTCCTGGTGCTGGAAGTGAAGGGCGGCGAGGTGCTCTGCAACAGCGAGGGCTGGTTCCAAAATGGCCGCAAGATGCGCGCCTCCCCGGCCGAACAGGCCACGCGCAACGCCCACGCCCTGCTGCGCATCCTCTGCCGGGAACTCGCGGTGGCCCCCTTTCCGCTGCCCCTCTGCCACGCCGTCTGGCTCCCCTTCTCCCTGCGGCCGGCGCACGAACCGATTGACCTCCAGGGCATCACCCTCTACGCCGAAGATCTCCCCCACCCCGAAGCGGCCTTCCGGCGTCTCTTCGCCTCGCCCCGGGCCACCCTCTGCCGGCCCCTCATCCCGCTCTCCCTTGAAGCGGGCGAGGCGCTCCGCGCGCAGTTGCGAAAGCTCTTCGCCCCCCGCGTGGCCTACCGCCCGGGCTGGAGTCAGCGCCGCCTCTTAAGCGATGCCAGCCTCGCCCGCCTAACGCAAGATCAAGCCATCGCCTTCGACGCCTTCTCGCAGTTTCCCCGGCTGCGAGTGCGCGGGTGCGCCGGGTCGGGCAAGACGCTCCTGGCCCTGCGCCGCGCCGCCCAATTGGCCGCCGAGGGCAAGCGCGTCCTCCTGCTCTGCTTCAACCTGCTCCTCGCCGAGCACCTGCGCAACGTCACCGCCCCCGAGCCCAACATCCGCGCCATCGCCATCTACGATTTGCTCTGCGAGCTGCTTGGCCGGCAAGATGATGGCTCGAGCGAGTTCTGGCACACCCTGGCGCGCGATGCCGTGCCCGTGGCCGCGGCCTTTGCCGAGCACTCCCCCTACGATTGCGTCATTGTCGATGAGGGGCAGGACTTCTCCCCGGCGCTCTGGCAAGCCGTCACCGCCCTGGTGCCCGAGCGCAGCGGCTTCATCGTCTTCTACGATCCGGCGCAGAACATCTTCCAGCGCAACCTCTCGGCCATCCCGGCCTTCCCTTGGCCCGAAGCGAACCTCACCACCAACTGCCGCAACACCCGCACGGTCTTTGACCTCCTCAAGCCCTACGCCGGCGAAGCCACGCGCATCCTCCCCAGCGCCCCGCCCGGCGAACCGCCCGAGACCCACACCTTCACCGACCGCGCCCAACTCCGCAAGCACCTGAACATGCTCCTCGGGCAGTTGACTGCCGAGCACGCCATCCCGGTGCGCGACATCCTCCTCCTGGGCGCCCACGCCCTCCCGAAGATGGATCTGCAACCCACGCTCGCCGCCTTCCCCGGTCTGCGCTACTTCACCTACCGCAAGTTCAAGGGCCTTGAAGCGCCCATCCTCATCCTCCTCGATGTCACCGAAAGCGACCCCGCCTGGAATGGCCCAGCCCTCTACACCGCCATCTCCCGCGCCGTGCATAAGGTCATTTTCCTGCGCCTGGCGTGAGAAGCGGCTAGCGCCGCTTCAAGCCGACAGCGGACAGCGGACAGCGGACAGCCGCGTTCCGCGACGGACCGATAGCATTTCCTAAGCGTATGGTTTAACGGCTCAGACGGGCGACGCACATCGAGCGCCAGCGCTGTCCGCTGTCCGCTGTCCGCTGTCAGCTGTTTGCGCGAGTAAAGCCCGCCCAATGTAGGGCTCCACCTGCCAGAGATCGCAGAGGGCGCGGTATTCGGACTCGGCCTCGCCCAAGCCCGGGCGCAGACCGCGCTCGGCGCGGATGAGGATGTTGCGCCCGGTGGCCTCTTGCGAGACAAACTCCATCACGCGGGCGCGGTAGCCACAGATGCGCAGGACCTGGGCGCGGAAGGTATCGGTCAGCAGGTCGGCCAGGCGCTCGCGGAGGATGCCGTGGCGCAGGAGCGCGCGCATGGCCCCGCCGCCATTGTCGAGGGCGTGGTGGAGCTCGTGCTGGCAGCAGGGAACGCAGAGGATGCTCTGGGCCTTGGCGCGGACGGCGGCGATGAGGGCGTCATCGGTGGCGGTGTCGCAGGCGTGCAGGCTCATCACCAGATTGGGGGCCTCGGGGAAGTCGGCCTCGGCAATGGCGCAGGCGCGGAACTCGACCTCCTGGGCCAGGCCGAGGGTGGTGGCCATCTTCTGGGCGGAGGCGATGACGCCGGCATTGCGGTCGATGCCCAGGGTGCTGACGCACGGCCAGCCCTTGCCCTGGGTGAGGTAGGCGTGGAGGGCGAGGGTGAGGTAGGCCTTGCCGCAGCCGCAATCGACGATGGTGAAGCGCGCGGGCGCCTCGGTGGGCAGCAGGGGCTCGACGGCGCGCAGCAGGGCGTTGACCTGGTCGTACTTCCCGCGCATCGAGGGCTTGAGGGCGCCGCGTTCATCGGCCAGGCCCAACACGCGCAGGAGCGCGGCCGAGTCGAAGCTATTGAGCGGCTGCTTCTTGACGCGGTCGTGGTTCGCCTCGGGCTCGGGGGCGGCATCGGGCGCCTCGGGCTCGGCCTTGGCCTTGCCGCGGGCAACGAGGGCGCGCTCCTTCTTGGTGACGCGGATGTGCAGGTCGCCCTCGCGGGAGACGAGGTGCAGGTCGCGCTTGCCAGTCTGGGAGAGGATCTCCTCGAGGCCCTTGCGGGCGGCGGCCTCGGTGAGGTTGCGGACCTGGGTGCGGCCGTCGTCGACCATCTCGGCCTGGAGGAAGGTTTCGCCCTTCAGGCGCACCGGGCGCAGGGAAATCCGGAAGGGCTTGCCATCGCGCACGAGCGACTGGGTCAGGCGAATAAAGCCCGGCGCGAAGACGCGCGTGCGGATCTCCTCGCAGAGTTCAGGCGGCAGGGTGGAAGGCTTCATTGTTGATCTCCGGTGGCGGGGGCGCGCTCGACCAAGCGGGCGTGGATTTCGCGGATGCCGGCGTGGTGCCAAGCATCGAGGGTGACGGTGCCGGTGGCAAAGCGGGCCCGGGCGATGCCGCGCTTAGTCCACTCGCGGTCATCGACGTCGCGCAGTTCGGCCAAGGCAAAGCGCTGACTGCGCCCAGCGACCGTGCGCACCAAGGCCTCGGGTTCCAGCCGCAGGGTCGTCAGCCGCCGCCACGCCAAGAGCGCCAGAAGCCCGGCCGCAGCCAGGAGGCCAATCCCGGCGGAGATGAATTGCGTGCGGATATCCTCGGGACTATGCACCGGCTGCCGGAGCAGCGCGGCCGCGGCCTGGGGGTCATTCCCCTTGGGGTCGCCGGCACGCACCCAGGAGGTGAAACCATCGACAAACTTGCTCGGCGCCTTGAGGCCCCGCGCCTGGAAGGCATCGATGAGCGGCACGGTGCCGGTCTTGGCGGTGTTGACCCAGTCGGCGGGGGTGAGCGGCTGCTGGGCCAGCTCGGCGGCCACGGGGGCCACGGCGGCATTCTCGGCGGGATAGCCGCGCGCGCCATCATAGAGGAACCAGCCGCTCAGGCCAATAAAGAGCACGGCCACGCCCAGCAACCGCAGCGCATATTCGCGGTTGAGCGTGGTGGTGAGGGGGGTGGGTGTTGCTTGTGGGGCGGGTGTGGGGGTCATGGGTTCTCCTTAGGACAGCTGACAGCCGACAGCTGGCCGCTGGCGTCACCCGCGCAGCGAGCAACGCGCGCTTCTTCATCCTGGTTCAGCACTTCGACGAAGGGCTTCTTGCCGCGGATGAAGAGACCGTGGACGGCATCGGGGCCCTCGCGGCGGATGACATCTAAGATGAGGTCAATCATCGGCCGGGTGATGCGCAGTCCGGGAATAAAGACGGGGATGCCGGGCGGATAGGGCACCAGCAACTGCGAGCAGATGCGCCCTTCGCATGCCTCCAGCGGCAGCAGCTCGCCATCGCAGAGCGCCGCATCGCGCGGGAGAACGACCGGCTGCCCGGCAATGGCCTGGCGCAAGTGCTGCGCGGGGTCCGGCGCCTCCTCGCTCAGGCCAATCGCGCTCTGCATCTGGCGAATGCAGCGGAAGAGGTACTCAAAGTGCTCGCGCACCGTCCCCACCGTCACCAGGAAGAGAATGGTCACCGGCGAAGCCTTCTCCCACTGGATATGGCTCTGGTGCAGGAGCTTGCGGAAGGCCTCGCAGTCGCGCGCGGTCCGGAAGCAGAGCACCATCTTGAGCGGGTCGTGGAAGTAGCCCTCGCGCTTCCAGCTCGGGTCGTCGCCCGCGATGGCGCGGACGCCGGCGAAGCACTCGTGGATAGGGCGGCGGACCAGGTCCGAGACGCGCTTTTGGAAGGCAGCCACCCAGTGGAGGCGCTGCTCAATGAGGGCCAGGCCCTCGAGGCGCATCTGGATGCCGGCCATGTCGAGCGTGGCGAGGGTGGGATAGTGGGGCGAAGTGGAGTGCCAGTAGCGCAGGACCTCGTGCAGGTCGTGCGAGAACTTTTCGTAGGAGCCGTGGCCGTGGAGGTGGAAGCGGCGGCGCAGCCAGCGGAAGGGCTTGCGCGTGTCGCTCTCCAAGAGCGCCTTGAAGCGGTTGGAGACATGGATCATCGAGGCCTGCGAGAAGGCCGAGAGGGCCTTGTGGGTGGACTGCACGGCAAAGTGCGCCCCGCCCACCTCCGAGACCGCATTGAAGCGCACCTGGCGGCCATCTTCGAGGGTGCGCGTGTAGTAAGGATGGAAGGCGAGATAGGGCGCCCACGCCTCGTCGGCATAGAAGAGCAGCCCGGCCTCCTCGCACAGGCGGCCAATCTCCCAGACCGGATAGAGAATGCCCTCATAGGTGCAGGTGGTGATGACGAGCATCTTGGGCTTCTGCGCCTCGGGCAACGCCGCCGCAGCGGCCAACTCCGCGCGCAGATCCGCCAGCGCAATCGGTCCCCACACCCCCAGCCGCTCGTTGTAGTGCGCCGGCAAATACCGCGGCACCGCCCCGGCCATCACCACCGCGTGGTGGACCGACTTGTGGCAGTTGCGGTCCAGCAGCACCACCTCCCCCGGCCGCAGCAGCGTCATCAACATCGCCTTGTTCGACGTGCTCGTGCCGTTGGTGACGTAGCAACTCTGCGCCGTGCCAAAGATCTCCGAAGTCAACCGCTGCGACTCGGCCAGCGGCGTGTGCCCCTCGGGATCCGAGAGATCCCCCAGCGACTCCACCGACACCGAGAGGTCCGAGCGGAAGATCATCGAGGAGAAGGCATCGTGAAAGCCGTGCAGGAAGGGCGAACGCTCAAAGGCGTTGCCATTGTTGTGCCCGGGCGTGTGCCAGCTCGTCCCCGCCCGCCGCCGCACATACTGCCGCAAGGCGTCCCAAAAACGCGGCAGCCAAAAGGAGGCGAAGAGGTGGTCCAGCCGCTCTCGATTTGCCTTCGGGTTCGTCAGCACCGAGAAGGGCTTCTGCGCCCACCGCCGCGAGGGCAAGTGCAGCTTCGCGTGCCCGGGCCGCGTTACGAGCACCTTGGGAATGGCCGGAAAGTAGGTGAGGAACCACTTCGGCAGCGGCAAGCCATCGAGCTGATACTCAAAGACCGGCCGGCCGCCCAGCTCATCATCCAGCAAAAAGAGACAGCAGCCCGCCCCCTCGGCCGAGAGGAAATGCCGCTCATCGGGCGCGTGGAAGAGCGCGGCATCCAACTCCGCGGGCGTGCGCACCGCAATCAGCCGCAGCTCCGGGTAGTCAAGCGGATCCTCAAAGGTAAAGTGCTCCCGGCAAAAGGCCTGAAAGGCATCCGAGAGCCCATACTCCAAATCCTGCAGCAACTCGCTCGTTGCCTCAGGCGCATCCGTTAGATAGAAGATGGTTTGGGAGTCCATAGCCGCTCGCTACGATAGCCGACAGCTGATAGTGCTGGCGCTCGAGGTGAAAGGCCCGTCTGAGCCGTGAGAAGCACATCATTGGGAGGAAGCATCTGCCCGTCGCGAAACGCAGGCTGTCCGCTGTCCGCTAACGGCTGTCCGCTTAAATAAAAATGGAGGCTTGGGCCCAAAGGGCAACCAAACCTCCATCCACGGACGTACGCAGGTGTTACTCCGCGACGATCGCTTCCATCGGGCAGGCGCCGGCGCAAGTGCCGCAGCTGACGCACTTCTCGGGATCGATCGTGTAGGTGGGATCGCCGGCAGAAATCGCCTCGACCGGGCATTCCCCGGCGCAGGTCCCGCAAGCAACACACTTCTCAGTGATTTTGTAAGCCATGGTTTCTCTCTCCATTGATGCCCAAGGCGGACTTGCCCCAAGCAATGCCTATACTATAACACGCCGTGCGCCCTCCGCGCAAGCGCCTCGCGTGCGGGCTGCCGCACGCGAGGCGGTGCTCGCTGCGCTCGCGCGAGGGGCGCCTCCGGCGCGTGAGGGGGCCCTTCGGGCCGTGAGGGTGGCCAGGCCGCTACGCGGCGGCTGGCCGTGAGGTGCCGCTTCGCGGCGTGAGGGTGGCCCTCCGGGCCGTGAGGTGCCGCTTCGGCGCGAGGGTAAGCGTTTTGCAGTGGCCTGCTCCGCCAGGCCACCTCGCGCGGGCTTTGCCCGCACCTCTCGGCGGCGCAGCCGCCATCTCACGCCGCCGCAGGCGGCACCTCTCGCGAGCGAAGCGAGCACCCTCACGGCCCGAAGGGCCTCTTCACGGCGGCGCAGCCGCCCCTCGCGTGCGCGCAGCGCACATCTGTGCTATACTCCCTGGCAGAAACTACAGAAAGGAGCCTGAGTTATGGCTAAGAAGAGCATGTTGGCCGCGGTTGCGGCGGTTGTTTTGGCATTTGGGGCAGTGGCGGCGGAGAAGCCGGCGGTGCAGGGCGCGGAGCTTGGCGCTTGGACGATGGATGCGCCGGCGGCCATGGCGTTGGCCAAGGAGGCGGGTAAGCCGGTCTTTCTGTGCTTTACGGGGAGCGATTGGTGCGGCTGGTGTAAGCTGATGGAGAAGAAGGTCTTTGGGACCGAGGCGTGGCAGGCCTACGCCAAGGAGAATCTGGTGCTGGTGTGGCTGGACTTCCCGCGCGATCAGAGCCTGGTGCCCGCAGAGATTGCCCCGAAGAACAAGGCGCTGAGCGAGCAGTATAAGGTGGAAGGCTTCCCGACCTACGTGGTGCTCTCCTCCAAGGGCGAAGAGCTCGGGCGCCTGGGGGCCGACAAGGAGGCCACCCCCGAGCAGTTCATCAAGCAACTCAAGGAAGTGCTCGTCCTCGAGCACATTGAAGAACTCCTCTCCCCCGAGGATTACGCCGAGTACCAGAAGGCCGGCGAAGAGCTCGCCGAGGTCTGGAAGAAGATCAGCGCCTGGGAGAGCGAAGTGCGCAAGCAGCGCGAGGCCTTCCGCGTCACCTTCCGCGCCCTGGAAGGGAAGCGCAAGGCACTGACGGCCAAGGCGGTCGAGGCGGCGAAGTAAGTCCGCCCAGCGATGTTGGACATCGCCTTTGAGAACGAGCTGAGCGCCGCACCGGCGGCGTTTCGGCTCGTTTCTCCTTTTGCGCCGATGGGCGACCAGCCTGAGGCGATTGACGCGCTGGTGCGCGGCTTCGAGGGCGGGGCCACGCGCCAGATTTTGCGCGGCGTGACTGGCAGCGGCAAGACCTTTACGATGGCTAACGTCATCGCCCGCTACCGCCGCCCCACGCTGGTGATTTCGCACAACAAGACCCTCGCCGCGCAGCTCTACGCCGAACTCAAGGCCTTCTTCCCCGACAACGCCGTCGAGTACTTTATCTCCTACTACGACTACTATCAGCCCGAGGCCTACATCCCTCAGACCGATACCTACATTGAGAAGGACGCCTCCATCAACGAGGACCTCGAGCGCTTCCGTCTGGCCGCCTCGCACGCGCTCCTCGGGCGGCGGGATGTGATTATCGTCGCCTCGGTCTCGTGTATCTACGGCCTGCTCTCGCCCGAGGATTACCGCGGGCTGATGCTCTCGCTGCACGTGGGCCAGGAGCTCCCGCGCGAGAAGCTCCTCCTCGCCCTCACCGAAATCCAGTATCAGCGCAACGACTACGAGCCGCGCCCGGGCGTCTTCCGCGTCCGTGGCGATGTGGTGGACATCTTCCCCTCCTATTCCACCGAGGGCATCCGCGTGAGCTACTTTGGCGACGAGATAGACTCGCTCCACGCCCTCAACGCCACCACCGGCCGCGTCCTGGGCGCCATGCCCTCGTGCCTGCTCTCGCCGGCCAAGCAATTTGTGATGCCCCGCAGTCAGCTCCTCGGCGGCGTTGAGCGCATCAAGGCCGAACTGCAGACGCGCCTGGGCGAACTCGACCAAGCCGGCAAACTCCTCGAGGCCCAGCGGCTGCGCCAGCGCACGGAGTACGACCTGGCGATGCTCGCGGAGATGGGCTACTGCACCGGCATCGAGAACTACTCTGCGCCCCTCGCCGGCCGCGCCCCCGGCCTCCCGCCCCCCACCCTCATCGACTACTTTGGCCCCGACTTCCTCTGCATTATCGACGAGAGCCACGTCACGCTCCCCCAAATCCGCGCGATGTTCAATGGCGACCAGGCCCGCAAGCAGATCCTCATCGATAACGGCTTCCGCCTCCCCTCTGCCCGCGACAACCGTCCGCTGACCTTCGACGAGTTCGACGCGCGCGTCCCCCGCATCCTCTTCACCTCCGCCACCCCCGGTCCCCACGAGCGCGCCGTCGCCTCCCTCACCGCCGAGCAGGTCATCCGCCCCACCGGCCTCCTCGACCCTCTCGTCGAGCTCCGCCCCCTCGAAGGGCAGGTCGACGACCTGCTCGACGAAATCCGCGCCACCTCCGCCGCCGGCGGCCGCACCCTCGTCACCGCCCTCACCAAGCGCGCCTGCGAGGACCTGGCCCAATATCTCACCGATCTGGGCATCCGCGCCGAGTATCTCCACTCCGACATCGACGCCATCGGCCGCGTCGACATCCTCGCCCGCCTCCGCCGCGGCGACATCGAGGCCCTCATCGGCGTCAACCTCCTGCGCGAGGGGCTCGACCTCCCCGAGGTCACCCGCGTGGCCATCCTCGACGCCGACAAGGAGGGCTTCCTCCGCTCGGCCACCGCCCTCATCCAGACCGCTGGCCGCTGCGCCCGCAATACCGAGTCCAAGGTCATCCTCTATGCCGAGCACACCACCCCGGCCATCGAGGAACTCCTCGCCGTCACCCAGGACCACCGCGCGCGCCAGCAGGCCTACAACGCCGAGCACCACATCACCCCCCGCACCGTCCGCCGCGAAATCAACGAAGACCTCGCCGCCGGCTCGGCCACCGTCCCCGAAGCCCCCTCCCGCCGCAAGGCCACCCCCTTCGCCCCCGAACCCGATGCCCCCCGCACCGCCGAAGTCATCGAGCGCGAAATGTTCCAGGCCGCCCAAGCCCTCGAGTTCGAGCGCGCCGCCCTCCTGCGCGACGAACTCCGCGCGCTGCAGGCGGCTGCCGCTGCGCGGCGTGAACGGTGAACGGTGAACGGAGGCTCGCTGCGCTCGCGTGAGATGGCGGCGTTGCCGCCGTGAGGTGCCGCTGCGCGGCGTGAGGGTGGCCCTCCGGGCCGTGAGGTGCGCCTTCGGCGCGTTTTAAAGGTTTTGCAGTGGCCTGCTCCGCCAGGCCACCTCACGCGAGCGTAGCGAGCGCCTGGCTCCACCCCCCAGCCACTCCAATGGCCGCGCCCTGGCCTCCACCCCGCCTGGCACATGGCCACCTTATCTTCCACCCAGCCCTCCTCCTGCCATTAACGGTGTTGGCATAGCGCCTCGCTTCGCTCGGCCTTCTGTGGCGCGGCATATTTGCCGCGCAGCGAGCGTAGCGAGCGCCTGGCTCCACCCCCCCCAGCCACTCCAATGGCCGCCAACAGCCAACCCCTCATCTTTGCTATACTACGCTCCGTCTGAAACAAACAACAACGGAGATTCTCCATGACCCTGAACACCCTGACGGCTGGCGCCGAGTGCGCCGGCTCGCCCGTCCGGCTTCCGCGCCGGTATCTCTGCATCCAGTGGCCGGAGGCGGCCGCCTTCCAAACGCCGGAGACCCCGGCCGCCACCACCGCCTTGGCCGAGCGCATTCGCGACATCCTCGGCGGCCGCCACCTGACGCCGCATATCGTACAGCTTGAGCGCAACTTCTGGCTCTGCGCCTTCTTCCATGGCGCCCCCCGTTCCCACCGCGCAAGCACCTACGAAGCCGATCACCCCTCGGCCATCACCTACATCCCACGCAACGCCGTCCTCTTCTTGCTCGATGGCACCTACGGCCACATCTACCTCGCCGCGCCGGCCTCCGCCCCCTGCCGCGACCTCCTGGCCGCCCTCAATGGCACCCTCTTCCCCACGCGCGGCTACGCCGATCGCTTCCACCTCAAAACCTTCGACCTCGCCCCCTTGCGCTACCTCACCCCGGCCGACCGCCACCCGAGCGACCGCCTGGCCCCCTGGGCGCACCTGCAGCTCAAAGGCCTCATCGAGCGCGAGGGCGGCGAGAATGGGCAGCTCAGCAAACACCTCTGGCCGCGCGATGGCTTCGAGCCCCTTGATTGCGGCTGCGCCATCTGGCCGGCGCATATCGATAGCGCCATTATGGGCATCAAGCTCGGTCAGCGCTCCCGCCCCTACCTCGCCGAGTTCTTCCAAGGCACCCCCTGGCTCCGCGCCACCATCGTCCCTGAGACCCGCCACGCCCTCGCCCAACTCATTCGCTGCTGCTCCTGCGCTGGCTAAGCCGCCGGGGCACAAGCGCGGCCACGGTTCTGTGGCGCGGCGCTTGCGCCGTGCAGCGAGCGCCGTTCACTGCCGCCTATTCATCGAGCGAGCCGGCGTAGAGTCCGCGGCGGATCTTTTGGGTGGAGGTGAGCTTGAGCGGTTCGGGGGAGATGACAATCTTGCGCGGGTGCTTGTAGGTGGCCAGGGCGGTGCACTGGCGCTTGACCGCATCGCGCAGGAGGTGCTCGGTGGCCTCGGGGCTGAGGCCGGGGTGGAGCTTGTCGAGGAGCTCTTGGTTGGGGAAGAGGAGGGCGCCGACCTTCTCGCCGTTTTCGCCCTGGGTGCGGTAGGCCAAAACCAAAACCTGGGCGATCAGCGGATCGCGGGCAAGGGCCTGCTCGACCTCTTCGGGGTAGATATTCTTGCCCTCGCGGTTGACGATGAGGGCCTTGGCACGGCCGCGGATGGTGAGGTAGCCCTCGGCGTCGAGGGAGGCGAGGTCGCCCGTGCGCAGCCAATCGCCCACAAAGATCTCCTCGGTGGCCGCGGGGTTATTCCAGTAGCCGCGGAAGTTGATGGGGCCGCGGACCTGCAGTTCGCCCACGCCCGAGGCATCCGGGTTGGCCAGACGCACCTCGATGCCGCAAATCGCCGGGCCGATGGTGCCCAGGCGGATGCGGTTGGGCGGATTGGCCGCCACCACCGGCGCGCACTCGGTAAGGCCATACCCCTCGCAAGCGCAGAGGCCCAGGCGGTTGAAGCTGCCGAGCACCTTGGGATCGGCCTTCGCCCCGCCCACAAAGAGCAGCCGGAGGTTGCCGCCGAGGGCCGCCTGCACGCGCCGACCCACGAGGCGCGGGGCCACGGCATAGAGCACGCGCCCGAGGAGCGTGGCGCGCAGGCTCTTCATCAGCCGGTCGTGGAGCTTCTCGGCCATCAGCGGAACGGTCATCAGCAGGGTGCTATGCAGCTCGCGCAGGTCGTCGGCCACGGTGCGCAGCGAGCGGATAAAGGAGAGCGACGCTTGCGCATCCAGGGCCAAGACCAAGTTGGTGGTGAAGGCGAAGGCGTGGAAGAGGGGAAGGACCACCAGGCAATCATCCTGCTCGGTCACAAAGCCCTGCAGGAGGGCCATCGTGCCGCGGGCATTGGCGATGAAGTTGCGATGGGTGAGCATCGCGCCCTTGGGGCGACCGGTGGTGCCGCTGGTGTAGAGCAGGGCGCAAAGGTCATCGGGCGCGGGGCGATAGGTGGGTTCGTTCCAAAAGCGCAGGGGGGCGTCCTCGCGCTGGGCTTTGAGGACCTCATCGAGCGTAACGGTGGGCAGACCCGGCTCCGGGGCGGGCCCATCAACCAAGAGGAGCTGGCGCAGGTCGGGAAGGGTCGGTGCCACTTCGCGCACGAGCGGGAGGTGGGCGCGGTCGGTCACCAGGATGGCGGCGCCGGCATCTTCCAGAATAAAGTGGAGCTCGGGGGCGGTGAGGTGCGGATCGATGTGCACCACAATGGCGCCCAGTCCGCAAATCGCCAGATGGGTCAGCACCCAGGCCGGGCCATTGGGGAGCATCAGCGCCACGCGCGTCTGCCGCGGCACCACTCCCTGCGCGCCGAACCACTCGCCCACCGTGCGCACGCGCTCAAGCGCGGCCATATAAGCCAGACTCTGCCAGGCGCCCTGGGCATAGAAGCGCATAAACCGATGGTCGGGCCGCTGTGCCGCCGCCGCTTCAAGCAAATCGCGCAATGTGTCGTTCATGGGTTCTCTCCTCGCGTCGAGAGCTGACAGCTGACAGCCAACAGCTGACAGCCGCGTGCCGCGACGGATAAGTTCTTGGGCAAGGGGTGTTGTATTCACGGCTCAGACGGGCCGAACATAGCGAGCGCCAGCGCTGTCGGCTGTCCGCTGACGGCTGTCCGCTTCTTAACCTAAACACCCCCAGCTTCACGCCCTGGACCTGCATCACCGCCAGCGGCGGCGGGAGGGCGGGTTGCGGAAGGGGGGCCACGACCAGGTCGGCCTTCGCGAGCTCTGGCTCCAAGGGGATGCCCTGCCAGCGGCAAATCGCATCAAGCGCCGACCAGCCGAGCGGATTGCAGAGGCTCTGCCCGGGGGGCACGGCGCGCGTGAGCGCGTTGTGCGCCAGACTGCGCGGAAAGACGTAGCCGCGCACCACCCAAGCGCCGCAGACACAGCTGGATGCCACCAACGCCACCGCCACCCAACGTCCCCAGCGGCGGCAAAGCCCCTCGGCGCCTACGCCCGCCACCATCGCCAGCGCAAAGCCAGTCAGGTGCAACCACTTAATCGGCGCGCGAATCTGGTTGAGCCCCGGCACCAGGAAGACCGCGCGGTAGAGGGGCGTGTAGCGGCCCAAGGCCAGAAGAAGCGTGACAGCGGCAAGGACCGACCAAAAGCGCCGCGTCTGCCGCTCGCTCCCCGCCACGCGCATCGACCAGGCCACCAAGACCAGCGCCAAGGTCACCCACCCCACGAAGATGGCATGTTGCCGCAACCGCACCCCGCGCTCGGGGTCGCCCAAACGCCCGGTGTAGGGCTTGGGGTCGAAGGGATAGGTGCTCCGCCCGTGAAGATCCGGCCAGACCCACTCCAGCAGATCCTCCGGCGGCAGAGACCAGCCGGTGATAAAGGCCCACTGCACTTCGGCGGCGCTTTGGGGCGAACCCGCACTCGGAGCGGCGGCCTCAAGCTGCTGCGCGCGCGTCTCCCGGGCCGCCCCAAAGGTGTGGCGCAAGGCCGGGAACCCGAGCAGACCAAAGACCCCAACCGCCACCAAAAGGGCGCGCCACGGCCACCGCTTCACCCGCACCCCCAGCCGCCACACGCCATAAGCAAAGAGCGCGCAGACCATCAAAAGCCAAATATCCGCCTGCGACCCCAGTCCCAAGGCCAAAATCGCCCCCAGCGCCGCCCCCCAACGCAGCCGCCCCGTGGCCGCCAACCGCTCCAGCGCGCCAAAGCCCAGCGCCGTCACCGCCAGGGCATCGACCACCCCCCGGTGCCCCGCGCAGAAGAGCGTGGCAAAGTAGCCGCACCACGCCGCACAAAAGCCGCCCACCCACGCCGCCCCAACGCTATGGCCCCGCGCGCGCAGCAGCCCAAAGCCCGCCAAGGCCATCACCGCGCCATCCACCCAAAAGCTCCCCTCATAGGCAAACCCATAGGGAAAGAGCGCCTCAAGCAGCGCCGGAAGGGTCGGCAGCGCAAAAAAACTCCGCCAGGCAGCCCAACGGCTCACCGGCGGCAAAATCGGCGCATCGGGCGCCACAAAGACGGTATCCACCCCCAAGACCGGCCAAAAGGCCACCCCCAGCGCCAAGAGATAGAGCCCCCAGACCGCCCCCGTCACGGCGAGGTCCGGCCACTTACGCGCTGCCGTCTGCTGTTCACTCACACCCCTAGTCTATCACAATCCGCCCCGGTGTGCGCGCCGCAAGCGCCGCGCCACAGAACAGCCGAAAGCCGGAGGAGGAGTGGCCTTCAGTTAAGGGAGCCCTGCGCCAGGCACCTCAGGCCGCACCTTGGAGCCGCCGGGGGCACAAGCGCGGCCACGGTTCTGTGGCGCGGCGCTTGCGCCGTGCAGCGAGCGCCGGGGTGGGAGCAAGCCTGGCCAGGCGCCTCAGGTAGCACCTTGGAGCCGCCGGGGGCACCAAAGCGGCCACGGTTCTGTGGCGCGGCGCTTGCGCCGTGCAGCGAGCGCCGGGGTGGG
>JBJEVY010000030.1:0-16388 GCA_051884775.1 Candidatus Spyradenecus sp. | reverse complement strand
CACCAAAGCGGCCACGGTTCTGTGGCGCGGCGCTTGCGCCGTGCAGCGAGCGCCGCGAGCCGCGAGCACCGCGAGCGCCGGCCCCCCGGCCACGCCAAAGGCCACGCTGTGCTATACTACCGCCTATGAACGACTTGTTTGAGCGCGAAGAAGAGAGCAGCGAGCCGGTGTCGGCGGGACAGTTAGGCCCCTTGGCGGCCCGGATGCGTCCGCGGAGCCTGGAGGAGATTGTGGGGCAAGAACACTTGCTCGCGCCCGGGCGGCTCCTGCGCCGCGTGATTGAGAGCGATCGCTTCACCAACCTCATCTTCTATGGGCCGCCGGGCACGGGCAAGACCACCCTGGCCGAGGTCATCGCCAAGACCACCCACCGCCGCTTTGAGCGCACGAGCGGGGTGATGAGTAACGTGGCCCAGCTGCGCGCCCTCTGCGAAAAGGCCCGCACCCTGCGCAGCACCATCGGCACGGTCCTCTTTGTCGACGAAATCCACCGCTTCAACAAGTCCCAGCAGGACGTGCTCTTGCCCTACGTGGAAGATGGCACGGTCACGCTCATTGGCGCCACCACCCACCATCCGGGCATCTTTATCAACACCCCGCTCGTCTCGCGCTCGCTCGTCTTTGAGCTCCACGCCTTGGGTCCCGAGGCCATCAAGGAGCTCCTCGCCCGCGCGATGACCGACCGGGAGCGCGGTCTGGGCAACAGCGGCGCGGTGCTCGACCCCGAGGCGGCCGACTTCCTCTCGCAAGTCTGCGAGGGGGATGGCCGCCGCGCCCTGACGGCGCTGGAGATTGCCGTCCGCTCGACCCCCGAGGAGGCCGGCGTGCGCCGGATTACCGCCGAGGTGATGGCCGAGTGCGTCCAGCGCCGAATTATCGCCTACGACAAGGACGAAGATCAGCACTACGACACCATCTCCGCCTTCATCAAGTCCATCCGCGGCTCGGATCCCGACGCGGCCATCTACTGGTTGGCGAAGATGCTCGAGGGCGGCGAAGATCCGCGCTTCATCGCCCGCCGGCTGATCATCTCCGCGAGCGAGGACATTGGCAATGCCGATCCGCGCGGGCTGACCGTGGCCGTGGCGGCGATGCAGGCGGTGGAGTTTATCGGCATGCCCGAAGCGCGCATTAGCCTGGCGCAGGCCACCACCTACCTCGCCAGCGCGCCCAAGTCCAACGCCGCCTACCTCGCGGTGGATGAAGCCCTCGCCGATGTGCGCTCCGGCCGCGTCCAGCCGGTGCCCGAGCACCTCAAGAATGTCCATGTGAAGGCCGAGGGCAAAGCCGCTGCGCCGGCCTACAAGTATCCGCACGATTACGAGGGCACTGCCGTGGCGCAGGATTACCTCACCATCCCCAAAACCTATTACCGCCCGAAGGCCGCCGGCTACGAAGAGACCATCGCCAAACGCCTGGCCGCCCTCCGTGAACGCAAGGAGCAACACCGATGAAATGGATTTCCGTCTCCGGCATCCGCGAGGCCGAGGCCATTGCCTTTGCCCAGCGCAACCTCCCCTCCTACACCGCCATGTGCCGCGCCGGAGCCGCCGTTGCCCGCCGCGCCCAACGCATCGTTGCCCTGGCCAACCTGCGCACCATCGTCGTCCTCTCCGGGCCGGGCAATAATGGCGGCGATGGCTTTGTGGCCGCGCGCTGCCTGGCCGAGGATGGCTATCAGGTGGAAGTCTGCCTCACCTGCGTGCCCTCCCGCCTCAAGGGCGATGCCGCCCGCGCCTGGCACGATCTGCAGGCCGCCGGCGTGCGCACGCGCATTCTCCCCTCGGGCGATGCTTGGCAAGAATCGCCGTGGCTCGACCCGGCCGTTGCCCCCCGCCACGCCCTGATTATCGATGCGCTTCTGGGCATTGGCTCGCGCGGCATTCCCGTGGGCCCGGTAGCTGCCGCCATCCACTGGATCAACGGCACCAGCCCCACCTGCCCGGTCCTCTCGGTCGATGTCCCCAGCGGCCTCGATGCCGATGCCGGCACGGCCCCTGGCGAAGCGGTGCGCGCCGATGCCACCATCACCTTCTCGCGCCCCAAGCTCGGCTTCTCAAACCCCGCCGCGCGGCCCTATATTGGCGACCTCACCGTGGCCGACATCGGCATCCCCAGCGACCTCCTTGACGTCCACTGCCAAGACGCAAGCGATGGCGTCGAGCTCATCGCCGCCCCTGAAATCCGCAACATTCTCCGCCCCGAACGCCGCCTCGATTCCCACAAGCGCGCCTATGGCCACGCCTGCATCGTCGGCGGCTGCGAACGCTACCCGCACGCCCCCATCCTCTCGGCCCTGGCGGCCTACCGCGCCGGCTGCGGCCTCGTCACCCTCGCCGTCAACCCCTGCTCGCGCCCCGCCGCCGCGCATTGGGTCCCCGAAGCCATCTTTGCCGACACCCTCACCCCCGCCACCAATCTCTCGGACTACGATGCCATCGCCATCGGTCCGGGCATGGGCCGCTTCGATGCCCTCGCCTTCGACCTGCTCAAAGCCCTGGTCAGCGACCCCTCCGCCCCCCGCACCGTCATCGATGCCGACGCCCTGACCGCCCTCGCCGAACTGCGTCAGCGCGGCTGGGCCCCCGATGGCTCGGCCCTCCGCCTCATCCTCACCCCCCACCCCGGCGAGGCCGCCAGACTCCTCGGCTGCACCCCCGCCGAGGTCCAGAGCGACCGCCCCGCCGCCGCCCGCGCCATCGCCGCCAACTACCACGCCATCGCCGTCCTCAAGGGCCATAACACCCTGGTGGCCGAACCCGGCGGACGCGTGCGCATGTGCATGGGCGGCAATCCCGGCATGGCCACCGCCGGCACCGGCGACCTCCTGACCGGCCTCATTGCCGGCCTCCTCGCCCGCGGCCTGGGCACCGAAGATGCCGCCTGCCTCGGCGTCTACCACCACGCCCTCGCCGGCGATGCCGCCGCCTTCGCCCACGGCCAAGAATCCCTCATCGCCTCCGACCTCTTTGCCACGCTGCGCTTGTAAGAAAGTCGACAGTCGACAGTCGACAGTCGACAGGGCGCGGCAAGCCGCGACGGATAAACTGAGGAGGAAAAGGCAACCCCCTATTCTCCTGCCAGCCTATCCGTCGCGTTAGCGCACTGTCGACTGTCGACTGTTCACTGTCGACTCAACCTCATGCCGAAAAGGCGGCGGCGAGGTCATCGATGAGGTCGTTGACGTTCTCGGTGCCGATGGAGAGGCGGATGGTGTTGGGCTTGATGCCGGCGGCGAGGAGTTCCTCCTCGGAGAGCTGGGAGTGGGTGGTCGAGGCCGGGTGGATGACCAGGCTCTTGACGTCGGCCACATTGGCCAGGAGCGAGAAGATCTCCAGGCGATCGATGAAGGCGCGGGCTTCCTCGGCGCCGCCCTTGATTTCGAAGGTGAAGATGGTGCCGCCGCCCTGGGGGAAGTAGCGCTTATAGAGGGCCTGCTGGACGGGGTCGGCGCTCAGCGAGGGGTGGTTCACGCGCTCAACCTGCGGGTGGCGGGAGAGGAACTCGACCACCTTGAGGGCGTTGGAGACGTGGCGCTCAACGCGCAGCGAGAGGGTCTCGAGGCCCTGAAGGAGCAGGAAGGCATTGAAGGGCGAGAGGGTGGCGCCCTCATCGCGCAGGAGGATGGCGCGAATGCGCGTGACGAAGGCCGCGCCGGGGGCGGCAACGGTAAAGCGCGCGCCGTGGTAGCTCGGGCAGGGCTCGGAGAGGCCGGGGAACTTGCCATTGGCCCAATCGAAGTCGCCCTTCTCCACGATGACGCCGCCGAGGGTGGTGCCGTGGCCGCCGATAAACTTCGTGGCCGAGTGGACCACCACATCCGCGCCGTACTCGAAGGGGCGCACCAGGAAGGGGGTGGCGAAGGTGTTGTCGACAATCAGCGGCAACCCCTGGGCGTGGGCAATGGCGGCGATGGCCGCCAGGTCGGTGACATCGGAGTTCGGATTGCCGAGCGTTTCACAGAAGACCGCGCGGGTATTCGGCTGAATGGCGGCCTTAAAGCCCTCGAGGTCGCCGGGCTCAACGAAGGTGGTGGTGATGCCAAACTCTTCAAGCGTGTGCGAGAGGAGGTTGAAGGTGCCGCCATAGATATTGCGCGCGGCCACCACATGCTCGCCCGCGCGGACCACATTGCGAATGGCATAGGTAATCGCCGCCGCGCCTGAGGCCACCGCCAGCGCCGCAGAACCGCCCTCCAACGCCGCAATCCGGCGCTCAAAGACGTCCTGCGTGGGGTTCGTCAGGCGGCCATAGATGTTGCCGGCATCGCGCAGACCAAAACGGTCGGCCGCATGCTGGGAGTTCCGGAAAACATAGGAGGTGGTCTGATAGATGGGGACCGCACGCGCGCCGGTTGCCGGATCGGCCTCTTCTTGCCCAACGTGCAGCTGCAAAGTCTCAAAACGGTAGTGCTTATTCGTCTTCATGTGCCTGTCCTCCTCTATAAAACCGGGGACCTTCCCCCGCCCGATGCGCGCTTTCACCGTGAAAACGCTACAGCGGAAGAAGTAATTGGTGCGTATACTACCACTTTGGTAGTCGCCATGCAAGCACTTTCTTACGGCGTTTACAGCGCGCGAAGGGGGAGGCGTGAACGGCACGCGGGGCGCGAGAAGAACTCCCGACCGGTTTTACCGCTCGCCCGCCCGGCGGAGCCTGACTTTCCACCACGGCGTGGTTGACCTCGGACCTCGGCCTGGTTGAGGGTCAACCTCGGCCTGGTTGAAGGTCGACCTCGGCGTGGTGACTTATCGACAAGGTTGTGAACAGCTTTATCGACAGGCGCTGTCGATAAGTTCCGGGTGCTACCGGGGGAAGGGGGACGCTAAGGGCCGGGTTTTCTCGGGGTGCGGCGGCGGGCCAGGAGCATCAGCACGCCAGAGAGGAGGAGGGAGGCTCCGAAAGCCGGGAGCATGGCATCGACCTCGCGGCCCCAGGCGCCGACCAGGGCGTACATCAGCGAGACGGCGGCATTGCCGAGGATGAGGGCCAGGGCGCTCTTCCCCACCGGCGCACGGGCCATGCCGGCAAAGAGGCACGAGGCCTCGGCCAACACCGGCACAGCGCGAAGGGCCACCAAGGCCATCGGCCCGCGGCGGGCGAAGAAGTCGGTCAAGAGCGCGCTCTCCGCCTCGCCCAAGGCGCGGCGGGCCAGGGTCGAACCGCGCGCACCGAGCCAATAGCCAATGGCCGCGCTGACATTCATCGCCAGGAAGGAGCCCAACCACCCCCACCCCACGCCCAGCAACATCCCAAAGAGGGTGCTCACCAGGCTGCTGGGCACCGGCAGAAAGATATCCAGCGCCAGCGCGCCAAAGAGGATGGCGGCCGAAAGCCACCGCGCCTGCCCCTCCAGCGCACCGAAGTCCTGGAAGAAGGCCTCGATAGGCTCCTGCCAGAGCACGAAGGGCACGATAATTGCCACGCAGACGCCCGCCAGCAGCAACCCCGTGCGCCGCCACTTTGCCAATCCCTTAAGCCAATGGCTCATCCCGGCCTCCGCTTAGAGCGCCTCGAGCGCGGCATCGATTTCCGCCTGCTCTTCGGCGGTGATATGCTCAACCGGCTCAAGCGGCACCACGCCCTTCTTCATGAGCTCCAAGTTGGCCTGGCGTTTGACGGCCGCGGCCTCCTGCTCGGAGAGGTTCCCCGCGCCCAGTGCCGTCTCGATGGCTTCGCGCGCGGCGGCTTGTTCGCGCTTCTGGCGCTGCACCTCGGCCGAACGGTGCGCAACGAGTCGGCGCAGATAATCCTGGGCCGATTCGCCGGTCTTGACGGCCTCCTTGAGTTCGGCCACGCCGGCCTGAACCAGGGCCTCGGTCTCGGTCTGCGGCTCGCCGCGCTCCTTGCCGGGCTCGAACTCCTGGGTGAAATCAATATCCTCGCCCATTGGGATGGGCAGGGGCGGAGCCTCGACATCGGGCGGCAGGCTCATCTGCATGGCGATGAGCTGCTCGGCCAGGGAGTTGGGGCGCTTGCGTTCGCGTTCGGCGGCCTCGGCGACCTCCTGCTCGGCCTCGCGCTGCTGTTGGGCAAAGCGCTCGGGGGTGATGGTCTCCATCAGGCCAAGGCCCAGACCGAGGGTGAAGGTGATGCCCTCGCGCCGGAAGGTGGCAAACTCGCCATCGAGGTCCGAGAAGAGCAGCTCCAACCCGTTGGCGCTTTCGCCATCAAAGAGGGTAATATAGGCTGCCGGGCTGACGCCATTGTCGATGAGCCCCACGGCCGTGCGCCCATCGGGCGTCTCGGTCATCGCGCAGAGTTGGATCTTGTTCGATTCCTCCTGCACCTTCTGGGGATCGGCCGCGGCAGCCTCTTCGGGCGCGGTTGGCACCTCAAGGGCGGCCATCGGCCCAAAGGGTTCGCTGCTGATAATCAATTCGTAGTAGGCCTTGGGGCGCGAGGCCGCCGAGGCGACCGCCGCACAGAGCGCAACCATCAAGAGCCCGATGCGCTTGCTCATAACTGGACCAATGCCTTTCGGATGGCACGTGCATCGGAGGCTGCCAGGACGGCCTCGCGCTTGGCGGCCGAACGCAGCACCGTGAGCACGGCAGTAATGAAGGTCATATAGGGGCTGTTGGCCTCGTTGGGGGTCAACGTGAGAATGACAATCCGGCAGGCGCGCCCCTCGGGCTCCTCCGAGAAGTCCACCGGCACCTCGGTCACGCCAATGGCGCAGACCAAACTGCGCACCATCTCCGTGCGCGCGTGGGGGCAGGCCACGCCATAACCCACGCCCGTGGCCATCACCCGCTCGCGCGAGAGCACCGCCTCGGTGGCCTGCTCGATATCGGTCACCGCGCCGGCGGCATGCAGCCGCGTGACCAACGCGCGGATGACCTCATCGCGCGTGGTGCCGGGCAGGCGCGGGCAGATGGTCTCCTCGCGCACATAACGCGCCAGAACGGCTCGCCGCTGGGCGGCCGCCCCGAGTTGGCGCGCAGTCTCCTCCTCGGAGGCCACGCCCAACTGCGCGCGCTCGGTAACCGGCTTGCGCAGCGCATCGAGAACCGATTCATACTCAGCCAACGACTCGGCCACCACATTGCGCACAAAGGGCAGCGCCGCCTCCGAGACCGAGATGGCAATGGTCTCGCCCTGCGCCTGGATGGTCAAAATCACATCCGCCCGCCGCGCCTGGTAGAGCCCCTGCGCCGGGTCGATTTGGTGGACAAAGAAGCCCTCGCGCGTCAAGTTCTGGGCAATCTTGGCCATCACGGTGTTCATCACCGCGTGGTTGGGGAAGTGGAAGACGGCCGAGGGGGCGGGGGCGTTCTCTTCGGCCTTGCGGTGGCCGCGCGCGGGGGCCTTGAAGGCCGCAATCAAGAGCGGCGGGGCGGCGAGCGTGGTTAGTAGCGTCATCAACACGGCCACGCCCAGCACCTCGGTGTGGCCGTGGGCGGCAGCAATGCCGGCGATAATGAGCGCCACCTCGCCGCGCGGCACCATCCCCAACCCCACCCGCAGCGCCCCCATCGGCGTAAAGCCAAAGCAAAGCGTGGGCAGACCGCACCCGAGCACCTTCGCCGCCACGGCCACCGCCGTATAGACCAGCCCGGCGGTGAGCACGCCCGGCGCGCAGAACTCCCGCACATCCACCATCATCCCCATCACCACAAAGAAGACCGGCACTAAGAATTGGTAGACCCCGTGGAGCTTCTCCTGGATCATCAGCCCCATCTCCGTGCGCGAGAAGGCGAGCCCCGTGACATACGCGCCGATAATCATCGCCAGGTGCGCCTGTTCAAAGCAGCCGCCGACCACCAGCGCCAGCCCCAAGGTCAGCACCGCCACCTCGCCATGGCTCCCGCAGCGCTTGAGCAGCCGCGCCACCTTGCGCGAGGAGAGCACCGCCACCATCGTCCCCCCCAGCCAAAAGCCAAAGCTCCGCGCCGCAATGCCGCCAATCTGCCGCCACGAGATGCCGCCGCCCGCATCCCCTGCCGCAATCATCCCCATCCCAATGGCCAGCAAGATAATGCCCAGCACATCGTCAATCACCGCTCCGGCCAGAATAGTCACCCCCTCCTGCGAGTCGAGCTTCCGCCGCTCCGACAAGATCCGCGCGGTAATCGAGACCGAGGTGGCCGTGCTCATCACCCCCATCAAAATCGCCGTTGGGTCGCTCCACGAAAGCCCCATCAGCCACACGCCCACCCCCGCCCCGGTGAAATAGGAGGCCGCCACCCCGCCGAGCCCCACCAGGCTCCCCACCGCCGAGTAGCGCATGAACATCCGCAGATCCGTCTCCGCACCCACCAAGAAGAGCAGCACAATCGAAGCGACCGTGCACAGCCCATAGAGTTCCGGCGTCACCCCCACCGGCGTGCCCGCCGCCTGGAAAATCCACCCCTCCCATAGCCGCCCCAAGGCAAAGGGCCCAATCGCAATGCCCGCGCACAATTCGCCCAGCACGCTCGGCAACCGTAGTGCCGTGAAGAGCAAGTTCCCCATCCGTGCGGCAAAGATAATCACCCCTAGCTGAATCGCCAGCATCATCATCCGATGCGTCAACGCCACACTCTCCGCCCCAGCCGACTCTCCCGCCCAAAGCGGAACAGCCGCCAAAAAGCACGCAATAAACAACCATAGCGCTCTCTTCATACCGCCATTCTAGCATAATGCCTGAGTGCTCGCTACGCTCGCGTGAGGGGCGCCTTCGGCGCGCGAGGGTGGCGGCTGCGCCGCCGTGAGGTGCGCCTTCGGCGCGTGAGGTGCGGGCTAGCGCCCGCGTGAAGACGGCGGCTGCGCCGCCGTGAGAGTGGCGGCGTTGCCGCCGTGAGGAGCTCGCTACGCTCGCGTGAGGTGCCGCTTCGCGGCGTGAACCTTCGCACTGCCCTTTCTGACGGCCGCCGTCCCGGCGGCCAGTGGCGGTAAGCGTGGTGCCGTGGCCTGCTCCGCCAGGCCACACGGCCCGCAGGGCCTCCTCACGCGAGCGCAGCGAGCCCTCACGGCCCGAATGGGCCCATCTCCCGCGGCGCAGCCGCACTTCCCGCGGGCGCTAGCCCGCACCTCTCGGCGGCACCGCCGCCACTCTCACGCGCCGAAGGCGCACCTCACGCGAGCGTAGCGAGCTCCTCTCGGCCCGCAGGGTCACCTCACGCGGCCTTGCCGCCGCGAGGTGCGCCTTCGGCGCGTGAGGGTGGCGGCGTTGCCACCGTGAGGTGGCCCTGCGGGCCGTGAGGTGCGGGCTAACGCCCGCGTGAAAATGGCCCTGCGGGCCGTGAGAGTGGCGGCGTTGCCGCCGTGAGGAGCTCGCTACGCTCGCGTGAGGTGCCGCTTCGCGGCGTGAACCTTCGCACTGCCCTTTCTGACGGCCGCCGTCCCGGCGGCCAGTGGCGGTAAGCGTGGTGCCGTGGCCTGCTCCGCCAGGCCACACGGCCCGCAGGGCCTCCTCACGCGAGCGCAGCGAGCCCTCACGGCCCGAATGGGCCCATCTCCCGCGGCGCAGCCGCACTTCCCGCGGGCGCTAGCCCGCACCTCTCGGCGGCACCGCCGCCACTCTCACGCGCCGAAGGCGCACCTCACGCGAGCGTAGCGAGCTCCTCTCGGCGGCAAGGCCACCTCACGCGGGCGCCAGCCCGCACCCGGCGGCGGCCCGCCGCCGCATCACTGCGCGGCGCTCTCGGCCTCTTCCGCCGAGAGGAGGATCGCCTTGAAGAAGGTGCAATCGGTGCGCAGGATGAGGTGGCTCTCGCCGGAGACATCCTCGGGATAGAGGCGGCGGAGGAACTGCCACGGATCGCCCAGTTCCCGCTTGCCCAGGAGGACGAGCACGCCATCGCCCCGGAGTTCACCCACCGGCTCCTCGCCCTTGCGCAGGGCAATGGAGAGCGTGGGCAGCGCCGTGCCCTCCGGTTCGGTGTGGGTGCCCAGCGAGGTGATGCTGAGGGCCACATCCTCCGCGGAGATGGCGGCGGAATCGAGGCCGAGCCAATACTTCTCGGAGGCCGTCACGCCATCGCGCGCGGTCTGCTCAAGAATCGCATTGGGATCCACCTGGAGGAGCCACGCCAGGAAGCCCTCGTCCTGGGCATTGAGGTCGCCCGCGGCGAGGAGTTGTTCGGCCTCGGGGGTGTAGACGAAGGTGACCACGTAGTCGGTGTCGGCATCCAAGGTGGCCGAATCGAGGGTGAGATCGGTGGAGACGTTGGCGGTGAGGCGCGGGCCTGCGGCGGCGTAGGTGGTGGCCTGGACGACGGGGGCCGCGATGGGGGCGCCATTCTTGGTGACGGAGGCGCGGCTGTACCAGGCCTCGTTCCAGTCGGTGAGGGAGAGGGTGTAATCGGTGCCGGTGACGTAGGAGGTCGAGAGGCTGCGCCCGGAGGCCTCGAAGTAGGGTGCGCCGCCCTTATAGAGGCGAAGCGAGGCATCGCCGCCGAGAACGCGCGCCGAGAGGGTAAAGGTGGTGGCGGTCTGCAGCTGGTAGGACGAACGCGGCTGGATGATCCGGTTGTAATTATTGATTACATTCGCGCCGGGCAGGGTGTTCATTCCCTCTGCGGTGGCATCGACATCCCAGTAGAGCTGATCGAGGACGGTCTCGTAGAAGAACTGGAGGGTGGCGTTGGGGTTCACCACATCCTCCTTGACGGCCCGGTTGGCGAGGCCACGGACGGTGGAGGCGGTGGTGGCGTTGACATTCTCGGAGGCGATGGCCAGCTTCATCCGCGTAAGGAGTTCGTCATCGGTGCGGAGGCCCTCCTTGCTGTAGCAGAAGAGCACCTCATCCTCAACCACGCCATTGGCGCGCTCGAGGGCGATGGCGTAGACGATGCCATTCTTGAAGGCGTCGTTCGTGCGCAGGTCCGCTTCGAGCTCGGCCTTGAAGAGGGGCGTATCATCGGCGAACTTGAGCCACTTGAAGGCGTTGATCTTATCGGCCGCGTAGGCATAGGCGAGGAAGTCGTTCGCCGTGACGGTGCCGAAGGAGCTATCAACGGTGTCGGCGGCGAGGTAGTAATCGAGGTCGTAGTAACCGGCGGCCGTGCCATTGGCATTGATGCGGCGATAGGGGACCCAGGAGCGGAGGGCCACACGGTGGTCTTCGGTCCAGGTGAGCGGGGTCTCCTGCGCCTCCGTCTCCAGCGGCAACGGCGCATACTTCAGGACCACCGACCAGCCATCGAGCGAGTATTGCGGGATGTATTGACCATCGGTGTATGTGTAAGGCGAAGCGTAGCCGGCCAATTCAAAGGCGGTGGGCAGACCATTGACCGGGAAGGGACGGAACTCGTTGATCCACACGCCGCCGCGGCCGATGTTGTAGACCCAGGCATAGGGGGAGATGCCCTTGTTGTTGGCGGTGGAGATGGCGTTGATATTGGCCCGGGCATTGGGGAGATACCAGGGGCAATAGGCGGTGGCATCGTTGGAGGCGAAGTTGGAGATGGACTGCACCTCGTAGACGCGGTCGACCTTCGCATCGGCAATGACGATGGCAAAGCGCAGGACGGCGCCCTCCTGCCAAGTGGCCTCGGCGGCGGCATCCATATTGATGATCGGCGCATAGGCCAGGAGGTCATCGGCTTCGGTGAGGCCGGTATCCGTGGTGCGGGCCAAGGCATCGGCCAGCTCGTCCGCGGTCATCGTGGAGAAGGCGAGGAGGGTGTCGGCGGCACGGGGGTTGACATCGGGATCGTTGGCCAGCGCGCGGGTTTCATCGCAGTAGCCGCGATAGGTCATCGGGATGATGCCGGCGGCGGAGTAGAAGTCGCGATTCGTGGCGCTGGTGCGCAGGCGCTTACGCAGGTCGCGCAAGCTGACGGCGGCGATGCCTTCGCTGATGGAGGGGGTGCTGCCGAACCAGTAGTTCGCGCCGAGATCCCAGTTGTTCAGGAAGGTATCGCGCAGCTTCAGGTCGGCACTGGTGCCCGGCTCGCTGAGGTTGGCCGGGAGCTTGCTCTTGGGAATGAGCGTCCAGATGAGGAAGGGACGCAGCCCGGTATCGGCCTCCAACTGGTTGCGCACGGCCTCGACGGTATTGCCAAGGGCGCCGCCCACCAGGCCAAGCTCGGGATTGATGACCGCGCTCATGCCCAGCTGGTCGCCCACCTGCGGCTGATGGAGCCAGCCGTGGAGGTTGGCGTAGTCGCCATCGACATTGCCATCTTCATCGGACCAAATGGGCTTGGCGAGGGTGTCGCCGCCCTTGGTGGCATCGGGATCGCCATTCGCATCGAGCGCGTAGAGGGTCTGGGTGACCAACCAGGCGCCGGAGAGGACATCGCCTTGGCCGATTTCCATCTGGATGGCGTTGATGGCCGAGGCCGGCTCGTCGGCGAAGACGAGGGTGATGACAAAGGCATCCTGCTCGCCGAAGGTGACGGCATCGGCATCGAGGCCCGAGGTGTAATCGGGATTGAAGGTGATCACGCCGGTGGGCTCCTGGCTGGTGGAGCCGTCTTCGGCCGTAATGGTGGCGTATTCCACCTCGGCGCGGTAGCGCCCGGCATTGTCATGGTTGCCCATCCGAATCCAATCGGTGTGGCGGACGGCTGGATCGGCCGCGGCCAACTGGCGCAGGCGCTCGACTTCGCTATCCACAGTGGCCTGCGGCAGAGAACCATCCGCGCCGATGAGCATCACATGGCCGATGAGGCTCGGCGGGAGGACGAGGCGCTCGTAACGATAGTTCGTGCGCGGGCGGTAGGAGAGCACCAGGCGCCGATTGCTCAGCGCGTCGTACTCCCACGCCGTGCCCGAGAGCGACTGGGTGATTTCGCCGGCGTTGCTGGCCGTGCCCGAGGCGGCCTCGGTCTCAAAGAAGCCGAACTGCTGGTAGCCGCAGAGCACGCCGCCATAGACGGTGTTACGAATGGAGGAGGTGACCGTAACGCGGTTCCACTCGGGGTCGCGATCGGGCGGGAGGGTCGAGCCGTTGTTGGCATTGGCGCTGCTGGGGGTCTCATTGGAGAAGACCCACTCGGTGCGCTTGGAGACATCCGAGGTGACGCAGGCTTGGCCGCTGACATAGACCGCCTGACCCACCAACTGAACCGAGCCGGGGGCATCGGTGGCATCGCTCTTGCCCGGAACGATGTAGGCTTCGGCACTCAGGAGCCACCCATTGTCTGCCACGGTGCCCGGCGCAGTCACCGCCGTGCCGCCGGCGGCATCGGCCGCACTCCAAAGGCCGCCCTCGGCCGCGCCGCAGGGGCGGTGGAGGACATAGGCCGAGCGATCGGCCGTAGCAATATCGGCAAAGTTGGGCACCGTGCTGAAGGCATGGGCATAGGTGCGCGTGGCGGCATCGTAGGGGCCGACGGCGGCCGAACCGGCCAGAGTGCCATCCTCGCCATAGCGCTTGAGCGTCCAGCCCTGGTGGGTGGTCTGCGGCACGTTGGGATTGGCATTGAGGATGCCATCGCGCAGGTAGGGCATCACCACTTCGGCGTAGGGGGCCGAGCCGGTGGTGCCATCGACCAGGTTGACTTCGCTCAACCAAGCGGCCTGCGGCGGGGTGCTGTAGAGGTAGAAGTAGGGCGCGGTGCGGGTGTGGCCCGCGTTCCGATCGGCCACGGGCTGATACCACGCCGGATAGGTGAAGAGGGTGGCACGCTCGTCAACCGCCGCCTGCGGCAGGAGGAAGGAGACGGACTCGTTGCCGCCATCGGCCTGCACCACATAGGTGTAGACGCCCCAGACGCAGAAGGGAATGGCGGGCTCCTGCTTGCTCCAGGTGGCCTCGTCGGCTTCGCTGTAGCCCAGGGCCGTGGCATAGGTGTTGCTCAAGATGCCGATGGCCGAGGCGGAGAGGGCGCGGCCGGAGGCGAGGTCCTTGAGTTCCACATAGCGGGCCTTGCCATACTGGGCGAAGGGCCCATTGAGGGCGGCGATGGCATCGTCGTAGGCCATACCCTGGAGGGAGGGGGAGGCGATGCCGCCGGCGCCGTCACTCAGGTCGTTGAGGCCGGCCCAGGGGGCATTGAGGCCTTCCCACGCGTCATACCCGGCCGCCAGGCCAGCGGGCGAAGGATAGGTGACGATGAAGGCGGAGAGCTTGGCGCCGGCGAGGGCCGTTTCGTCGTAGGCAATGTCAAAGCCAAAGCTACTGCCCCACCACGGCTGATTGGCGCCCAGGGTGGAGCCGGTGTAGGGCTGAACGCGGGTGATGACATCGCGCCAGGCGGAGGTGTCATCGAAGGCGATGGTGGCCTTGGCCTCCACATTGTAGCGATCTTCGTCATCGGCGCTGCCGACCTTCTTGAGCACAGTCAGGAAGGAGACGGGTGCGCCCACCGTGAAGCTATCGAGCTTGAGTTCCACCCAGCCCTCGGCATCGGGGGCGGCGGCGGCATCGATGAGGGTGGTGTCGTTGACGATCTGCGCGCGAATCTTGGCGATGGCGGTCTCGGGATCGCCGGTCTTGGCATCGAGCAAACGCACCGAAACGGTCGCGACCTTATGGAAGGGGAAGGGCGTGTAGGTGAGCCCCACCTTCGGGGTGGCGGAGGGGATGTTCCAAGAGAGGGGGGTGTTGCGCCCGCCGCGACGATTTTCGGCGACGAGGGTGGCATCGTCGGCGCTGTAGATATCGAGCGCGTGGGTGCCGTAGGGGAGGCCCTCCAGGCTGGAGATCACCGAGCTCTGCGAGAGCTCACGATACTTCACCAGGAACTGATCGGGGTTAATCTGGCGCGGGGTGACCTGCGTGTAGGGGCGCTCGGCGTTGGCAGCCACATTCGTGCCCGGCTCGTTGGCGCGCGGGATGAGCGTGGGGTTCTGCGTCTCGGGCCAGGTGCCAACGCAGAGGGAGGTGAGGTCGAGCGGGCCATTGAGTTCATCGGTCTCGATGGCGTTCTTGCGCAGCACCCAGATGCCGCCCATGTCCACCGTGGCGATGGAACTGGCGTAGGTGGTGGTCTCCTTCTCCTTCACATAGGCAAAGGCGCCCGCGCTCTGGGAGAAGCGATTGTCCTTGTCGGTGGCGGCCGGGAAGTAGTTGGCCTTGGTCAAGCGGCGACCGTGGGCCTGCGCCAAGGTCAGGTTCGGCTCGTAGAGCGGCATCGAGCCAAAGGCATCGGCCGCCGTCTCGCCATAGCGCTTCCAGTCGCCGTCAAGGAAGGTCTGATACCACTCGCCGGCGAACCCATTGGTGACCATCGAGGCGCGAATGCGCTCGTAGAGGTTATCGAGGTTCTTGTTGGCACTGTCGGTGAGGGCCAGCGAGGAGAGGTTGGCAAAGCAGATGATGTGCTCGGCGCCGCCGGTCGGGCGGAAGAGCATCAAGCTGGTGGCATTGGAGCCGGCCGGGCTGGTGGTGTCGTCATCCAGCGCGCGCTTGAAGATACCGCCATTGGCCGTATCGGCCGCGCCGGCCGCCTCAAAGTCGGGGGTGGTGCCGGTGCCACTTTGGATAAAGAACTTGCTATCGGGGAGCGCGGCGGTGTAGAAGGAGCGGACGGCGTTGGAGCCGACCTTGCGCTGCTCGGGCACCGCGCCCTTGTCCGGCGCCTTCAAGGTGGTGGTGCCCCCGGCGCTCAGGCCTTCCTGGACCGTGAAGGCGGTGTTGTTGAAGGTGAGGGCGTTGTTGGTGGTGCGGCGCACCTGCCAAGCGCCAATATCCAGCCCGGCCGGGGCGCAGAGTTCAATGAAGCGGCTGCTCTGCACGCCAGTGGCATCGGCCAGGTTGAACTCATTGATGAAGACTTCGCCGGGGACGCAGGAGTAGACCCAGTAGTAGGGCGAGAACATCGGGGTGTCGCTGCCGGCCTGGGCCTGGATTTCGGCATTGAGGCTGCGCGGGAAGTACCAGGGGAAGTCGGTGTAGCTCTCGGGCTCAATCTGAGTGGCGAACCAATCGTCGCTCTCAGCGCTCTGGTAGACGGCCCAGGCGGTGTAGCGGACGAGGGAGTTGGGCTTGAGGGTGTTGAGCCCCAGGGCGGTGAGGTCACCAAAGAAGTTGTAGGTGGTGCCCTGGCGCTCGAGCTCGACGGTGTTGTTGAGGCCCAAGGCCGTGAGTTCATCGAGGGAGAGAACCTTGGCCGGGGCCGCAGGGTGCTGCTCCTTGACGCGGTTCAAGTTGCTCTCCAGGTTGAACCACGCCGAGAGCGGCCACTGGGCAGTGAGCGTCTTGTCCCAGGCGATAATCGGATGGGTGCCATCGGCACTGAAGGTGGCATCCTCGGACAAAACGGTGGCGTAGGTGTAATCGCTATTGTAAATCTTCACCGCCGAGGAACCCAGGGAGATGTCCTGCGGGTCGAGGGTGATGAAGACGCGGATGGACTCATCCTTCAGGAGCTGGGCGTGGCTGAGGGAGACCATCGTCCGCAGCGAGGGCGCACCGCTAATCGGCTGAGAGAGCGGCGAATTGCGGTCGAACTCCGCAGGATTGTTGGTGCCGCTGACATTCGAGAAGGCCACCGAATCCACGCTCAACG
>JBJEVY010000029.1:0-9925 GCA_051884775.1 Candidatus Spyradenecus sp. | reverse complement strand
CCTGCCGCGTGTCGGTGAGGTTGTTCGCGTTCTTCCACGCGGGCACCTCCGCATACTGCTTGCAGGTGTCCGTCGGCACATCCACGAGCGCCACGCCAGCCGTAAACAGTTCGTTGATGTTCGCCGCCTTCGCCGCCATCACCGCCGCCACGCCCGCGTTCTGCGAATAGCCCGGGGCAAGCAGGATCGAGGGCACCTTGCGGAAGCGCGCAAAGCACTCATTGACCAACTCGAAGCCGCTCTTGTTGCCGTCCACATCCACGCCGCCAATCACGTCCTCGGCATCCACCGCAGCGGGATTGAGTTTGTTGCCGGTGAAGGTCAGGGCCGTGCCGGTCGTGCACTTGAAAGCGCCGTCCTCATCCTTGAGCGAGGTAATCACGAGGAAGCCGTCATCGTCAAACGCGGTCTCGTAATCCGTGCCGCGCACATACGCCGAGCCGCTCGACGCGCTCACCGAGACGGTCGCGGGCACAATCCCGGCCTCCGCAATCGTAGCCGAGCCGGTCTTGGGGTCCAGCGTGACGGTTTTCGTCGTGGTCGTGGTCTGATGGGTATCCGGCTTGAGCACGTTGACGATCATCACGGGCGACACGCCGAACAGCGCAAAGTGCGAGTGGATAAACTCACTAATGCTGTAAGCATATTCCTTGAGCCCGGTCGCCGGGTTCTCGACGGGCGGAACATAGCCAAACGCTTTCACCGCCTCATCGTAGGTGAAACACAGCTTGGGCTGGTTCACGTTGGTGGTGTCCGTCATATTGACGGGCGCAGTGCCAACGATAAACGGAATGCCCGCAGACACTTCCACGGGCGGGAGGATGCTGGTCGGCACCTCCGAGACTTTCACGCCATGAGTATAGGCCATAGCAATACCTCCTTACTTTACTTCTGTTTCTTCGCGTAGACGTTGAGAATGTTCCCCGGCTTGAGGATATTCTTGCGCGCCTCCTGCAATTCAGTCACGGGCACAATCAGCCCCGCAAGGGTAGCGTCCTGTGCCACCAACGCCTTGATGTGCGGCGGCAACTCGCCGCCCTTGAACGTCGTATAGCGCGGGAGCCCGGGGATGGACTTCCCGATATACACCGTGGCGGGCTTCTCCGCACCGCTCTTGCTGTTCGTCTTCTTGGTAGCCATCGTCGGTATACCTCCTATCGTTCATCAAAAACTCGCTTGCGGGGTGTTGAAGGCCCACCGCGTCTCCATCGAAACTTGCCACTGCGGATACGGTTGGTCCGGCGGCATTTCCCACGTCAGCGGGTATTTCAGCACATACCGCCCGGCCAGTATCCCGTTCTCCATACTCGTCAGCGCGGTGCGGATACGGGCCATCACATTGAGGCAATACTCGTGCCCGTCGGTCTCTTGGGTATAGCACCCGATGATGATGGAGACCGTCACCTCGGTTTCCTCCCGTTCAGAGGTCGCCCCCTCGGGCCGCACCACCACAAAGGGGAAGTCGTCGTCGTTCCCGGTCGTCCCATTCAGCCCGCTTCGCTTCGGCGGGAGGTAGGCATTATAGACCACTGGGGCCCGCAGGCCGCCGCTCTTCGTCGGCATACGGTAATCCTTCACCGCCTCCGCGATCTTCGCCCGCAAGGCCGCTGTCAGTTCATTCTCAATCACGCCAAACCGCCTTCCCTTCGTAGCCCGCTAACAGGCGGTGGATTTCGTGGTCGAGGCGCTTCTGCGTCGTCGTTAGCATGGTCATCTGCACGGCCTCCACCACGGTATGCTCCGAGAGCATGACGGGGACGGCCAGCGCGTGCACGTGCTGCACCGGCAAGCGGTCTTCGCCGAGCCGTTGCATGACCTTGCCGCCCCAGATGAAGGCCTGCCCGAGCGGCTTCAAGCCGCCATCGTTCCGCACCTGCACGCGCACCTGCTTACGCCGGTTGCCGGTCGTGTCGGTCGTCGGGCGGTAGCGGAAATTGGAGAGCGGGAGGCTGTCCCCTCGGCTCACCAATTCAGCGGACAATTCGGACCGGGAAGCGCGGTGCATTGCGAACGACTTGCGCACCTTGTCTGCGCGCACGGCGTAGACCTTGCGCACCTCCTTGGTGCCGGATGTGCGGGCCGATAGAATGGCGCGGTTAAAGGCATTGAGAATGGCACGCTCCGCCCCGTCGGGAATGCCAGCGAGATACTTGCGGGCCTTCTCAAGGTCCGCCTGCGTCGCTTCAATGCCTTTGATCAGCCCGCCGCTCATTGGTTATGCGCCTCCGCCGTAATCACCAACACGCCCGCTTCGTCGCTCACCTTGCGCACGAGATAGACCTCCTCGTCAAGGTAGAGCAACTCGCCCTCGACCGGGCGCGCGGGTAAGTCCTCCGTCGCCACGTAGATTTTCACCGTGTTGAGGAAAACACCCTCATAGGTCGTGTTTGCGCCCTCGGTGAGGTCCTCATCCACAATGCAGGAAACCGTCTCGCCATTGAGCGCGTGCCGGTCTGCGAACTCATCCAAGTTCACAAACACGCTTTTCACGTCTTGCTTGACGGCTTCCTTGAAGGCACTCACGACTTCACCGCCTTTTTGGTTGCGGCCTTTGCCGGGGACTTGCGCGCGGCGCGCTTCACGGGCGGTTTAACGGCCTCTGCGGGCGTTTCCACGCTCGACACGGGGGTAACCTCGTCCACGTGCACCAAGTGCGCGCTTGCGTATTGTTTCGCCTCGGCCTCGGGCATCTCGACAGACGCGCCAGCGGTCAGCCGCGAGCCCTTGTAGATGGTGTTCTGCAACACAATACACTTCATCGTTCTGCCTCCTTGTTTCAGTCAGTAGCGAGGGGAGCGGCGGCTTGACACGCCGCCCCCCTCGTCACGCTTTAAGCGTCCAGCGCGGTCACGGTGTGGAAACCGTAAATCTGGTGGACAATCGGGAGCGGGCGGCTCTTGATCTGCACCACGCGGCCAGCCGGGGCGGCACGCTGCACCCACGAGTCGGGAATGCGGGCCCCCTCGTAGAAGCGCACCCCGTCGACGCCGATCAGCGAAACCAGGCCGTAAGCCAGCGAGGTCTGCACGCCGGGCGCGCACATCAGGAACTTGTTCGCTGGCATAATGTTCACCTGCGCGCCGGTCTCGTTGGTATACCAGTCATCGTAGGAGTAGATGTCCAACGCGCTGTCCTTGAGGTAGCCCCAATAGGTGACCCCGTTCGGGAGGTGCTGCGGGTTGATCTGCCCCATCTCGACGCGCTTGGTGTCGAGCACCTTCGCGTCGGTCAACTTGTCGAGGATCGCGTCCACCACCGAGGTGCCGCAGATAATCTCGGTCGGGGTAAACCCGGCCTTGCGGATCATCGCGGCGCGCAGCGTGCGCAGGTCCTTCAGAATGGCCTTCGCGTCGACCGTGGGGTCATTCCACTTGGTCGCCAGCGTGGTCGTAGGCTGGTCGCCGGTCTCGGTCGGCCAATACTTGAGCACCTCGTCGTAGCCCTCGCCCTTGATGGTCACCTGCCCATTGAGGATAGCCTCGGCGCACATAATCTCTTCGCGGCGGGTAATCATATCGTCGAGTTCCCGCAGGTCGCGCCCGAGTTGTTCAGCCGCGCGCTGTTCCGGGGACTTGCCCGAGTAGATGGTCTCGCCGGGCGTGCGCTTGAGCATATCCTCGGCGGTGGTAATCCGCATAATGGAGATTTCCGGGGCCTTGTAGCTCTCGGTGCGGTAGCCGTCGCGGTCAATCGCAACGCCGCCCACCTTCGGGTTGACGAACGGTGCAATCTTGCGGCCACCGAGGCCAATCACGTCCACATCAATCGTCGTGGTGGTGAAGGTCGGGCGGTTCGTGAAAAAGCGGTCACGGAAGAAGGCACGGGTCTCGTTCTTGCCCTCTTCAATCACACCCAACATCGTGCGGGTATCAAACATGTCAATAGCCATTGCTATTCCTCCTTAGGCAGGGATGTTCTTCTTGATGAAAATGCCGAGTTTGCGCAGGGGCACCTTGCAGTCGGCAACGGTAATCGCGTCGCCAACGGTCAGCGCGTCCTCGTTAAACTCGCCGGTGAGATACACCGGGGCCTCCTTGGCCGTCACGGTGCTGTCGCAGTCCTCGGCGAGGATGGCGTAAGCGTCAGCGGCGGCGGTCGCCAGCGCCCCGGCGGCGGTCACAATCGACCCGCGCACGAGCACGGCGGAAGCCTGCGCAATCGTCAACTTGTCCGGCACAACGGGCATAATCTGCGTGGCCGAAAAAAGGTTGTCCTTCTTCGGAAGGATGTTCGTTTCCTGCATAGCCATAGGGATACCTCCTTACTTGTTGTAGCCGCGCGTCGCGGCCTTGATAAACTCGGCGCGTTCGGCCGCTTCGCGGGCCTTCGCTTCGCCCTTGGGGTCAATCCCCGTATTGCCGGTCGGCACCACGCCATTGAGGGCCTTCGCGTCCTCAATGCGGTTGGCAAGGGCAGTCGCCTTGCGCACCTTATCGGCCTTGAGCATAGCCACGGCGAGTTGTTCGGCGGTCATCGTCTGCTCGCCAAACTTCGCGGCCTGCACCATCTCGTCGTGGCCTTCCACGGCGATCTCTTCAATGGCCTGAATGCGGGCACGCTCTTGGGCGATACCCTCCTTCACGGCTTCGTTGCGGATAGCCTCCACAATCTCGGGGTGTTCCGCTTTCAGCATTTCCAACGTCATGATTTTTACCTCCTTCGTTGGTGTTTGTTCTGCGGACGCTTTCGGCTTATCCGCGTAGTTGATAAAGCCCTTCGGCGCGTGCGCAAAGAGTTGCGCCGACACCTTGAGGCCGTTGACCATCACGATGTCACCGAGGGCCGTATTCTCGACCTCGGTAAACTCGTCCACTTCATCCGCAAACCCAAGCGCCACGGCTTCGGTCGGCGTAAGATAACTCTCGGTGCTCATCAGGTCGAGCAACTCATCCTCGCCCTTGCACGTCTTCTTCTTGTAGATTTCAATCACGGAAGCGCGCACCTTCTCGAGGTTCTCGGCGGCCTTCTTGAGTTCCTCCGGGGTCATGAGGTCGGCAGACACGCGCACGGGGTGCACCAACATCATACTGCCGAGCGGCATAATCACCTTGGCGTTCGGCGCGCTGGTGATAATCGTCGCCGCGCTCGCCGCCATCCCCGCCACGCGGATGGTCACCGCGCCTTTGTGCCGGGCAATGAGGTTGTAAATCGCAATCGCCGCGAACACACTGCCCCCGTTGCTGTTGATATAGATGTCGAGCGGCTGGGTCTCACCAACGACCCCCATCGCGGCCTTAAAGGTGGACGCGTCGAAGCCTTCGCTCCAAAAGCCGCCGCCCACTTCGCCAAACAGGTCAAGCCGCGCGGCCTTCTGCGGGTCAGCCTCTGCCGTAAACTTGTAGCCTTTATTGCTCATCGTTCGTGTCCTCCTTCTCGCCGTTCTCGGGCGTTACTTTCAGTGCGGCGGCGGGGTCAACTGCTAGCCCGTCTTCACGCCGCATAGCCTCCTCCCGGGCGCGGATCGCGTGAATGCTCTCATAGCGCATCCCGGTCAATTCTGCCGCCTCGCGTTCGCGGGTGGAGAAGCCTTCCTCCACGCGCACCTTGGCCGCGTTCGCCTCCTTCAGCGGGTCGAGTTGCCCTTGACAATCGCCATACCATTCCGCGCCGCACCACGCCGCACGAATTGCCGGGTCGTCGAAGAAGCCCGGCGCTTGAATGCGGCCCTTGAGAATGGCCTCGGTCAGCCATTCCTCATACACGGGTTGGCAGAAGTTGCAGACCATCCAGTCGCGCCGCATACGGAACATCTTCCACGCTTCCAGCAACGCCGCCCGGCTCGCGCTGTAAGAGGAGGTAAAGTGCTTGATAAGCAACTCGTAAGGGATTTCCAGCGCGGTGCCAATCTGCCGCAGGATGGCCGTCACAAACCCGTCGAAGGCCGTATTCGGGCGGCCCGGGTTCGCCACATCCACGCTCTCGCCCTCTTCCAGCCCGACAATCGCCCCGTTCCCGAGTTCATACGAGTTCGGGTCGGCCTTGTCAATCTGCATAGACGGGTCGAACATCTGCCCGAGCGGTGTATTCGGGCTGTTGCTCTTGACAAAGACGGTAAACATCCCCGAGACCACGGCGGCCATCAGTTCGGCATCCGTGTAGCGCTCCAACTGCTTGAGGCTCTCAATCACGGGCGCGAGCATAGGCACGCCGCGCCGTTGCGCCGGTCGCTCCACGTCGCACATAATGTGCAGCACGTTGCGCCGCCCGGTCGTCCGGCCAAAGGCCAGCACGCGCTTCCACTCATTGCGCAACTTCGCCGGGAAACGCGGGAAGGCGTTGGGGTTATACTTGGCCACCCAATACGCCACCGCTTCGCCGTATTGTCCCACTTCCACGCCGCCGAGAATATCCACATCGGCGGGCGGCGGCGGGTTGACCGGGTTGCACACGCGGTCGGCCTCAATCAGCCCCACGCGCAAGTCGTAGACGCTCCCCTTGCGCGGGATAAACGGCATCGTGACAAACACATCGCCGCTCATCAGCGCGGACAGCAACACCAAAGACTGCAACTGGTAGAAGGTCTGCTTGCGCTCCGCGTCGCAGTCCACCGTTTCGGCCCACAGCCGCCACTCGCGCTCCGTGTTCTCTTCCCATTCGCGCGCCTGTTCGTCTGTCATCCCGAGGAGTTTCGCGTCAATCTGCGCATTCAGCGCAAGGCCGCTCCCGATCACATTCGTGCGGGCCGTCTTGAGGGCCGCGCTTGCCAGCGGGCTCCCCGCGTAGAGGTCCCGGGACCGGGCGCGCAAGGTCTCGATATTGTCGACAATATCCGCGTCCGCGTCGTGCCCGCGCGTCAGCCATCCCATCAGGGACTTGCGCGCATAACTCGCGCCAAACTTCCCATAGCCTGCGCCACTCCCGGTGGCGGCGTTCAGCGCGTCCAGCCGCTTTTTGGCCACCGCGCGGTCAAGCGCCGCCTTCGGGGCAATCAATTTAAGGGCTTTGCCGATAATATCCACGGTCTCACCCCCTTACAGGTCACGCGGCACGGCGCGCAATACCCGTGCCCCGCTCCTGCCGCTTTCTAGGCGCTCCAGTTCGTTGCGCCAATACTGTATCCGCTTGGTAATATCCGCGAGGTTTGCGCGCGTCAAACTGCGCGAGCCAATCTTGTAGGACTGGCCCGTGGCCACAGCCTTCTCGGCCTCCAGCCACATCTTCAAACTCTCGCGCGCCTCGTCAATCGTCACCCACGGCATACACTCACTTCCTCTCTCTGCCGCGTATAATCCCAAACACTTATCCGCAATGTCAAGCCCTACCAAACAGAAACCCCTTTGGAAATCGCGCCGCCCCGGCGTTTCGGCGTGTTCGTCCGCGCAATGTTCGCAGGGTTTTCGTAAAACGTTTTGAGGTAGGGGAAGTTTGGATTGAGGATTTCAAGGGCCGCCGTCGCATAGACGGCGCAGTCGAGCGCTTCGTTGCGCTCGCGGATTTTCTTCCACTGCCGCTTGATCACGCCCTTCTCGAACTTTTGCTCATAGACTTCTGCGGTCAACTGTTGGAAGAAGGCCTCATTAAACCCGGCCTCCTGCTTGCGCGTGTAGTGCACATAGCCAGGCCCCTCATCCTCAATCTTCAACCGGCTCATCACGAGGGACTTGCCCGCGTCCACGCCGAGCGAAAAGAGCAACGCCCCTTCCACGTTCCCCTTGGTTGGATTATTGATAAAGGGCACGCCCACGCCGCCGCGCCCCTTCACACTGAAGACCCGCATCCGCTCGCGCGCCTTGGTGTAGCGGTAGACGTGCGCCGTATACTCGCCGTCGCCAGAGTCCACGCAACAGCACGCAATCGGCAACAGCGCGCCATTCGCAAGCCGCCGCTCCTGTTGAAGCACGGCATCCAACTGTTGCCACGTCTCCACCGCGTCCGGCGCGCCCCACAGCACGCGGTGCTCAATCCCCCAGCACTCCTTGTCCACGCCCCAGCCGTAGACGGTGCACTCCAAACGGTCGCGCTGCACGTCTACCCCAGCCGTCAGCACGAGCACGCCGTCAGGCAGGCACGTCTCGTCGGCGTAGTATTCGCGCCGCTTTTGGAGGTGTTCCCAGATGTCATCCTCGCCCGCGTGTTCGTCCCACGCTTCCCCGAGTTTGAGGTTGATAAACTCCATCAGCCCCGCGTTGTCTCGGTGCTTGACCGCCGCCGTAAACTCCTCGACGAGCGCATAGAGGTTCACCCACGGCGAGCAAAGACTGTTGATGTGGTAGCCGCGTATCCGGCTGTCAGGGTTGGTCGCCTTCCACCGGCCCTTGTTCAGCAGGTCCGGGTTCGGCTTGAAGGCCCCGCGGATTTCCTTGCCGCAATGCGAGCACACCATCCGCGCCGTCATCGGCAAGGCGTTCCCGGCTTCGTCTTTGTCCCACTTCACCATCCCCCACTTCCACACTTCCTCCTGCCCGCAATGCGGACACGGAATATAGTAGAGCCGCTGGTCGCTTTTCATATACCAGTCGTCAATCGGGGAGGCCCCCTTGATCGTCGGCGTGGACACCATTACGATCTTGCGGTTATGGAAGTTCGTTGTGCGCTGGATGGCCAGTTTCAGCGGGTCGCCTTCCTTCGTCGGCGAGTAGCGGTCGATTTCGTCGCACAATAGCACGCGGATCGGGCGGGAGGCAAGCCCAGCCGGGCTGTTCGCCCCGACAAGCGCGAGATAGCCGCCAGCATAGTGCTTCATGCGGATTGTCGTGCTTGACTTGCGAGAGGTGCCGCGCCCGTCCTTGCCTTCCTCCAACTTGTCGCACAGCCCTTTGGAGTAGCGGAAGGTCGGGTCAATCCGCTCTTTGGAGAAGTTCTCGGCGGCCTCCAGCGTCGGTTGCAACATCAATTGCGGCGCAGGGTCTTGGTCGACATAATAGCCGAGCACATTCAGCAGGGCTTCGGACTTCCCAACCTGCGAGGAACAGCACATCACTACGGTCTCGGTGTGCTTATCGGTCATCGCGTCCATCGGCTCGCGCAGGTAAGGCACGCGAGACGTGCGCCATTCCCCGGGCTCCGGGGACGTTCCCGGCGCAACATAGCGGTAGAGGTCTGCCCACTCGCTCCCGGTCAACTTGGAGCGAGGCTTGAATGCACGCAGGAAGGCCTCGGTGAAACTCAATCCGCGCCCCCCGTATACTTGCACTTCTGCAATTCAGCCAGCGCGCCGTTGATCGCGTCCGTGAAGATTTCCTCGATTTCCCGGGCAATGCGACCCTCGCACATTGAGGAAATGCGCGGCGGGATAGCCAGCAGTTTAGACTTCACCTGTTCGGCCAGCCATTGCGCCTCTTGCTCGACCGCTGTCTTCTCGAGCAACTCGCCCGCCCGAAACTTGTATTCCAGTTCCCGAATGCGCGCCTTGTATGTCGTGTCCGCGAGCCGGGCCTTGCTCATCGCCGCGTTGACGTTCACGGCCTCCTTCGCCCGCTCCGCGTTATGCGCCACCACATCCTCCAACGGCACGCGGTCTTGCGCCGGTTCAGCCCCGGCGGCTTGCTTGCCCCCGGCCTTGCCGGTCTTGCTTTTGGTTTTCGCGTTCTCAATCTTCACGGTGCTGCCATCCTCCCTGCGCGCATAGACGGGCGCAACCTTGCACCCTTGCCCGCCACGGCCTCGGTTCGCCATTATAGCACGGTGCGCTTCGAGCCCTTCTTCCAGCGGGATTGTCTTGTCGGCATTCTGCGGCAAGCGGCCCTTGTCGAGATACTTGCGCACCATCTGCGGGCTTATCCCGACAAGCCGCGCAAACGCTCTAATGCTCACACACTCGCTCATGCCTTCCAGCGCCTTTCTGCATACTCTTTTGCTTGCTTCTATCTTACTATTTCGGCGGCTTTCCCGTAATAGTTCTGCATAAGTGCAAGCGTATTAAAGACTTACTGGTTCCCGCTGTTTTTGACCCCAGGGCTAGGCACATTCTGGGGTTCGCGCAACC
>JBJEVY010000028.1:0-9968 GCA_051884775.1 Candidatus Spyradenecus sp. | reverse complement strand
GCGAGGAGCCATAGGCGATGAGTCCGTAGCGGGAGACGCGCCCATAGGTGGGCTGACGCGATTCACCGGGGTCGCCAAAGCCATCGGAATCGGCCCCATCGCCCTCCACATAGGCCTGCAGGCGAAGGCGCTTGACCTGGCTGGAGGAGAAGGCAACCGAATCGGGCGCCGCGGCACCGGGGGTGAGTTCGGCCGTGGGCTTGGTCTTGGTGGTGGCGAACTTGGAGAGGTCCACGTCGTAGGCGTTGTAGACGGTGTTGGTGACCTCCACATAGGTAATCGGCGTGAAGAGGGCGGCATCGGCCTCGGCGGTGGAGTCGGTGGCGTAGAGGTAGAGGCGCACGGGCTTGGGGCTCGGCTCGACCAAGCGCGCGGCGAAGGTGACGCGCCCAACGCCATTTTCCAGAAGCGGAGAGTTGAGGCAGGTGGTGGTGAAGGTGCCATCCACATCGGCCCCATCCATCTTGTCGTTGAACTGCAGCCCTTGGGTGAGCTGGCTCTTCTCGGCGAAGAGCTCCTCGGCGGGGCTGGCGGATTCGAGCGCCTGGCGATCCCGCCAATAGAGCTGGCTGATGGGCTCGGAGGTGAGCTTGATATTCTTGCCTGCCCAGGAGGCGACCGAGCCGGTGGCGTTGTCGTTCACGCGCAGGTTATCGATGTAAACGTAAGGATCGGCATCGTCCGCGAGCCCGGTGGTGACCATCACCAAGCGCAGGGTGCCGCGCATTCCCACGAGCTCTGCCCCATTGAGCTTGGGCATAATGCTCGCCATCGCCCAGGCGCCACCGGTGGGCCGCAGTTCCACAGGGGCCGAGACATTCTGCCAGTTCGTGCGAAGCTCCGAGAGGGCGTTGTCAATGGCGCCGCGCGAGTTGCTGAACTGCAGCATCACGTACACCGAGTTGTTCTCTTGGCCATCGCCAAACTCGTCGTACTCCGGAATGCGATACTTGAAGCTGACCGCGCCATAGCCCGTTTCGGAATAGGGCATGTAGATGGCCTGGCTGTTGCCCGTGTGGGTGATGTCCTCCCCAATCTCGCCGCCCACGGAGGTGTTCTTGCGCGAGCGCTGCAACAGCAAGCACTGGCGGCCACTGTAGTCGCCGGGGGTGACATTCAGCTGCGCGCGCTCTTCCGGGCAGATCCAAGCGCCCACGGCTGCAAAGCCGTTATCGGCCACAAAGCCATCGTTGGTGTAGAGCGGCACACGGCTCTTCCCATTCCGGTTGAGGTCGTTGCCACACCAAGAGGAGACATAGATGTTATCGAGGAAGACGTTGCACCCCTCAGCGGCCGGGGCGAGGATCAAGGTCGCGTTCGTCTTGCCCACCACCACCGTGTAGTTGGTGGCCGCGACATCGGTCGCGACGCTCTTATTGAAGAGCACTTCGTCGTTCTGCGAGACGGCCTTGATGCTGAGCTTACCGGCCAAGTCGGCCGTCGGCGTCCGGCGGCTAATCTGAATGTGGGCCGAACTGCCGGAATCGGAGGCGAGCGTCCAGGAGTTCGATGTGTAACTCGGCTCATCCAGCGACACGCTGTCCGACGCGATGGCCGTGGCCGCATAATTGGCGCTGGCGGTTGCCTGGCGCGTCACCTGGCGGAAGACCGGCCGGCACTCGGCCGACCCCAACGCCAGCACATAGGGCGTGGTCGTCGAAGCAACGCTCGCGCTCGAGAGGAATTGCAACTGCGGCGAGGCCGCAGCCAAAGCCGTGGTCGACCCCACAGCCAGGCGACCATCTGCGCGGACCCACAGGCCGAAGGTCTTGCCGGCCATCGCCCCGGTGAGTTTGTAGTAGTCGCCCGTGATGGCCTGCCCGCCCGAGTTCTGAATGGGCAGGCGCGTGGCCGTGCCACGATTCCACTGATAGAGCTCCAGGAGGAGGGTCTCGGTGGGCTGCACCGTCGCTTCGCTATCGTGGAAGCCGGCGATTTGCGTCACGCGCAGCTCAAAGCGCTCGGTGCCGCCAAAGTTCTCGAGGTAGTAGGAGACCGAGTAGCCCGAGGGCCCGCAGGTTTCGGCGGCGCGGTTGAATTGCACCCCGGCGGCAAGGCCGTAGCCCCGGAGGCTCAGCAGCGTGTCATCATCCTTGCCAAGCAGGCGCACACGGTGATCCAAATCGTAAGGGATCGACATCCCGAGGGTGAAGCTCACCGAGCCCACGCCATTGAGCACCACCTCGGCACCGGTGCCACCCTGCGGCTTCACCAGTTCACTCATGCCACGCAGGCGAAGGAGCGAATCGGGGTAGTACTTGCTGTTCTCGCGCGTCGGCGTCCGGCTCAAGACAATTTCCGCGCCATCGCTGAAGGTCATGTAGCGGGACTTGATCGTCTCAGCGCCTCCATTCAGGTACTTGGGGGCGGCCTCGACCGGGCCGGCGCCCCACTGGATGAAGCCATCGTGGGCGATGGAGGCGTTGTCGGGCATGTAGAAGGCCAAGTCGCGGTTATCGCCGCGCCCGGTCTCGAAGCGCTCGGTGAAGGCCGTCTCATCGGCCAGCGGCCCCTCATCGGGAATCCAGCCATCGAGCACGTAGTAGTCGCCCTCGGTGGTGGCGGCGGTGGTGCAGTCAAAGTCGGCAATCGCGGTCTGGCAGTTGTCACGGAAGTCCGTTTCGGTGAAGTTGTCCGAAGGAGCATACCAGCTGTTGAAGTCCTGCCAGAAGGAGCCGCAGAGGCGCACCTGCAGGTCGTTGCCGCCCGTGGGCGCTTCGGGGAAGGTCGCTTCCACCATCAGGTGGGAGTTGGGCAGGGTGGACAGGGCCACCGGCAAGGGCACGGCGGCGCTCTCATCGGCCTGCGCAAAGCCGAGGGCCTCGGTGACGGCCGGCACGGGCGAGACGGCGCTGGGCATCACGCCGGGGGCGGAGGCCCCCTTCTGGCCGAACCAGTAGGTGACGTCACTGGCCGCGGTGGTGAAGCCCACCTTGAAGGAGAAGTAGCCCGTCTGGAAGACCGGGTCCACCGTGGGGTCGGGATCCTGATAGCCCCAGGCATAGGTGGCCGAAGCGTCGTCCACCACGCGCAAGGCCTTGGCCACATCCACACGCCACTGATGCGGGGCGGTGGGCGAGGGCAACATCGGAATATCGACGGTCTTGAGGGTGTAAGGCAAGGCATCGGTGCCAGTGCCCGAGCGATAGGTCACGCGCAGGAAGGCCGTGGCCTCGGCGGTCATCTGCTCGCGGAACTCCAGCACCGCCGGCTTCTGCACCGTGGTCGGCACGCCATTATCGCCAATCACCTCCACGCCATAGGTGGTGGTAAAGCCCGTGACGGCCTCGCGCTCGTCAATCACTTCGCGCCCGGCCAGGAAGGAACCTTGCACCCGGTAATCCAGCCCCAGATCATAGACCCCGGGGAGGACGCCCTGGAGCGTGCCATCGGGCTTGAGGAAGAAGGCATCTTCAACCGCATTGTTCGTGCCATCGGCATTGATAAGCAGCGTCCCGCGCGTGAGCGTGGCCGTCAAGGTGGCAGCGCCGGTCATCTCGTTGTAGCCCTGGACCTCCACCGGCACCTGGCGCCACTGGTGCTCCAGGTCGCCCTCCGCGCGACGGCGGAGATTGAGCGTGGCCGCGTAACCGCGCGGACGCGTCTGGCCCGTGCCGCCGGAGGTGATGCTGTAGTTAATCGTCAGAGGCGTGGCGGTGTCGAGCGAGCCATCGGCCTGATGGCGCAGATAGGCCGGATAGAGCGGCGTGAAGGAGGGCTTGCCAAAGTCGGCCACCGGCTGAGCCGAGCGGACGCGCACCTTACGCACCGCCACCGTGGCCATATTCGCGTTACTGGCGGCCGCAAACTGGGTGATGCGCACAATGCGGAACTGCGAAGCCTCCGTCGCCCCTGCCGGGAACTCCACGGTAAAGGGCACATAGGCATCGCTCAGGGTGATTGTGCCCAGCGATTGCCAGGTGGCGGTCCCGCTCCACGGCTTCCACTGCACCACCACTTGCTGCGGCGCATCGGTCTCAACCACGGCCGACATCGCCTCGAAGGTCACCGATGCAATGCCATCGGGATAGACGGGCGATTCAATCCGCGGCCAATCGTCATAACTCGTGAGGGAGGCCCCCTGGCGGTTCAGCAACTGCGCACCGGCAGCGCCGCTGTAGGTGGAACCAATCGAGCCGCGGTAGATGGCCCAGCCATTGGGCACAGCCACCCCGGGCATCGAACGCAAGCGCCACTCAAAGGCATCGCCCAAGGTAAGCTGCGAATCAATGTCCACCGTGTCGACCACCGAGGGCGTTGCCACGCTCACCCAGAGCCGCCGGTCGGTGAAGTCCATCTTGCGCCCGTGGTCCTGAATATCGGAAATACGCACGAACGAACCCAAGCCGTAGTTGGAGGCCGCGTACCACTCGTAGGTCGCTTCACCCGCCAAGAGCGAGGCAATCATCGGGTGGGCCGTCTCAAAGTCCGCGGCCGTGATGTCATAGACCGCCGTGCTCAGGTAGATGCTCTCCCAGCGCTCTGGATCGTGCGCCTGGCCAATCGCCACATAGTCCGCCCAAGCCGTGCCGGAGAGGTTGTTATCCGACCGCGCCGCCACGCCCGTGTAATTCACCGTGGCGCCACTTTGCGGCATCGGGTAGAAGGCTGTCTTGGCCGGCGTGGTGCCATCGGCGCCATAGGGCGCATCGCGCTTGAGGACGATGCTGCCGGTGAAGGCCGTCTCGGGCCCCTTGTGCTTGCGGTACATCAAGCGCGCGGGCGAAGCCGCCACGCTCACACCCGTGTGGTTGCCCCTGCGCGGCACCGACACGGCCACCTGCACGCGCACGTAGCGCGTGGCCTCGCGCACCGGCTGCGCAGCCGCCGCATTCGCCGGATTGGCTGGGTCATTCCCGGCGTCGACCAACGAAAGCGCATACGACACGCTATCAGCCTGGGAGACCCCTTGCGCACGCGCGGCGGAACTCCAAAAGAGCCCCGCCACCATGGCCGATAGCACCAAAAACTTCAGTTTTCCGCCCATACGCTCAATCCAACTTTTCTCCGGAGGCACTTACGCCGCCCGATCCATACCACTTGGAGAGTTTTTGACGTTTCGTGGTATCGGGCGAAGTGATATCACGCGAAGGATCCCGAATGGCCTCCACGTGTCCATCAGCAAAACAAACGTGCGCGTACATCATCCCGTTGTCTTCGTGCACAAAGCCCATACTCTCATCGCCCTCGTCCCAGTCCCACACCGGGTCGCCTTCCAACGCATTGGCCGACTTGACCGCCTCGTTATCCAAATCCAACTCCACAAAGAGCGCCACCTTGCTCGGCAACGCCTCCGCGCGCTTGCTCCCATCCACATAGGGCTTCAGCGCCGATTGCCCATAGCGAATGCCGTAACTTCCGCCGCCGCCGGCATAGCCGCTGCGCCCCGTGTCATAGAGATCCTTATCCGCGCCGGTAATCACATTCATCGCGTAGGCCCGCACAATGCTGTTCTTTGCAATCCCCAACTTCTCGGTGGCCAGACGCTGGAAGGCCGGGTTCACATAGATCGACAGATCCTTGCCCAGATAGTCAAAGAGGCTCCCATTCATCACCGCCACCTGCGCCTGCGTCCACACATCTCCCCCGCTGCGCTCATACCACGAGGCCGGCTTGGAGCCCATCCCGCCCTCTTTGCTCTTGGAGTCAAAGCAAATGCAGCACCCGTCCTCGTTCACATAGGTGGCGGAATCCGAGTCGCCGCTCGACTGCTGATTGCCCAGATTGTAACTATCGCCATTCCCATCGCCAATCTGATCGGCCGCCTCAACATCCCCCTTCTTGCGCGGACAATCGTGCTCAAAGTAGACCCATCCATTGGCGCGCCCATAGCGCTTCTCCTTGGTCGTCGGGTTGCTAGGGTCGCGCCACTGAAACTCCGAGAAATAGCCGCCCGCCGCCGGATAGCACCCATCGTGCTCGCTCTTGTACGCCAGCGCCGCCTTCCCCAAGCGCATCAAGTTATTGCGACTGACCGTGTCATCGCCCGCGCGCAAAAACCGCCCCACTGCCGGCGCCAACGCCGCCGCCAAAACGCCGATAATCACGATGACCACCAGGAGCTCAATCATCGTAAAGCCCAGCAAACGCTTCATCTGTCTCATGCTATAAACCTCTCGCATTACTAATTAGTATAGGCAATTCAGCCGCCCGTTGCAAGCAGTTTTTGCCCAACACCCCGAAACGACAAGGGGAAAAGAGAAACCACAAAGAAAGAAAAAGGCTAAAGGCGCACAATGGCACCGAAAGGCACGCAGGGTTGCCTCGTATTTTTCAACCACAAAGAAACACAAAGAAAAAAGGCACCGAAAGGCACGCAGGTGTTATGGGCGGGCAGTAAAGGTTTTGCCGTGGTCTGCTCCGCAGGCCACGCGGGGGCGCGGGGGCAAGGCCCCCGGCGCGCCGAAGGCGCCCCTCACGGCCAGCTGCCGCAACGCGGCCTGGCCACCCTCACGCGGGCCGCCAGGCCCGCACCTCTCGCGCCAAAGGCGCACCTCTCGCGAGCGCAGCGAGCCCCGTTCTCCTCTCACCGTTCACCGTTCACGCTCGCCCAGCGAGCTGCAGCGAGCCTTGGCGAAGCACGCGCAGCGCGCCATCGGGGAGAAGCTGGGCCACCGTGGAGCTTACCCCCAGACGCGCGGGGCCGCCATCAAGGAGGAGGTCCACCGCGGCCCCGAGGGCGGCAGCGGCCTCCTGCGCATCGCGGGCGGGAGGCTCTCCGCTGAGGTTCACGCTGGTGCAGCGCAGACGCCCGCCACAGCGGCGCAAGAGCTCGCGCAAGAGCGGGCAATCGGGGACGCGGTAGCCCTCGGCCGCCCCACCCTTGCGCGGCAGGATGGCCGTCAGCGGTCCGGGCCAGTGGGCGGCGAGGCGCTCGGCGGCGGGGGTACGCAGGGCCCCATCGGCCCAGACGGCCTGAGCATCGGCGGCGAGGAGCTGGAAGGGCTTGGCCGCCTCGCGCCGCTTCATCGCGCGGATGCGCTCGAGGGCCTCGGGGAAGTCCGGGTGGCAGGCCACGCCATAGACCGTCTCAGTCGGGACAATAACCACCCCGCCGCGCAGCAGCACATCGGCCGCCGCCGGCAGGGAGGAGGGGGTGAAGGGGAGGGAGATCATACGCCGCCGATACTCCCGTGGTTGCGTGGTCGCCGGGGGAGATAACTTGGCAAGCTGTTAGCCGTTAGCGGCTAGCTGTTAGCGCGCGGTTCGCGACGGGCAACCTCTTGGCATTAGGCCGGGGCCTACACCTCAGGCGACAGCCCTGCTAACCGCTATCCGCTAACAGCTAACAGCTCTCTTACGCGCGAGCGGCGCGGTAGCGGGCGATGAGGGCGTTGGTGGAGGAGTCGTGAGCCAGGGGGAGGGCGGGGTCGGCGAGCTCCTTGAGGATCTTGCCGGCGAGGACCTTGCCGAGCTCGACGCCCCACTGGTCGAAGGAGAAGATGTTCCAGATGATGCCCTGGGTGAAGACCTTGTGCTCATAGAGGGCGATGAGGGCTCCGAAGGTCTTGGGGGTGAGTTCATCGGCCAAGAGGGTGTTGGTGGGGTGGTTGCCCTCGAAGGTTTTGAAGGGAACGAGGTTCTCGGGGACGCCCTCGGCGCGGCACTGGTCGGCGGTCTTGCCAAAGGCGAGGGCCTCGGTCTGGGCGAAGAAGTTGGCCATCAGCTTGTCGTGGTGGTCGCCCAAGGCGTTGTGGCTCTTGCAGAAGCCGATAAAGTCGGCGGGGATGAGGCGGGTGCCCTGGTGGATGAGCTGGTAGAAGGCGTGCTGACCGTTGGTGCCGGGTTCGCCCCAGACGATGGGACCGGTCATATAGTCCACCGGCTTGCCGTCGCGGTCGACCGACTTGCCGTTGCTCTCCATATCCAGCTGCTGGAGGTAGGCAGGGAAGCGGGCGAGGTATTGGTCGTAGGGGAGGACCGCGTAGGAGTCGGCACCGTAACCATTGGAGTAGAGGATGCCGATGAGGGCGAGGAGGACGGGCATGTTGCGCCCGAGCGAGGCGGTGCGGAAGTGCTTGTCCATCGCCTCGTAGCCGGCGAGGAGGCGCTTGTAGTTCTGCTCGCCAATGGCAATCATCAGCGAAAGGCCAATCGCCGAGGGCAGCGAGTAGCGGCCGCCGACCCAATCCCAGAAGCCGAACATGTTGGCGGTGTCGATACCGAACTCGGCGACCTTCGCAGCGTTGGTGCTCACGGCCACGAAGTGCTTGCTCACGGCCGCTTCGCCCAGCTGCTCCACGAGCCAAGCGCGGGCGGTGTGGGCGTTGGTCATCGTCTCGAGGGTGGTGAAGGTCTTGGAGGCCACGATGAAGAGCGTCTGATCGGCCTTGACCTGACGGAGCGTCTCGGCCATGTGCGTGGCATCGATGTTGGAGACGAAGAAGCACTGGATGTTGCGCTTCGAGTAGGGCAACAGCGCCTGGTAGGCCATCGCCGGACCGAGGTCCGAGCCGCCGATGCCGATGTTGACGATGTACTTGATGCGCTTGCCGGTGGCGCCCTTCCACGCGCCCGAGCGGATGAGCTTGGAGAACTCGGCCATCTTCGTGAGGACGGCGTGCACGTCGCCATAGACATCCTGCCCGTCAACCGTCAACCCCGAGGTCTTCGAGGAACGCAAGGCCGTGTGGAGCACCGCGCGGTTCTCAGTCTTGTTGATGTGCTCGCCGGTGAACATCTTCTCAATCTCGGCCTTCAGGTTAGCCTTCTCGGCCAACTTGATCAGCAGCTTCAGCGTCGGCGCGTCCACCAGATTCTTGGAGTAGTCCAAGGTCCAGCCGGCGGCCGTGACCGTCATCTTCTGCGCGCGCTCGGGGTCGGCGGCAAAGAGCTCCTTGAGCGTCAGCTCCTGGCTCTCGATTTGACCTTCCAACTTCTCGGCGATGTCCGTATCCATCTCGTGACTCCTGTCTTAATCCGCAAACCCTGCGGCGAGGATCTGTTGTAACGTCTCGTCATCCGCCTGACCCAATGCCCGGCGAACGTACGCACCAATTAAATCTGCTTCCAAGTTCACCCGCGCCCCACGCCCCAGCCGCCCCAATGTCGTCTCCCGCCGCGTGGTGGGAATCAGCGCCACCTCAAACCAACTGCCCCCCACCGCCGTCACCGTCAGGCTCACCCCCGAAATCGTCACCGACCCCTTCCGCACCACCCCCCGCGCAAAACGCCCCGAGCACCCCACCCGCACCACGCAATCCGCTCCCGCCGCGCGCACCGCCAGCACCTCCCCCGCCTCGTCCACGTGGCCCGAGACCAAGTGCCCCCCCAGCCGGTTCCCAAACCGCAACGCCCGCTCCAGGTTGACCCCCTCCCCCGGCTGCAGCCCCCCAAACATCGTACACCGCAACGTCTCGGCCAACACATCCGCGGCAAACCCCCACGCCCCCGCCTCGCAAACCGTCAAACACGCCCCATTCACCGCCACGCTCTCCCCAAGCACCCACGGCTCCTGCGCTCCCAACCCCGTCCCCACGCGCAAACGAACCCCCGTGCCCCGCGGCTCAACCGCCTGCACCTCGCCAATCGCCTGCACCAATCCGGTAAACATGTCCCCTATTCTACCCCATTTCCGCCCCCACACGCAAACCGTGCAACCACAAAGAAAGAAAAGAGGGAAGGATGAAAGGCACGCAAGGCACGCAGGGCCGCCTCGCATTTTATCAACCACAAAGAAACACAAAGAAACACAAAGAAAGGCACGCAAGGAAAGGGGAGGAGGCAAGTGGGGAGGGGGTGGCGGAAGGGGGCGGTAAGCGTTGTGCGGCGGCCTGCTCCGCCAGGCCATCCTGCGCCGCCCGTTCTGACAGCCGCCGTCCCCGGCGGCCCGCGCGCGCCTTGCGCGCATCCACGCCAAAACCGCGCAACCCCTTCTCCCGACTGACCTCCCGCCCCCGCCACCCCCCGTCCATTTAAACGTCCCTTTATTTGCTGCAGTCGAAAGCGACATCGTCGGATACACCACC
>JBJEVY010000027.1:0-10151 GCA_051884775.1 Candidatus Spyradenecus sp. | reverse complement strand
CCGGCTGGACCCAAGTACGATTCGCAATATCAAGAAGGCTGCTCTGGCAACAGCCTCGATGTAAAGCATTCAATGCTCAAGCAGTGCAAACCTCTCGATCCCAAGAGCCGCTTCACGAACCGATAGCCACTTCACGGCGGCGTTAGCCGCCACCTCTCGGGCCGCCAGGCCCCCCTCACGCGCCAGAGGCGCACCTCTCGCCGCGAAGCGGCACCTCCCTGCTTTTGCTATACTTCCGGCGTTATGAGTGAAGAAGCGAACGCGGCGGGCGCGTCGGAGCCCGAGTTTGTCCCCTTTGTCCACCTGCATGTGCACACGGGCTACTCTCTGCTTGACGGGGCGTGCCAGGTGCCGGCGTTGGTCAAGCGCGCGAAGGCGCTGAAGATGCGGGCATGCGCGATTACCGACCACGGGAACTTGTACGGGCTGAAGGCCTTCTACGATACGTGCCGCAAGGAGGGGATTAAGCCGATTCTGGGGTGCGAAGCGTATGTGGCGAAGTTGGGGCACTTGGACCGCACGGTGCGCAGCGGAAACCACCTTATTCTGCTGGCGAAGAATCTGACGGGTTACCATAACTTGTTGCGGCTGATTTCGATTGCGCATATCGAGGGCTTCTACGGTCGCGCGCGCATTGACAAGGAGTTGCTCGAGCGCTATCACGAGGGGCTGATTTGCTCTTCGGCGTGTATTGCGGGGATCGTGCCGCAGTTGATTGACGAGGGGCGCATCGCGGAGGCCGAGGCGGAGATTGCGTGGTTCAAGGGGCTTTTTGGGGAGGACTACTACCTGGAGATGATGCTGCACAAGTCGGAGGTGCGCGGCTTTGGGGAGGAGGAGCGTGCGGAGCTCTATCAGCGGCAGAAGCGGGTGAATGCCACGCTGCTGGAACTAGGGCGCAAGCATGGGGTGAAGGTAATTGCCACCAACGACGTGCACTTCCTGCTCAAGGAGGATGGCGAGGCGCACGATGTGCTGCTGTGCGTGAGCACGGGCAAAAAGTTGGATGACGAGAAGCGTCTGCGCTACACCCAGCAGGAGTGGTTCAAGAGCTACGAGGAGATGTGCGCGAACCTGCCCGACAACCTCGAGCAGCTGCACAACACCGTCGAGATTGCCGACAAGGTCGAGGAGTTCCAGCTGAACTCCGACCCGATTATGCCCAAGTTTCCGATTCCCGAGAGCTTTGGCACCGAGGCGGCCTACGCCCAACAGTTCCCCGAGGCCGCGCTGCGCGAAGAGTTCACCCGGTATGACAAGTTCGACGGCTACGACAAGGTCCTGCGTATCAAGCTCGAGAGCGACTACCTCGCCCACCTCACCTGGGAGCGCGCGGCCAAGCGTTGGCCCGGCGAGGCGATGACCGAGGAGATTAAAGAGCGCATCGACTTCGAGCTCAACACCATCAAGCAGATGGGCTTCCCGGGTTACTTCCTGATTGTGCAGGACTATATCTTTGCCGCGCGCGAGATTGGCGTCATCGTCGGCCCCGGGCGCGGCAGTGCGGCGGGAAGTGCCGTGGCCTACGCCCTGGGGATTACCGACGTGGACCCCACGAAGTATGACCTCCTCTTCGAGCGCTTCCTGAACCCCGACCGTATCTCGATGCCCGATATTGATGTGGACTTCGACGACAACGGCCGCGGCCGCGTCTTGGAGTGGGTGACGCAGAAGTATGGCACCGACCACGTCGGCCACATTGCCACCTTCGGCATTATGGCCCCCAAGAGCGCCATCAAGGATGTCAGCCGCGTGCTCGATTATCCGCTCAACGAGGCCAACGCCCTGGCCGCGTTGGTGCCCGAAGTGCCCAAGATCACCTTCGCCAAGGCGCTAAAGGAGAATCCGAAGCTGGCCGAAGTGCTCGATGGCGATGACCCGATGAAGCGGCGAATCCTGGAGCTGGCGATGCGGCTGGAGGGCACCACGCGCAACATCGGCGTGCACGCCTGCGGCATCATTATCAGCCGCGACCCGCTGATGGAGACGATTCCCATCGTGCCGACGGCCGGCGAGAGCCTGATGACCACGCAGTATGACGGCCACTTCGTCGAGCCTATCGGCCTGCTGAAGATGGACTTCCTGGGGCTGAAGACCCTCTCGGTGCTCAAGGCGTGTCTGGAGTCCATCCAGGAATCGCACGGCGAGCGTATCGAGATGAGCCAGATTCCGCTCGATGACAAGGAGACCTTCGAGCTCTTTTCGCGCGGCGAGACCGATGGCCTCTTCCAGTTTGAATCGGATGGCATGAAGGCCCACCTGCGCTCCCTGCGGCCCAATCGCTTCGAGGACCTGGTGGCAATGAACGCCCTCTACCGCCCCGGGCCGATGGCCTACATCCCCTCCTTCATCAAGCGCAAACACGGCGAGGAGAAGATCACCTACGACCACCCGTTGATGGAGAAGTACCTGAAGGAGACCTACGGCATCACCGTCTACCAGGAACAGGTGATGCTCCTCTCGCGCCTCCTCGGCGGCTTCACGCGTGGCGAGTCGGACTCCCTACGCAAGGCGATGGGTAAGAAGCAGATCGAGACGATGGAGAAGCTCTACGTCAAGTTCCTCGATGGCTGCAAGAAGAACCCCGAGTTTATGAAGCACTGCGCCGACGAGGCCGCCGCCACCAAACTCGCCGAGAAGATTTGGGGCGACTGGCGCGCCTTCGCCTCCTACGCCTTCAACAAGTCCCACTCGGTCTGCTACGCCTACGTGGCCTACCAGACTGGCTACCTCAAGGCGCACTACCCGGCCGACTTCATGTGCGCGCAAATCTCCTCGGAAATCGGCAACTTCGATAAGATGCCGGCCCTCGTCTCGGCCGCCGCGGATATGGGGCTCAAGGTGCTCGCGCCCAGCGTCAACGCCTCGCGCTGCCACTTCTCGCCCGAGGGCAAGGCGGCCATCCGCTTTGGTCTGGGTGCCATCCGCAATGTCGGGGCCGCCGCCGGTGACCAAATCGTGGCCGAACGCCAGAAGAATGGCCCCTACAAGAGCTTCGTGGACTTCTGCAAGCGCCTCTGCAACGCCCAGGCCAAGGCCGCCAACGAGAACCGTCTGCTGGTGAGCAAGCGCGCGATTGAAGCGCTCATCCGCTCCGGGGCGATGGCCTGCTTCACCGAGGCCTCCCAGGGTCAGATGCTCGCGGGCATCGACTTCGCCCTCTCGCGCGTGGCGCAGGCCGACCGCGACTCCGCCTCCGGCCAGGGCTCGCTCTTTGACCTGATGGCCGCCGATGCCGCCCCCGAGATGGACACCCTTCCCGCCGCCCCCGACCTCTCCGAGAAGGACCGCCTGCAGGGCGAGCGCGAACTCCTGGGCGTCTACCTCTCCGGCCACCCTGTCGACCGCTATCGCACCCTGGTTCGCTCCTTCCGCACCGTTACCGCCGAGCGCTTCCCCGCCTGCCGCGACCGCGACTGCGTCCGCGTGGCCGGCATCCTCACCGCCGTGCGCAAGGCTATCTCCAAGAAGACCAAGAAGCCCTGGGCCGAACTCACCCTCGAAGACGGCACCGGCACCGTCAAGATTCTCGCCTTCAACGATGCCTACGAGAAGAACCAGGCACTCTTTGAGGTCGACGCCCCGGTGCTCATCTGCGGCGAAGTGAAGTGCGAAGAGGGCCGCGAGCCGGTCATCTTTGGAAGCGAAGTCTATGCCCTGCCCGATGCGCCGGGCATCTTCGCCAAGAACCTGCGTATCCACTGCCGCGTCGACAACGATGTCCCCTCCTCCCAGAAGATGGAGAAGTTGCGCGCCATCCTCTCCGACCACCCCGGCGGCTACCCCATCTCCCTGACGCTCGACCTGCCCGGCAACCGCTCGGCCACCATCGAGCCCGACCCCTCTTGGTCCGTCAACCCCACGGCCGACTGCATCACCGCGCTCGAAGCCCTCTGGGGCCACAACGCCATCACCTACACCCTGCGCAGCCACGACATCTTCGGCGACCCCAAGCGCAACCGTCGCGCCCGCTTCGTCCCCCACAACGCCTAACCCTCCCCCACCCCTATGCACCTGACCCTCTGCTTCCTCCTGCCCCTGTGCCTCACCCTCTTCGCGGCCACGGCCAACGCCCTCCTGCGCGCCTGGTCCGGCCAGCTGCCCCTCTTCCTGCCTGCCATCCTGCCCGCGTGCGCCCTCGGCGTGCTGGCGGCCTGGCTCGCGTGGCGCTTCCGGGAGAAGCGTTTCGCCCCGGGGCCGCGCAGCCGCGCACTGCTAATGCTGATTGCCGCGTGCGTGGCCTGTGGCGCGTTGGGCAACCTGGAGCGCGAGGTCCACGCCTGGACGCAACTGGGCCTGAGCGCCGTGGCCACCTACGCGCAGTGGCGCGCCTTCGTCCTCGGCCGGGCGTGGCTCTACCTTGCGCCGGCGGCCATCGCCCTGCCGGTGCTCTGGGCGGGCGAGACGCGTGAGCGCGGCCGGCTGGCCATCTTCTGCGGCGGCTGTTGCGGGCTCATCCTGGGCACGCTCCTCCTCGGCCGTGTCCCCACACAGCCCCTTCTTTCGGCCACGCTTGCCGGGCTGATGATTGGCGCGCCGCTCTGGCTCCTCTGCACCTGCCGCCGACTTTTGGCACGCATCCTCTCGGGCCTCCTCGCCCTCGCGGCCGGCTTCGTTTGGTTCGGCAACCGCACGCCCATCGCCGAAGAGCCGCTCGGCGAAGTCAACCCCTTCGCCCCCATCGCCGCGCGCGACTGCTTCTACACCGGCCGCGGCACCGAAGGCGTCCGCCTCCGCGATGGCCGCCTCCTCGTCAAATCCGGGATGGATGTGGCCTCCCGCGCCCTCGCCCAGCTCATCCCCACCCTCCTCAAGCCGGCCCCGAACGCCCGCATCGCCCTGCGCGCGCAGGACCTCGCCGCCGCCCCGCTCCTCTCCACCTACGAAACCGGCAAGCTCGCCGGCCTCTACGATGCCCTCTGGGTGGAACTCCCGCCCGCCTATCTCGCCGAGGAGCGCGATTACTTCGGCTCCGGCGCCCTTAAAGCCGCCCAGGATTACCTCAAGCCCGATGGCCTGCTCATCTACGCCCTCGATGCCCACGCCCTCGATGCGCGGATGCTCTTTGAGCGCCTCGCCATCCTCCAGGCCCGCTTCCCGCACCTCCAGCTCTGGTGTACCGGTCCGAACCACTGGCAGCTCGTCGCCTCCCGCGCCCCCATCACCTTGGAGCTCGACGCCCTCTCGGCCATTGCCGACCGCCCGGAGGTGGCCCGCAGCCTCGAACTCACCCGCCTCGGCGCCCCCATCACCCTCCTCTCCAGCTGCCTGGTCGATGATGCCGCCAAGCTCCAAAGCGCCCTCGCCGAGCCCATTCCCGCCAAGCTCCCGCGCAACGAGCCTGCCCACGCCCGCGAACTCCTCTTCCACCGCGACAACGTCCGCGAACTCTGCCGCGCCTTTGCCGACCACGTGGATGCCCAGATGCCCTGGTTCCACGTCCCCGAAGCCCTCGCCGCCGACCTCGGCCCTGTCCTGGAAGTCCTCCGCCAAGGCCGCATTGCCGCCCTCCGCGGCGACTACGCCAAGGCCAGCGAGATCAACGGTCAGGACCCCTTCCTCCAGGCTTTGGCCGACCGCGAACTCTCCACCGCCCGCGCCTGGGAGACCCTTGCCGAGCACGACAAGGCCCTCGCTGCCTACCTTTCAGCCTTCAAGCTCGCCCAGCCCCACTGGCTCGACCTCCTGGACGCTGCCAAGATTGCCCAATCCTCCGCCACCCCCGAGCGCGCCCGCCCCTTCTACGCCCTGGTCGAAGCCCTCTACCCCGAGCAGCCCGCCTACCTCAGCCAATACGCCGACTACCTTCTCGAGAACAAGCACTACGCCGAAGCCGAGCAAATCCTCAACCGCGCCCTCTCGGCCGATCCCGAGAGTTCCTTCTTGGTGCAACTGCCCCTGCGCTTCTCCCTCGCCCGCGCCGTGACCCTCCAGGCCGGCCGCCGCACCGAAGGCCTCACCATGGCGCAAGTCCTTGTCGAAGCCCTCCTTGCGCGCCACGCCAAGGAAGACACTGAGCTCTGCGAAGACTACGCCATCGCCTACGGGAATCTCTTGATTGAAGCCGGCTTCCCCCGCGAAGGGGTCAACCTCAAGCGCTACGTCCGCGCCTACCACACCCTCCCGCCGGGTTTTACTCCGCCGAAGGAATAAGCGGCCGGAAGGCCCCTTCTGTCATCTAGCGCGTAGCGCTAGCGCACGCACCGCGTAGCCCTTGCACCCTCTAGGCGCAGGGGCGGGACGGCGGCGCTGCAGGCCTCGGTGGCCAAGGGACAGCGCGGAGCGAAGGCGCACCCCGGGGGAAAGCGCCCCGCCGGCGGCACGGTGCCGGGAATATCCTGCAGCCGCGGCTTATCAAGGCGCAGACTCGGCACAGCGGCAATCAGCCCGCGCGTGTAGGGGTGGCGAGGCGAGGCTATCACCTCGCGCACCGGCCCGCTCTCGACAATCCGCCCAGCATACATCACGTAGAGCCGCTCCATATAGTTCGCCACAATGCCCAGATTGTGCGTAATGAGCAGGAGGGCCATCTGCCGCTTGGCGGCCAACTCCACCATCAGCCCCAAGATCAACCGCTGGGTCGTCACATCCAACGCCGTGGTCGGCTCGTCGGCAATCAACAACTGCGGCTCGGCGGCCAAGGCCATTGCCAACATCACCCGCTGACACTGCCCGCCCGAGAGCTCGCACGGATAGGCCTCCGCCGCGCGCGCCGGGTCCGGCAGCCCCACATCGGCCAGCAATGCCACAATCCGCGCATGCCGCTCACGCCGCGCCATCGGCGGCAAGGCCTCGGCCATCTGCGCGCCAATCGTCATCACGGGGTTCAGACTCGCCATCGGGTCCTGAAAGACGTACGCAATCCCTCCGCGCCGCACCTTCGCGAGCGCCTGCGTATGCCCCACCAATTCCTGCCCGGCAAAGCGAATCGATCCCCGGCGCAGCGCGCGGTCGGTCGGCGGCAGGGCCGTCACGCTTAGGGCGGTAATCGACTTCCCGCACCCGCTCTCGCCCACCAATGCCACCCGCTCGCCCGCGCGCACCTGCAAACTCACCTCCGGCACCGGCGTCACCTCGCCCCCCGGCGTGCGGAAGGTAATCGACAGTCCCTCAAGGGTCAACAGCGCCTCGGCCTTCTGCTCGTCCATCGCCCGGCCTCCTTACACCGAAAGGTCCAGATGGTTCAGCTCGGCAAGCGAGTCAGCCTCCTTGATGGCGGCCGTTCCGCGCGGCTGCGTATCGAAGGAGACCCCCGAGCGCTCAATCAGCAGCCGCACCAAGGTCGGCACCGGTAGCGTCGTTACCAGCGAGAGCACGACAATCGCGTTGAAGAAGGTCTCATCCAAGAGCTTGAGCGAAAGCGCCACCGCCGCGGCCGCCAAGGTCGCCGAGAGCTGCGGCACCGTCATCAACCCCGCGCACAGCCCATGCCGGTTCCCGAAGCCCGACAGGCGCATCGCCAGCCAGCCGCTAAAGACCTTGCTCCCCACCAACCCCACAATCGTCGCCCCGGCAATCCCCAGGCTCCGCAACACATTCCCGCCCTCATTCATCCCAAAGAAGACCCCCAAATCCGCATGGAAGCCCACACTCAGGAAGAGGAAGGGGATAACCAGCCCAAAGCCAATCGCCTCCAGCTTCCGGTGAATATCCTCGCCCGGCTTGCGAAAGCCCGGCGAACGCACCACCGCCATCCCCGCCACAAAGGCCCCCACAATCAGGTTCACCCCCAGCACCTCACCCGCCAAGACGATCGAGAGCACCACCAGCAAGAAGAAGGTCACCTTCGTCTCGTCCCCCTCCGGCAGCAAATGCTCCACCAGGCGCCACAACAGCGGCACCACCGCCATCACCACTGCAATAAAGACGAAAATCAGCCCCACGAAACACGGCGTAAACCACGCCCCCAGCCACCCCCAATCAAAACGCTCAAGGATCGAAATCCCCTGAATCGCCTCCGGCCCCAGCTGATGCGCCTGCAACTGCACGCACACCGCCAGCAAAATCAGCGAGAGAATATCCGTAATCACCGTCGAAGAAAGCACCGCAATCCCGAAGCGCGAGCGCACCAACCCCATCTCCCGAATCACCGGAAAGACGATGCCAATCGAGTGCGAAGCAAAGAGCGAGGCGTACACCCACGCGCTAATCGGCTTGCCCGGGTCAAAGAGCCAATAGACCCCAAACCCCGCCGCCGCCGGCAGCAGAAAGGTCAGCACCGACAGCGCCGCCACCGCCCGCTTCTCATTCACCAACATCCGCAGATCCGTCTCCGCCCCCGCCAACGCCATCAGAAAGACCAACCCCAGGAAGCCAAAGGCATCCACCACGCTCCTCAGCGCGCGTGCATCCACCTCAGAAGGAATCACCTCCGCAATCCACCCTAGCAACCCCAACCCATGCGGCCCAATCAAAATCCCCACCGCCATAATCGCCACCACCGAAGGAATATGCCACCGCCGCACCACCGCCGGAACCACCGCAATCAGCGCAATCAAAACCAAAAAGGCCACCAAATACGTAAACTGATTCATACGCCGCTATTATACACCATTCTGCGCGACATTGCCGCACCCCGCCCGGCCAACGAACCCACGCGGAGGCTTCTCGCCCCCGCCCCCTCGGGAGCGCAGGGCGCTCCACCCCGCCGCGAGCGCGCTCCGCGCACTCGCTCATTGGCACTAGAAGCCCCTATAGTTAACGGTGCGCGCACGCACCCGGGGCGGGCGAGAAGGTTGGCCCGGGGTAAGAAGTTGCGTTTGGAGGGCTGTTTGCTACGATACCGCCAGTTGCTGTTAGGGCAACAGATAAAATCATCCCCATGATGTCCATGGGGTGCGTCCTCCAAAGCCTAGGAAACTTTCGTCACGACGCACCGCTTGAAGACGAACTGTCCGTGCAGTATCGCGCTTCCTTCGTGTGTTTCGTGACGGGCTCTCCTAGGCGCCTGGAGGAAACTTAGGAGGAAGCGTCTTTATTACACAGAGAATGAGAGGTTCGTCGATGTATAGAGGGATTTGTTCATTCGTGATCGGAGTTGTTTTCGCGGCAGTTTGTGTGGCGGAGGGGTTACGCTTGGAGGCGTTGGAGTGGCGTTTCATTGGCGGGAGCGAACAGGAGCGCATTATACAACTTGGCGTGACGCTGCAGACGCGCTACTCGGTTGAGGTGAGTTCGCGTGCACACCAGTGTTACCTCGTCTCGTTGGGTGCCAATTCGCGTGGCGTACCGATGGGATTATTACTCTCCCGCTTGCTTTATTTCCCAATTGACTCCACTCAGGGGCGCATTTACGCCTTGGCTCAGGCAAAACTGCCCCCAACCGTAACTCGGATCTATCCGTTGGGAATCACCGGTGTACAGCGCTACAGCACGCCCTCGCACGAGATGACCGTTGCGCCCTTGCCTGCGCTTGAGGAGCTGACCTTCTCGCCCCTTTCCAACCGCAAGCCCTCTCGATTTGTTCCGCCATCACAACTACCCACCCTGACAGGCAATTATTCCCCCTTCCCCGACGAATACGGCCCTGCAGAGGAACATTCGCTTTTTATTCCCCTCGCTTCTCAACGCGATCTCCGCCTCGCCGAGTGCCTCCTCTCGCGTTTGGACTGCTCTTGGCCGGCACTGGGAATGAAACGCCCCCACCAGAACGAAGCACCTCAAGCCGCACAGTCAGAGAGCGCTTTACCCAAGGCCGACGTCCCCCCTGCACCAACGCAAGAGGAGGTCATTGCCAAGCGACACTTTGTTCCGGCAGAGAACCCCCGCAACGGGACCGAGGAATTACGGGGGCTCTTTCGGGTTGACTTTGGAAGCCACTTACAAGGGATTCAAAAGCCAACAGCAGAAGAACTCCACATCGGTGAAGCAACCGCATGGGCTTTCCCCGTTGAAAAGCGCTTACGCGCACTGGACAAATACTACATCCTGCAAACACCAAAGAGTCAGCAGGTCTATGCCATTTTGGGAATACACACCTATCCCCAGGCAGCAGCCTCCTTGCGTGATCCACGCTCTGAGCCTGTCAAAGAGTTCGAGACGCTGGTGGATATTATGACGCGTTTCTACGGGACGTTTCCTGGGCGTTCAAGTTGGAGAGACGAGCGCCTAGCAGCTTGGAACTTCAGGAATGGGACATTGGCCATTCAACT
>JBJEVY010000026.1:0-10389 GCA_051884775.1 Candidatus Spyradenecus sp. | reverse complement strand
GCGGATGCCGTTGGGCAGCGTCGTGAGCTGGTGCTTCATAGGTTAGCGCAGGAGGGCCACGCAGAGGGCGAGCCAAGCGACAATGGTGCCGAGGAGGGCCGGGTCGCGGAAGAGGGCGCTCTCGGGGTTGCCGGTGGCGCGCTCGCCATAGGTCAGGCGCAGGAAGCGGAAGAGGCCAAAGAGGACCAGCGGCAGAAGCCAGATGAGCGCGTTGGTGCCGAACTTCTCGGCGGTGGCCGGAGCACAGGCGTAGAGGCTGTAAGTTGCGATGGTGCTGGCGGCAGAGAGGATAATCTCCAGGTCGAGGATGCGCCCCTCGGCAGCCGGCAGCTGCGGGGAACTCTTGAGGAAGCTCTGCGCGCGGCGCTTGCACAGCGCCACGAAGAGCGTGCCCAGGAAGACGCACAGCAGCAGCCAGCCCGAACACGGCACATGAATCGCCGCCGCCCCGGCCAGTGCCCGCAGAACGAAGCCCGCAGCCACGGTCATCGCCGCCACTTCGGTGCCCAGGCGCCGCGCCACAAAGGTGTAGAAGGGCTGAAGCAGCACATAGGCCGCCGCCACCCAGAGGAAGGGCGAGGCAAAGCCGCACTCGCGCCCCACCTGCCAAGCCGCAGCCAAGCCCAACACCAGGCAGCAGCCCAGCAGGACACCGGCGGCACCGGCCGAGACCTTGCGGGCGGGCAAGGGGCGCTCCTTGCGCAGGGGGTTGCGCGCATCGCTGGGGAGGTCGGCCAAGTCGTTGAGCACATAGGCCGCACCGGAGAGGAGAACGAAGGCGATGAAGGCCAGGCCGAGGCGCTCCTGAAGGTAGATGGGGTCCCAGGGGCTCGAGCAGGGGCTGGTGTTGGCGCGGGCGGCCTTATCGAAGAAGGCGAAGAAGGGCGCGGCCAAGAGGAGGAGGTTCTTGACCCACTGCCCGGGGCGCAGGCACTTGACCAGGTCGACGAGACGGTTGGTATAGAGCGCCTCGCAGCCCTCGTGGTCGGACCAATCGGCGCTTTCGCCGAAGGTGCGCGAGGCGCTCTTGCGGGGTTTGGCCGAGCGGTGGTAGACGCGCCCGGCGTTCTTGCGATTATCAGCCATTGAAAGATCTCCTTACGGGGGCGGCGGCTTAGCGCGCGTCACCCTCCTTGATGCTCATCAGGAACTCGGCATTCGAGCCGGTCAGGCGCAGGCGCTTGAGGACCGAATCCATCGCCTCGCTCGGGCCGATGGAGGTGAGGACCTTGCGCATCGCCCAGATGCGCAAGAGTTCGTCGGGGTGGACCAGGAGGTCCTCCTTGCGGGTGCCGGATTGCTCGATGTTGATGGCCGGGAAGATCCGGCGATCGGAGAGGAGACGGTCGAGCCGCAGCTCCATATTGCCGGTGCCCTTGAACTCTTCAAAGATCACATCATCCATCTTGCTGCCGGTCTCAATGAGGGCCGTGGCCAGGATGGTGAGCGAGCCGCCGAACTCGATGTTGCGCGCCGCGCCGAAGAAGCGCTTGGGCTTGTGCATCGCATTGGCATCCAGACCGCCGGAGAGGATCTTGCCCGAGTGCGGGGCGGCGGTGTTGTAGGCGCGGGCCAAGCGGGTGATGGAGTCCAGGAGGATGACCACGTCCTTGCCGCTCTCGACCTTGCGCTTGGCCACCTCGATAACCATCTCAGAGACGGCGCAGTGGCGCTGGGGCTCCTCGTCGAAGGTGGAGTAGAAGACCTCGGCCTTCGTGTTGCGCTGCATATCGGTCACTTCCTCGGGGCGCTCGTCGATGAGCAGAATCATCAACTCCACATCCGGGTAGTTCGCGCTGATGGCGTTGGCAATCTTCTGCAGCAGCACCGTCTTGCCGGTACGCGGCGGGGCCACGATAAGCCCGCGCTGCCCAAAGCCCACGGGCGCAAAGAGGTCCATCACGCGCGTGCTCATCTCCTGCTTGGTCGTCTCCAAGAGGATGCGCCGATCCGGGAAAATGGGCGTGAGATACTCAAAGTGCGCAATGCGCTTGGCCTGCTCCACGGGCAACTCATTGATGAGCGTCACATTGGCCAGCGCGAAGAACTTATCGCGGTCGCGCGGCTCGCGAATGGGGCCCTCGACCAGGTCGCCCGTGCGCAGACCGTGGCGGCGGATCTGCTGCTGGCTCACGAAGACGTCCTCGGGGAACTGCAGATAGTTGTTCGCCGCCGAACGCAGGAAGCCAAAGCCGCCATTGACCAGCTCGAGGGTGCCGGTGGCCACCACCGTCCCCCGCCGCTTCAGGTGCACGCGGATGAGCTCCATGATCACCTCGTGCCGGCGCATATTGATGGCATCCTCCGCACGGTCCGGCGGCAGATGGCTCACCAACTCCTCAAAGGGCACGCTCTCCAACTGCTTCAAGTAGAGCGGCGGCGTATCCGGCGGCAACGGCTCATACTGCGGCGCCGGCGGCTCGGCCGGCTGCCCCTGCTGCGCCTCGCGATAGCCCTGGCGCGCCATCTTCCGCCGCTCCCAGCGCGACTTCTTCCGCTCCCAACGGGTCTGCCCCTGCGGCGCTTCAGCCGCCGACTCGGTCGGCTCGGGTTGCACGGGCTGGACCGGCTCGCTCGCGGCCGGCTCCTCGCCAGGCACCTCGTCAAACTCCGGCAACGCGGCCGCCACCTCCGACGTCAACTCCGGCCCGGGCGTCATCGAGGGCATCCCGCCATCAACAATCGGCAAGGCCGCGGCCGGAGCCGGTGTGGGCTGCTCAATTTCCACCGCCACGGGAGCGGCCTCAACCGGCTCAGGGCTCCCCGCTTCCGGCCGCTGTTTCGGGGGCCGCCCACGCGGACGGGCCATCCGCCCGTTCCCATTCTCCGCCGCACCCTCGGCTTCCATCTTCTTCGGTCTTGCCACCCGGCGAGCCCGAAACGCAGGACCTTGCGCCTGTGTCTGCTCTGCTTCCATGCGAATTCCTTACTTGCTTCCTGCCCGGCCATCGCTCCGGATTGCCGCCAGGACCTCTTCAACTTGCGCCTTAAGCGCATCCAAATCGTCTGTATCATTGCGCAGCACCCACTGCGCACGCCGCGCCTTCTCAGCCACGGGCATCTGTGAAGCCAACCGCGCACGTGCCTGCGCTTCGCTCATTCCCCGCGTCTCCATCATCCGCCGCACCTGCGTGGCCTCCGAAGCCGCCACGCAAACCACCACCGGCCACGCCGCCTCCCATCCGCACTCATAGAGCAATGCCGCCGAGAAGATGCTCACCTCCCCCGCGCGCGCCTCCCCCAACCAACGCGCCACCGCCGCGCGCACCAAGGGGTGTACAATCGCCTCCAACGCCCGCCGCGCCTCCGTGTCCCCGAAGACCCGCTCGGCCAACGCCTTGCGGTCAATTCCCCCATCCGCCCCCAAGACGCCGCGCCCAAAGCGCGCCACAATGGGCTCAACGGCCTCGCCCCCCGGCGCCTCCAGCGCCCACACCACCCGATCGGCATCCAGCACGCGGCACCCACAGGCCCTAAAACAGGCCTCCGCCATACTCTTGCCGCAAGCAATGCCGCCCGTCAGGGCCACTTGAGATGTCATATTAAACCAATAAAACAAGGGGAAATGCAGGCTCATCCGCCCGCCGAAGTCCGGCCAAACCGCCGAAAACGCGCGCACTATACCAAAAGGCGGAGCCCTTTTGCAACCGCGCGCACAGTTGCAAAAGCGAGGACAGAGGAGGGCGGAGCGCGCCTCAGCCACCTCTCATCGGTCATCTCTCATCTCCATCCCGTAGCGAGTCCTCCCAATTTTCGCTATAATGCGCGGCGTTATGCACTCGGAGTTGTTTTCGCTTTTTGGTCTGCAGATTCAGATGTATGGCGTGATGCTCGCGCTGGGTTTCTTGGCCTGTTATCTCTTGGCCTTGCGTCTGGCGAAGTTGAGCGGGCGCAATCCAAAGGATGTCGACACGCTGGTGATGGTGGCGGCGGTGTGCGGGGTACTGGGGGCCCGGGCGGTCTACGTGTGGCAGAATTGGCGGACGGAGTTTGCGGGGGCGCCGCTGGAGATGTTTGCCGTATGGCGGGGGGGATTGGTCTTCTACGGGGGCTTTGGGGCGGCGGTGGCCGGGCTGATTGTCTATGCGCTCGTGAAGGGGGAGCGGCCCTTGGGGCTGCTGGGGTTTGCGGCGGTCTTTGTGCCGCTGGGGCACGCCTTTGGGCGCGTGGGGTGCTTCTTCCACGGCTGCTGCTTTGGGGGCGTTTGCCGGAACTTCCTGGGCGTGCGCTATCCGGCGCAGACCCCGCCGTGGAAGCACCAGGTCTTTCTGCGGCAGATTAGCCAATACGCGCCCGAGACGTTGCCCACTTGGCCGACGCAGCTGATTGAGGCGGCGGGGTGCCTGGCGCTCTTCGGGGGGCTGTGGGTGCTCTATCGGCGGTTGCCGGCGGGGGTGCGCGAGAAGGCGGTGGGCGGGGTCTACCTGACAGTCTACGCGCTCCTGCGCTTTGGGGTGGAGTGCCTGCGCGATGATCCGCGCGGGGAGACTTACTTTGGGCTTTCGTTCAGTCAACTGATCTCCGTGGTGCTCCTGGCGCTGGGAGGTCTCTTTCTTGTCCTTGCCTATCGGGAGGCGAACCATGGAACAATCCACCGTCAATGACATGCTCTCTTGGCTTTCGACCACGCGTCTGGAAGCCGTTGCCCAAAAGCTCCGCGCCCGCGGCTTTATGGTCGAGGTCTGCGCTACGCGCGAGGAAGCGCGCGCGAAGCTGCTCACCCTGGCCGAGCCGGCCCAGAGCATTGGCTTTGGCGGGTCGCTCTCGGTGGCGTGCTTGAACCTGACGCGCGAGTTGCGCGATGCGGGCAAGGAGATTCTTAACCACGGCTTCCCCAACCTCTCGCCCGAGGAGAAGCTCGAGATTATGCGCCGCCAGCTGACCTGCGACCTCTTCCTCTCCTCGGTCAACGCCCTCACCGAAGAGGGCATCATCGTCAACATCGATGGCAACGGTAACCGCGTGGCCGCGATGACCTTCGGCCCCCGCCAGGTGGTCCTGCTCATCGGGCGCAACAAGCTGGTGCGCGGGGGCGTGCACGCGGCCCTCGACCGCATTGCCGAGGTGGCCGGCCCGGTCAACGCCTACCGTCTGGGGCGCAAGACCCCCTGTGCGGTCACCGGCACCTGCGCGCAGTGCGCCGGCAGCTGCCCCGAGAGCATCTGCCGCGTCACCTCCATCATCAAGCAGCGCCCGGGCTGCACGCCCACCACCATCCTGCTCGTCAACGAAGACCTGGGGCTCTAAGATGCGCGTCAAGACCATTGGCATTATCTCGCTGGGCTGCTCGAAGAACCTGGCCGACAGCGAGGCGATGGCCGGTTATCTCCTCAAGGCCGGCTATCAATTGGCCCCGAGCCCGGAGGCGGCCGATGTCATCCTCGTCAACACCTGCGCCTTCATCGAGAGCGCGCGCGAAGAGGGGGCCGAGAATATTCTCTCGGCCTGCGCCTACAAGGCCGAAGGCCACTGCAAGGCCGTCATCGTGGCCGGCTGTATGCCCCAGCGCTACCGCGCCCAGATGCTCGACGCCTTCCCCGAGGTCGATGCCTTTCTGGGCGTGGACGAGCTGGACCGCCTACCCGAGCTGCTCAAGCAGCTTGAGCATCGCCGCCGGAGCGACCGCGAGGCCCTCCTGGCCGTAGCGCCCGGCTTGCCCACGCGCACCTTCGATAAGCCCATTGCCGCCCTCCGCCTCTCCGGGCAAATCTTTGCCTACGCCAAGATTGCCGAGGGCTGCAACCACGCCTGTGCCTTCTGCGCCATCCCGCAATTCCGCGGCCACCTCCGCTCGCGCCCGATGGAGGCCATCGAGGCCGAAGTGCGCGAACTCATCGCCACCGGCACCCGCGAAATCAACCTCATCGCCCAGGATGTCACCGCCTACGGCAAGGACCTGCGCAACGGTTCCTCCCTGGCCGCACTCCTCCGCCGGCTCGATGCCCTTGAGGGCGACTTCTGGCTCCGCTGGCTCTACGGCTTCCATAACCACGTCACCGACGAACTCCTCGAGGTGATGGCCGGCGCCAAGCACATCGTCCCCTACTTCGACCTCCCCATCCAGCACGCACACCCCGACATCCTCCGCGCGATGCGCCGCGCCGACACCATCGCCGCCATCGACACCTTCCCCGAACGCCTCCGCGCCGCCGTCCCCGGCGCCACCCTCCGAACCACCTGCATGGTCGGCTTCCCGGGCGAAACCGAGGAGCACTTCCAGGCCCTGCTCGACTACATCCAGCGCGTCCGCTTCGACGCCCTGGGCACCTTCATCTTCTCCCCCGAAGCCGGCACCGCCGCCGCTGACCTCCCCGGCCTGCCCCCGCCCGAGGTCGCCCGCGATCGCCTCGCCCGCCTGATGTCCGCCCAGCGCGCCATCGCCAAAGAGCGCAACCGCGAACGCGTCGGCACCACCGCCCGCGCCCTCATCCTCTCGCGCACGCCCACCGGGGGTGCCCTCGCCCGCTTGCCCCACCAGGCCCCGGAGGTCGATGGCCTCACCCGCCTCGCGCATCTGCCCGAAGGCGTCAACCCCGGCGACTTCCTCCCCGTCACCCTCACCGGCACCCGCGGCTACGACCTCACCGCCCGCGCCCAATGAGCCATCCGTTGCTAGTGCACGAGGCGGCCTTTTGGGCCGACCATCCCGGGGCGGCGCTGGCGGGGGTGGATGAGGCTGGGCGCGGCTGCCTGGCCGGGCCGGTCGTGGCCGGGGCAGTCTCCATCTCGGCGGAGGATCTGCCGCGCCTCGCGGTCGAGGAGCTCGCGGCGGTGAACGACTCCAAACAGCTGACTGAGCGCAAGCGCGAGGCGCTCTACGACCTTATCACCGCCCACCCGGCCATCCGCTGGGCGGCCGGTCAGGCCTCGGCCCGCGAGATTGACGAGCTAAACATCCTGCGCGCCACCCACCTGGCCATGCGCCGTGCCCTTGAAGAGCTCACCCCCCTGCCCGACCACGCCCTGGTCGATGGCCTCCCGGTCAAAGGACTGCCCATTCCACACACCGCCATCGTCAAGGGCGATGCCACGAGCCTACTCATCGCCTGTGCCTCCATCATCGCCAAGGTGACGCGCGACCGTCTCTGCCGCGCGCTCGACCGTCTCTACCCCGCCTACGGCTTTGCCCAGAACAAGACCTACGGCACTGCCCCCCACCTCGCCGCCCTCCGCCAATTCGGCCCCTGCCCCGAACACCGCCGCTCCTTCGCCCCGGTCAGTTGCATTCAGGGCGAGCTCTTTTAGGCTCGCGGTGCGAGCCTAGCGGACAGCCGACAGCCGACAGCGGACAGCGCTGGCGCTCAAAGTATAAAGCCCGTCTGAGCCGTGAAAGGAAGTCCTTTGGAGCGAAGGTTTATCCGTCGCTTTGCGAGCTGTCAGCTGTCGGCTGTCGGCTGTCCGCTTGCCCCACCCTCTCAAAAAACTCCCACGGTTCCCCAGAGTCATCGCAAGCCGCTCACTCCGGCATCCACCGGCGGGCGGCTTTTTTGGCGGCGTGTTTGGCCTTGTCGTCGAGCATTCGGGCCCTTTGACGGCGGGAGCGGCGACGCTTTTGGCGGCGGATTTTCTCGCGCTCTTGCTGGCGTTTGGAGGCCTCGCCATCGCGGATTTCCAGGAGTTTTTCGGCGAGGGCGCGGCGGGCAAGCCAGCGATTATCTTCGCGCGAGCGGGAGGCCTGCACCTTGACCCAGAGGCCGCTAGGCTCGTGGGTCAGGCGCACAGCACTGGAGGTTTTATTGATCTTCTGCCCACCGCTACCGCTGCCGAGGACAAACTGCTCGCGCAGGTCGGCCTCAAAAATGCCGGCCCGCGCCATCAGTGCGCCGATCGCGTCGATGGTCGCGGGCGTGAGCATTGCGTAGGGCGGCCCTTAGGCCTTCACCTTGAGCAGGAAGTAGTTCTTCTTCCCCTGGCGCAGCAGGAGGACCTTGCCCTCAACCGGCGCTGCGGGGTCGACCACCGCCGCGGGGTCCGCCACCTTCACGTTGTTGAGCGAGAGGCCGCCCCCCTGAATGAGGCGGCGCGCCTCGCCCTTGCTCTTGAGGAAGCCGGCGGCCACAGCCACGTCGATGACGCTCTTGCCAAGGACCTCGCCGGCGAACAGTTCGGCCGAGGGGACATCGGCGGCAATGGCTTCGAGCTCCGCGGCCGTGAGCCCCTCGAGGGTGCCGCCGAAGAGGACGGCTGAGGCCTTACGGGCGGTCTCGAGGCCGGCCTCGCCATGGACGGCGCGGGTGAGCTCCTCGGCCAGGGCCTTCTGCGGGGCGCGCTGTTCAGGGTGGGCCTGCAACTCGGCGGCGAGCTCGGCGATGCGCGCGTCATCGAGGAAGGTGAAGATCTTCAGATAGCGGATGACATCGGCATCGAGCGTGCGCAGGAAGAACTGATAGAAGGCGTAGACGCTGGTCTTGGCGGCGTTGAGGAAGATGGCATTGCCGGCGGACTTGCCGAACTTCTGCCCATTCGCGTCGCAGACCAGGGGAATGGTCAGCCCGTTGACCTCGGCCTCGGGCTCGAGGCGGCGGATGAGGTCGGTGCCGGCGGTGATATTGCCCCACTGGTCGGCCCCGCCCACCTGGAGCGTGCAGCCGTAGTGCTTATAGAGGTAGTAGAAGTCGTAGCCCTGGAGAATCTGGTAGCAGAACTCGGTGAAGGTCATCGAGTTGGTCTCGGCATTCAGGCGCTTCTGGACCGAATCCTTGGCGAGCATCGGCTTCATCCGGAAGAGGGTCCCCACCTCGCGCAAGAAGGGCAGAATGGTGTAGTCCTTGTACCAATCGTAGTTGTTGACCAGGATGGCGGGATTGGTGGGGTGGTTGAAGTCGAGGAAGCGCGAGAGGTTCTCCTTGATCCCCTCAAGGTTAATCTTCAGCTGCTCTTCGGAGAGGAAGTTGCGCTCGGTGGAGCGACCGGAAGGGTCGCCAATCATCCCCGTGGCCCCGCCGACCAGGGCAATGACGCGGTGGCCGGCGCGCTGGAACTGCGCCAATGTCTGAATCGCGGCATAGTTGCCCGCCTGGAGCGACGAAGCCGTGGGGTCGAAGCCCACATAGAGCGTCAGCGGCTTCTCCAGCAATTCGGCCATCTTGGCCTCCTCGCAGGTGCACGCTTCAACCAAGTGGCGAGACTTGAGAAAATCGTAGAACTTCATTGCTTCCGCCTCCCCTTACGAGAAGTCGAGCGCGAGCGTGCCATTGACAATCGCGATGTCCTTGAGCTTGCCGCCCAGGGTAATCTGCCGCAACTGCGCGAGCACTGCCAAATCCACCGTCAGCGTGTTGCCATTGACCGCGAGCCCGGGCTTCCCCGCCACCGCCGTCGCCAACTGCCCCATCAACGCCGAAGCGCCAGCCGCCCCGCCCATCATCGCCATCGACACCTTCTCCAGCGTCACATCCAGCGCCGCGCCCTCCTTCGCCGGCGCCAGGCGGATCTGCGCCTCCACCGGCATCGGGATGAAGCCCATCGAGGCCTTGCACTTGAAAATCAAGAGCCCATCCTTCAGCACCACCTGCGGATCCTTCACCTTCTTGAGCAACTCCTTGCCCTGCGCCTCGCCCATCTTCTCGAGCGCAGCCGCCAGGCCGCCATTGATCTCCGCCTCGGTAAACATAAACGCCAACTTGCTAATCTGCATAACGCTTCACTCCAATCAAGTCAAAAAAACGCCGCGCAGTATAACACAATCCGCACGCCGCTGCGCACGCGCCAGCGTGAACGGTGAACAGTGAACGGTGAACAGTGAGCCGCCATCCGCCCTGGGTGAACTTCCGCCAGGGGCGAGGGAAACTAATAAGACTGAGTGTTAATAGTTCCACCCGCCCCGGGCCCAAAACGAACCCGGGGCGGATGCGAGGTCAACCCGGGGCGGATGCGAGGGAAGGGCGCGGCAGGGGGGAGTGGCTGGGGGCTTGGAGCCAAGCGCTCGCTGACGCTCGCTGCACCGCGCAAGCGCGGTGCCACAGAACCGCCAAAAGAAGGAGGAGGGCTGGCCTTTCGGTGAGGAAGCCCCGCGCCAGGCGGGGTGGAGGCCAGGGCGCGGCCATTGGAGCGGCCGGGAGCCCCGTGCCAGGCGGGGTGAAGGCCAGGGCGCGGCCATTGGAGCGGCCGGAGGCGCTGGGCCAGCGCGGTCAAAGGTGAGGCTGGGGGTTCTTGGCGTGCGGGGGGCTTGGGGGGCCACCCCCAACGGCCCTGGCAGGGAGGCGCGGAGCGCATCCCTGCTACGCGTGCTGAGGGAGGTGAACGGTGAACAGAGAACAGTGAACGGTAACCACCCCCTTACGTGCCTTATGAGCGAGTGCGCAAAGCGCGCTCGCGGCGGGGTGGAGCGCACTGCGCTCCCGAGGGGGGCGGGGGCGAGAAGCCCCCGCGCGAGGTGAGCTAGGCCCG
>JBJEVY010000025.1:0-10543 GCA_051884775.1 Candidatus Spyradenecus sp. | reverse complement strand
CGATGCCATGCGCCTCTTCTAAAAAGGACCTCCGATGACTCAGCGCACGCATACCCGTCAGCTTCACATAGGGCCCGTGGCGATCGGCGGCGGGGCCCCAATCTCCGTGCAGACGATGGCCAATGTGCCAACGGCCGACACCGCAGCCGTCCTGCGGCAGGTTGATGCCGCGGCTGACTTGGGGTGCGACCTCTTTCGCGTGGCCGTCCCGGACCAGGAGGCGGCCAGCGCCTTGAAGGCGCTCTGCGCCAAGAGCCGGCTCCCGTTTATCGCCGATATTCACTTCGATTATCGCCTTGCCCTGGCCGCCATCGAAGCCGGCGTGAGTGCGCTGCGAATCAACCCCGGTAATATCGGCGGGGCGGACCGCGTCCGGGCGGTGGTCGAGGCTGCTAAGGCGCGCAAGTTGCCCATTCGCATTGGCGTCAATGGCGGCTCGCTGGGGAAGCAACTGCTGGCCAAGTATGGCACGGCCACCCCCGAGGCGCTTGTTGAGAGCGCCCTCGAACACGTTCGCCTGCTGGAGGAGCTCGACTTCCGCGACATTAAGATCTCCGTTAAGGCCTCCGATATTCCGCGCACCCTGGCAGCCTATCGCCTGCTCGCCACCAAGGTCGATTACCCGCTCCACCTGGGGCTGACCGAGGCCGGCACGGCCCTGCGCGGCACGGTCACCTCCTGCGTTGCCCTCTCGCGGCTATTGGAAGAGGGCTTGGGCGATACGCTACGGATTTCGCTGACCGCTCCAATTGAAGAGGAGGTCCGCGTGGGCGTTGAGCTGCTCCGTGCATGCGGTCTGCGCGCGCCCGGGGCGTGGGTCACCTCCTGCCCCACCTGCGGCCGAACCCAGGTGGATGTCCGTTCCGCCGCAGACCATATTTCCGACGCGCTTGAGCGCTTTTACCGTCTTCACCCCCAGGCCAAGCGACTGCATGTGGCGGTGATGGGCTGCGTGGTCAATGGCCCGGGCGAGGCGCGCGAGGCGGATCTCGCCCTCTGTGGCGGCAAGGGCACCTTCGCCCTCTACCGCCGCGGTGAACACCTTGCTACCCTGCCGGCAGCTGAGGCCGTTGACCGTCTGCTTGCCCTGCTCGCTGAACTCAGTTGCTAGCGCTATGAATGCCGCTCTCTGCTGTCCACTGATTATCGTCCCCACCTACAACGAGCGCGAGAATCTAGCGCCGTTCCTGACGGCCGTCCTCGCCGCCCTGCCGATTGCCGATGTCTTGATTGCCGATGATGCCTCCCCGGATGGCACCGGCCTCCTGGCCGAGGACTTAATCCGCCGCGAAGCCCGGCTTCACATTGTGCACCGTCGCCGCAAGGAGGGGCTTGGGCGCGCCTATGTCTGCGGCTTTCGTTGGGCGCTTGCGCGAGACTATTCACACATCCTGCAGATGGATGCAGACTTCTCGCATGACCCCAAGGACCTTCCCCGTCTGCTCGCAGCAACCGCCCAGGCCGATCTGGTCATTGGCTCGCGCTACAACGGCGGCGTGCGCGTCCTCAACTGGCCCTTGCGCCGACTCTTCCTGAGTTATGGCGCAGGGATTTATGTCCGCCTTCTAACGCGGCTGCCGGTGATGGACCCCACCGGCGGCTTCAAGTGTTTCCGCCGCGAGACGCTTGCCGCCATCCCCCTGGGGCAAATCGCCGCCCAAGGCTACGGCTTCCAAATCGAGACCACTCACGCGGCTTGGCAGCGCGGCTTTACAATCCGCGAAGTCCCCATCGTCTTTGCCGACCGTACCGCCGGCACCAGCAAGATGTCCCTGGCCATTGCCAAGGAGGCCGTGGTGCTGGTGTTGAAGCTGGCCCTAAAAACACTCACGCGCACCAAACGGCACGCGTGAGTGGCACATCTTCTTTGATTGATCCGGCAGCTTATTTGCGCGGAGACTCGGCCAAGAGTTCCCGGGCACGCGCCAAGGCATCAAGCACATGGCTGTGGACATTCGCCTGGCCAATGCGGTCAAGGAAGCCCGAGCGCACCATCAACATCAGCGGCTGAGCCGTCACGCCCGAGAGCACGAGCGTAACGCCACGGGCCTGCGTGTGGGCAAAGACCTCCTCCAGGGAGTGCAACGCGGTGGCATCGAGCATCAGCACATGGCGCATCCGCAGAATGAGCACTCGCGGAAGCTTGTGGGCGTGCGAAAGCAAGGTGTCCTTGAACTTGTCTGCCGCGCCAAAGAAGAGCGCACCGTAGACCTCAAAGACTTCCACGCCAGGCGGGACAACCACACCGGGCTGCCCCAGGTCATCGGCACGCTTCTCCTCCTCGCGCTCGACCAGGAGGCGGGTAATGTCGCGCGCTTCGGTCGATTCGCCCATACGGCGGATGAAGAGGAAGGCCGCCAAGAGCACACCTGCCTGAATGGCCACGGTGAGATCCACAAAGACCGTCAGCAGGAAGCTGGTGAGCATCACGAGCACATCCGAGCGCGTGCTCTTAAGTAGGCTCTTGACCAAGTGCCACTCGCTCATATTGTAGGCCACAATCGCAACCACGCCACCGAGCGTTGCCATCGGCACCAAGGCAGCATAACGCCCAAGGAAGAGCATCACCAGGAGCAGGAAGAGGGCGTGGAGGATGCCGGCGATCGGCGTCTGGCCGCCATTCTTGATATTGGTGGCGGTGCGGGCGATGGCGCCAGTGGCCGGGATGCCGCCGAAAAGCGGGGAAAGGATGTTGGCAATGCCCTGGCCAATCAGCTCGGTATTGGAGTTGTGGCGCTTACCAATCATACCATCAGCCACCACGGCCGAGAGGAGCGACTCAATCCCCGCGAGCAGCGCAATGGAAATAGCCGGGGAGAAGAGGGCGCGGATGTCCAGCTGGCTCCAGTCGAGCTTCGGGAAGGCGAAGCCCATGCCGCCGGAGACCTCAGGGAACTTGCTACCGATGGTGGCCACGTCCAATCCGTAGCGCTTGAGCACCAGGGCGATGATGGTGGTCAGGACAATGGCGACAATCGAGCCCGGCACCCGCTTGGTCACCTTCTTCCAATAGATGCAAATGACCAAGGTGATAGCCGAAATGGCCACAGCCGCCCAGTTCACCGTGGCAATCGACTTGGCATAGATGGCGAGCTTGCCAACGAAGTCGCCAGGCATTTTGGCCCCTGCAAGCGCAGCGGTACAGTCCAACCCGAGGAGCGCCTCAATCTGTCCGGCAAAGATAATCAGTGCAATGCCCGAAGTGAAGCCTACGGTCACAGGATAGGGAATGTACTTGATGATGGAGCCCAGACCGCAAAGTCCCAGCAGCACCAGGATCACTCCGGCCATCACGGTGGCAGCCAGAAGGCCCGTGGCCCCAAACTGCGAATAGACCCCATAGATAATTACGATAAAGGCACCCGTCGGCCCGCCAATCTGTACGCGGCACCCACCAAAGAGCGAAATGGCCACCCCGGCCACCACCGCCGTCACCATCCCTGCCTGCGGAGGCAATCCGGCCGCAATCGAAAAGGCAATCGCCAGCGGCAACGCCACCGCCGCTACAATCAGCCCGGCCACAAGGTCCGCCGCAAAGGTTTTCCAGCTGTAGCCTTCGCGCAGACAGGTCCATAGCGCCGGACGAAAACGCTCCAACCCTGCACCAATCAGTTGCTTCCATTGCACGTGAATCATAGGTCTCTCTTCCTCATTAAAGCACAACGCGGCAGAAACTCTCCGCCGCGTTGCGCTTATTCGGTCTGCGCCGCATTACTCCGCAGCAGCAAAGTCGGACTTGCCGACGCCGCAGGTCGGGCACACCCAATCTTCGGGCAGCTGCTCGAAGGGAATCCCGTCATTCTCGGCCGGGTCATAAACATACCCGCAAACTTGGCAAACGTACTTCATGTCAGTCTCCTTTCAAGGTTGAATAGACGCGCTTATGATACCACAATCGGATCGACCCTGTCACCACTTTCCGGGTCGAAAAGATGGGCGTGGCGGAAGTCCACCGCGAGTGCACACCGCTCTCCGTGCCGCACCGGCGTATCACTCGGCAACCGCGCAATCAGCCGATTGCCTCCCACGGCAAAGTGCACAAAGGCCTCAGAGCCCATTTGCTCGACAATCTCAACCGTACCAGCCAGGCACCCGGCAGGGAGTTCGCCCCCTTCTGCCAAACGCGCTGCCCGCAACCGCTCCGGCCGCACCCCAAAGAGCAACGAGCGCCCAACGGCCACCGACCCAGGCACGAAGCCCGCCGGCGGTTGCAAGCGCCCTCCTTCAGCGTACAGCCCCCCACCCTCCACCACGCGCACGGGCAAGAAGTTCATCGGCGGGGTGCCGATAAAGCCAGCGGCAAAGCGGTTGCGCGGTTCATTATAGAGACGCACCGGGTCGTCCACCTGGCGGATGTGCCCCCCTTCCATCACCACGATGCGGTCGCCCAAGGTCATCGCCTCAGTCTGATCGTGTGTGACATAGAGGATGGTGGCGTCGAGCCGATGATGAAGACGGTGAATCTCCTCGCGCATCTCCACGCGCATCTTCGCATCGAGATTCGAGAGCGGCTCATCAAAGAGGAAGACCTTCGGCTGACGGACAATCGCCCGCCCCAGCGCCACGCGCTGACGCTGCCCACCGGAGAGGTTCTTGGGCAGACGCTCCAAGAGCGCTTCCAGCCCCAACGCCTCGGCCGCCTCGGCAATCCGTCGTTCAATCTCCGCGCGCGGAGTCCGGCGTAGCTTAAGCCCAAAGGCCATATTCTCGCGCACGGTCATGTGCGGATAGAGCGCGTAGTTCTGGAAAACCATCGCGATGTCGCGGTCCTTCGGCGGCAGGGTGTTGACCACGCGCCCATCAATCGCCACCGTCCCGCCGGAGATCTCCTCGAGCCCGGCGACCATCCGCAAAGTCGTGCTCTTGCCACACCCCGAGGGGCCGACCAGCACCAGGAACTCGCGGTCGGCCACCTCCAGGTCAAAATCCTCCACGGCCACCACGCCTCCGGCGTAGACCTTCCGTAGATGATTAAGTGAAACGCGGCTCAAGGGCTGCGAGCGATTGCTTACGAACCAGGATGGACGAAGGGCTCGCCCGCCTTGCACATCGGGCAATCGGCCGGCTCCCAAACCTGCGGCTCAATGTGGAGGAGCGCAAAGGTAGGATAGTCGAACTTCGCCTTACCGCCGGAGCGATCGACCAGCACCAACACCGCGGCCACTTCGCCGCCGGCAGCCTTCACGATGTCAATCGTCTCCTGGACGCGCCCGCCGCGCGTAATCACATCCTCGGCCACCACATAACGCTGCCCGGGAACAATCTTGAAGCGGCGCATCGTGAGCATCCCCTCAGCATTCTTCTCGGCAAAGATGCACTGCGTGCCGAGGGCCTTGGCCACCTCATGGCCCACCAGAATGCCACCGAGCGCCGGCGAAATCACGCCATCCACCGGCCCGATGTCCGCCTCGCCCTTCATCCGGCGCACCAACTCGGCGCAAAGCGTCTGGGCGTGATGCGGCCAACGCAATACCTCGGCGCACTGGAAATAGCGGTTGGAATGGAGCTTGGAACGCAACTCAAAGTGGCCCTCCAGGAGCGCCTTGGTCTCCTTGAAGATTGCCAACACATCATCGTCAGTCATCGTTTTCCCTTTCTGATGGGCTCTGAAGAACATGCGCAGTATAGCACAACGCGTCACCAATGGCTAGAAACATTCAGCCGCCGAGCATCCCCCGGCGGCTGAACTTTGCTCCCAGTTCCAACCGTTAGGCCATCGCGCCCAGCTGCTGGGCAATGTCCTTCTGCGTATCGGTCTCGGAGGAGAGGATGGCAACCACCTGCTGGAAGCCGGCCTGAATCTGCTCGAGGATAGCCTGGAGCTCCTCCTGGCTCTCTTCGAGCTGGCGGCGCATCTGGGCCAAGAACTTCTCGGTCTCCGAGAGGTCGGCCGAGGCCATGCCAGACTCGTAGTTGGCGTAGACGCCATAGGCGTTCACGCCGGTGGAGGCCACGCCCAGCCCGGTGTTGAGCAGCTGCGTAGCAGTCTGCACAATGCGCATCGTCGAGCTAACGGCCGCGCTGGCCGCCGTGCCAATCGAGACGAAGCTGCAGGCCAACCCGGCGGCCATAATCGCCAGCGAGTAGGCCACCGAGGCAATCATCTTGGCTGCATCGTCACTAATCTCGCCGCCAAAAGCCTTAACGAGCGCACCAATGCCCTTAGCTAGCCCCTCGATAATCTTGTCGGCCGCACCGGTTTCACTCAGAACCATCGAGCCGACCGCAATCGCCGCGCCAATACCAGCCGCGATGCACGGGGCCGCCGCGCCGGCCGTCGCCACGCAGGTGACCACCGCCGCCACGACCGCCAACGCCGCCAACAGCCACCCGAAGATCTTGGAAATCTTATTGGCCTTGGCGGCCTTATCCATCTCGTCCAGGGACTTCTGGAGCTTCTCCATCTGGTCCTTGTGCTGGGTTTCGAGGTTGTTCTTCTGCACCTCGATCCGGTCGCGCGCCATCTCGGCCTGCTGCTCATCGTTCTCCAACTGGAGATAGGCTATCAACTTCTCGAGATCCGCCTCCTTGGCCTTCATATCGTCGGGATTATCCAAGGCCGGCACGCCAGTGGCACCGGTGGGGGTGCCGACCTCAGAGGTCTGCATCGCCGGGGCGTTACTCACGCGAACCGAACGCTCGCTCCCGAGCAGCCCAGCCACCTCCTTGACCAGCGTCTGGGCCTTCTCGGTGATTCCCAAGCCCTTAGCCATCTCGGCGGCTTGATTAACATAGACCGGCCGCTGACGGGCCTGTTCATTGATTCCGGGGATTTCTGCCATAGCTCCTGCGCTCCTCTCCGCTTCCAATGTTCAGTCTTACTGCTGCTCGATTTTGGCCTTAAGCTCGGCGGCCTTGGCGCGATAGGTTTGCCCACGCTCGGTGTTCTTAGGCGCAAACTCCTCAAGGGCGGTCAGGGCCGAGAGCGCGTTGGCGCGGTCCCCCTTCGCCCAGAAGCATTCAGCGGCGTGATACTGCGGCCGGGGGTCCTCCAAATCCAAGAAGGAGGCGTAACCATAAGCCGTAAGCGCCTGGTCGAACGCCTTCTTCACCTGATAGACGGCCCCGAGCCCCATCCAGAACTTCGGAGAAAGGTGGTCAAACATCACCAAGAAGGTGAAAATCTTCTGGGCGTCCTCGATGCGGCCGGTCTGATAGAAGTTGAAGCCCACCGAGTAGACGGCCTCCAATTCACTCTCCGAGATGCCCTTGACGGCACCGAGGGTGTAACCCTCCATCAACTTCTTGGCGGCGGCCTCAATTTCTTCTTTGGTGATTTCTGCCATAATCGGGATCCTTTCTTAAAAGGGGTGTTTGGGGGTAATATGCCTTAAATCATCGCTTCGCGCTGCGCATCAATGCTCTCCTGCAGACGCTTCGCGTAATCATCCAACGCCTTTAGGATGGTCTTGGCCGGCGCCTCGCGCTGAATCATCTGCGCTTCGCGGTCATCATCCTTTTCCAGCGACTCCTTATTCAAGATTGTCTGCACATCAGCCGCGCTCAACTTCATCACTTCAATCAACGCGCGCAACTCATCGGCATTCAGTTGGCTCCATTGCTCGTCAATCTTGCCCGAGAGGTCGGTCAGTTGCTCCTGAAGCGCAGTTTTCTCCGTCTCCAACTGCGTCTTGGTGGCCTGAGCGGTATCCAAATTCGTCCGCGCCACATCGAGATTAGCGGAGGCCTGCGCAGCGTTATTCTGGGCATTGGCAAGCACCTGCTGGGCCTGCGCGAGATTGGCTTGCGCCTGCGCTTGACGAGCCGCGAAGTCGGCATCGCTCTCGTCAGGCGCCTGAGTCAACCCATCGAGCTCGGCCTGGGCAGTATCAACAAAACTCTGGGCGGTCACCACCTCGCGCTGAGCCCGGTCACTCGCCCGCTGGGCAGAGGAAACATCGCGCTGGGCCTGCTGAATGGTAGCATCCTGACGCGCAATCTCCCGCTCCTTCGCCGTAATTGCAGCCTCAACATCCCCCATCTCGCGAGCATACTGATCAATCTTGGTATACGCCTCGGAGTGGGCGGAAGCCTGCTGCGCGTTCATCGCGTCAATCAACTCAAGCACCGAAGCCAAGCGATCGCGCGCCATCTTCAAGCGCTTATCCTCATCCTCCAGCTGCATCTGGGCAAGCAACTTCTCCAAATCGCTCCCGCCCGCTGCAACGCGCACACTCGCGCCCCCCAAAATCGGAGCAGAGGCCTGTGAACCGCTCATCTCGGCCACCTTTGCCGTGGCGGAAGCCAGGTTGATCGCCGAGACATTCGCCTTCAAATCCATTGCATTGACATTCAGTTCCATAAACGTATTCCTCCGTTCTGCGTGGTATACGCACGAATGCCGAGCGAGGTTACAGAAAAAGTTTCACCCCGCACAACTTTTTTGGCGCGCCTAATGTTAGCGGAGAGCTGACAGTCGACAGCGAACAAGTCCGTAGCGTTAGCGAAGGAGCTATGCCATCGCGCTGGCGCTCGCGGTGTTTGGCCCGTCTGAGCCGTGGGACCCCGCCACTTGGGCCCGCCTGTTATCCGTCGCGTAAGCGGCTGTCGGCTGTCCGCTGTCGGCTGTCGGCTTGCCACGTTATCGCTCCTTCTCTTCCACCGTGCCTCGGAAGTGGCACCTGCGCCCCTCACTCGGGCTTGACGAACTCCAACAGTTGCCCAAAAACTGCCCCGACAATACCCGGCTCGCTCCGCTTCTCCACCTGCCCCCGCCGCTGCCGGAAGAGCCAACGCAACATCGCCGTATCCCCAAAAGCTCGCGACCAAATATTGTGCCCAGCATTTGGATATTCGGTGTACTTGGTGGCCACGCCCGTCTGCGTAAGAGCTGCAATCAGCCGCCGCGTGCAATCCACTGGCACTGCGCCATCGGCCGAACCATGAAAGGCCCAAATCGACGTTGTTGCCGCCGCCTGCACGGCCTCCGTCTGCGTCGATCCGCCCCCGCAGACCGGCACTGCTGCGGCAAAATAGCCCGGCCAGCGCGCAATGGCATCCCAGGTACCAAAGCCGCCGAGCGAGTAGCCTCCAATATAAATCCGCGCTGGATCGACCACCCCCTGGCGCACCAACTCATCCAAGTGCTCCTTGACCGTCTTCAACGCCGGGGCCGGATAGCGCGGCAGCCGGTAATCGGGCTTGAAGGCAATCGTCCGCACCCAGGCATTCGCCTGCGTGCACTGCGGCAACAGATAGAGCGCTGGCGGAATGGAGCTATCCACCAGGACCGTCTTGTAGAGCGCATTGAAGGGGGCCAACTGCGCAGCATTATCCTGCCCACACTCGCCGCTCCCGTGCAACAGCACCACCACCGGCACCGGCAGGTCCTTCGGCCGATACTTCCGCCACACCCGAACCGGCATCGTCTCGCCAAAGGTGTTGGTAATCACCTCTGGCAAAAACTGCTCGGCCATCGAGAACTGCGCCTCGGCTACCGAAGCCATCAAGAACCCCCACCCCAGGCAAAGTCCCACCGCCACCGCGCCCAATCGCCGCCGCCAACGATCCATCGCCCCCTCCTGGCGCCTCAGCGCCGGACCTCCACCTTGCCCCACGCCTCCAACTTCGAGGCGATGAAGTCCACGCACTGCGCCTGCGCCTCCTTGGCATTGGCGCGCGTAACGGGAATGACCGGCCCGCACGCAAAGCGCACCGGGATCTCCGGATTCACCGGCCCAAAATCCTTCGTGTACTTCCCCACCCCCAAGAAGGCCGTCTGCCCGGCCACCGGCACCACCGGCACCCCGGCATTCTGGGCTAACTTCACCCCCAACGTGTTGAAGTGGTGACAATCAAAGTAAGGCTGCCGCGTCCCCTGCGGATAGAGCAACACCGAGGCCTTATCCTCGCGGATAAAGCGCTCGCCCTGCTCGAGCACCGCCTTCAGGTCCGCGCGCGGATCCGTCCGCCCCACCGGAATTACCTTGCGCGAGGCAAAGGTCTTGCCCACCCACGGCATTCCCAACAGCGAAGACTTGAGCACAATCGCCACCTCCCCATACGCCAACAGCAGTGGCGGGAAAGCAAAGGTCTCATAGAGGCTCATGTGGTTCGAGACCACCACCACCGGCCCCACCCCCTTCAGTTGATCGAAGCCCTCCAGGATGACCTCCGTCCCCAGACGCTCGGTCTCCCAAAAGAGGTGAAAGCCGCACTCCTGCCAACGCGCATTGTCAAAGGTCCCCCGCCGTGCCAACCATCCTCCGCGCCCCATCGAGCCCCCCAATGCGCGCAGATTAAAGGCCAACGAGGTCATCACCCCAGCCTTCCGCGGCTTACCCAACGCCTCCGGCGGCGTCCGGTAAGACCCCGTCTCCTGAAACTGCTTGATAAACGCCTCAACATTCCGCATGGCTCTTCTCCTGAATTATCCTCGCGCGCACGCGCGTTTTATTATAAGGTTATCCGTTCACCGTTCTCAGTTCACCGTTCTCAGTTCACCACTCACTGTTCACCGTTCACCGTTCACCACTCTCAGTTCACCAACTTCTGGGCCACCCGCTGGCCCTTGGTCGGGAAAATCCCCAACAACGCCTGCTCG
>JBJEVY010000024.1:0-34602 GCA_051884775.1 Candidatus Spyradenecus sp. | reverse complement strand
TGCCTTAGGGATAATTCAATTAACCCTAAGGCATAATAATTCAACTCCGGGCGAACGGTAATGACATGGGGGCCTTGTTGAGATGGTTGTCGGGGCGAGCACAAGGAGAGGTCAATGGCCTCCGGTCCCGGCGCGGGATGAGGGGCTGCGCGAAAAGAAGTTGACAGGGTGGGGGGAGATGTGTTATCTTTCACGCACTTTTCTCTTTAGAGGGAAGTAGACTTAACCGTTCTTTGACATCATTCGGTCCATTTGGAGCGTAGTAAGAGGATAGCATGGCCACAGGCATGGAACAGATTCGGAACATTGGCATCGTCGCCCATATTGACGCGGGCAAGACGACGACGACCGAACGCATCCTTTTTTACGCCGGGATGACGCACCGCCTCGGGAATGTGGACGATGGCAATACGGTGACGGACTGGATGATTCAGGAACGCGAGCGCGGGATTACCATTACCTCCGCCGCAATCACTTGCGCTTGGCGCAACACCCAAATCAATCTCATCGACACGCCCGGGCACGTGGACTTCACCATCGAGGTGGAGCGCGCGCTGCGCGTGTTGGATGGTGCGGTGGGGGTTTTCTGCGCGGTGGGCGGGGTGCAGCCGCAGTCGGAGACCGTCTGGCGGCAGGCCAATCGCTATCACGTCTCGCGCATTGCCTTTGTTAATAAGATGGACCGGATGGGCGCGAACTTCGAGCGCGCGGTGGGCGAGATGCGCGAGAAGCTGGGGGCGAACGCGGTGCCGGTGATGATGCCGGTGGGCGCGGCCGAGAGCTACGCCGGGGAAATCGACCTGATTACGCTCAAGTATCGCCACTATCTGGATGCCGAGGGGAAGACTTTTGAGGATGTGGCGGTGCCGGCGGAGTTGGCCGATGCGGCGCAGGCCGGGCACGAGGCGCTCTTGGAGGCGCTTGCGGAGGTGGATGACACCTTCATGGAGGCCTACCTGGAGGAGCCCGAGCAGCCGGCGGAGGCGGTGAAGGCGGCCATCCGGCGCGCGGTGATTGCGCAGGCGATGGTGCCGGTCTTCTGCGGCTCGTCGCTGAAGAACAAGGGCGTGCAGGCGCTACTCGATGGCGTGGTCGATTATCTGCCCTCGCCGAATGAGCGCAAGGCGCCGGTGGGCACGCATGTGAAGACCGAGGAGCCCACCGAGATTGAGATGAGCGCGAGCGCGCCGCTCTCGGCATTGGTCTTCAAGATTGCCACCGATTCCTATGTGGGGCGGCTCTTCTTCGTGCGCGTCTACGGCGGCGCGTTGAAGCGCGGGCAGCAGGTCTACAATCCGCGCACGAAGAAGCGTGAGCGCGTGATGAAGCTTTTGCGCGTGAAGTCCGACGAAGAGGAAGAGCTCGAGACGTTGGAAGCTGGCGACATCGGCGCCGTGGTTGGGCTGAAGGAAGTGACGACGGGCGACACGCTCTGCGTGGAGAACAAGCCCGTGGCGTTGATGGGCATCACGGCCCCCGAGCCGGTGATGTTTATGGCCATTGAGCCCAAGAGCACGGCCGAGAAGGATAAGCTCGCCGGCGCGCTGGGCCAGCTGGCCGCCGAAGACCCCACCTGCCAGGTGCGCGTGGATGGGGAGACCGGGCAACAGATTTTGTGCGGGATGGGCGAGCTCCATTTGGAGATCCTCGTCGACCGCTTGAAACGTGAGTTCAACGTAATGGCGAATACGGGCAAGCCGATGGTCTCCTACTACGAGACCGTTTCGATGACGGCCCGCCACACGTATACGTTCGATCGCGAGATCGCTGGCAAGCGGCATTGCGCCACTTTGACCATCGAGGTCTCGCCCCTCGAACGGGGGAAGGGACGGCAGGCCCTCGTTGCAAAAAGTGCAATGAAGGGCTTGCCTAAGCCGGAATATTCTGCTATTATTACGAACGCTTTATTTGACGCAATAGCGACTGGCGTGCTCGCACGCTATCCGATGACGGATGTCAGGGCAGAGGTCGTCGATTGCGCCATAATGGACGAAGAGACGGCTTCAGACGTGGCTTTTCGGAGCGCGGCCGTCATCGGCTTCCGCGAGGCGGCTTTGGCCGCGCAACCGGAGTTTCTGGAGCCTATCATGTCCCTCGACATCGTGACGCCGCCGGAGTACGTCGGCGACATCATGGGGGACATCAACGGCCGCCGCGGGCAAGTGCGCGACATGGAAATGAAGGGTGACCTTCAGGAAGTGCGTGCGCAGGTGCCCCTGGCGGAACTGTTCGGGTACGCCACGGCGATCCGTTCGCTCTCGCGCGGACGAGCCGGCTACACGATGGAAACCGGCGCGTTCGCGGTGGTGCCTCGGGCAGTTAAAGAAGAACTACTCAACAGGTAATGTGAGAATGCAAAGTCAGCGCATACGCATTCGCTTGCAGGCGTACGACCACAAGGTGCTCGACCAGGCCGTGGGTGCCATCCTTGACACGGCGCGCAGCACCGGGGCCCAGATTGTTGGCCCGATTCCGCTCCCGACGCGCATTGAGCGTTTCACCGTGAACCGCTCTCCGCACGTGGACAAGAAGTCCATGGATCAGTTCGAGATGCGCACGCACAAGCGGTTGCTGGATATCGTGAGCCCGACGGCCAAGACGGTCGACGAGCTCAAGAAGTTGAATCTGCCCGCCGGCGTGGACATCACCATTCGCATCTAAGGAGGATGACCCATGCAAGGCTTGATTGGCAAGAAGATTGGGATGACCCAGATTTGGGACGAGAACGGCGTTGCGGTGCCCGTGACGGTCGTGGAAGTCGGTCCCTGCCCGGTCGTTCAAGTGAAGACGGTCGAGAAGGACGGCTATGTGGCCGCCCAGCTCGGGTTTGAGGCCCAGAAGGCGCAGCGCCTGAGCAAGGCCGAGCGCACCCGCTTCGAGAAGGCGGGCGTGGAGGCCACCAAGGTCCTCTCCGAGTTCGCTCCGGATAGCGCCGATGAGGTGAAGCCCGGCGACACGGTGACCGCTTCGATTTTTGAAGGCGTTGGTTATGTGGATGTGCAGGCGACGACCAAGGGCCGCGGCTTCGCGGGCGTGGTTCGCCGCTTCAAGTTCGCCGGCGGCCCCCACGGCCACGGTGGCCACTCCAAGCGCCGCCCCGGCGGTATCGCCGCCCGTGACCTCCCCGGTTGGGTTGAGAAGGGCAAGAAGATGCCCGGTCACATGGGCTGCGTGGTCCGCACCACCCAGAATATCCGCGTGGCCAAGGTCCTCGCTGCGGAGAACCTGATTCTCCTGCACGGCGCGGTGCCCGGCCCCAACGGTGGCATCGTCCGCGTGACGAAGGCTCTCAAGAAGGCTTCCAAGTAATGAGCACGATCAAAGTTTACGACAAGACCGGCGCTGTGACGGGCGAAAAGACCGTTGATGAAGCGCAGCTCGTCCTGGATCGCGGCCAGCAGGCCGTGAAGGACACGGTTGTGGCCATCCTGAACGGCTATCGCGCCGGCACGGCCTCCACCAAGAACAAGTCCGAAGTCTCCGGCACCGGCAAGAAGCCGTGGAAGCAGAAGGGCACTGGCCGCGCTTCCTTCGGTTCGTCGCGCAACCCCGTGTGGCGTGGCGGCGGTGTGGCCTTCGGCCCCGTCCCGCGCGATTACTCGCAGAAGGTGAACAAGAAGGTTGCGGCCTTGGCGTTCGCCCGTGCGCTGAGCGACAAGATTGCCGCTGGCGAACTCTGCGTGATCGACTCGCTGAACTTCGAGGCGCCGAAGACCAAGACGGCTGCCGAGATGTTCAAGGCGATGGGCATGACGCGCTCCTGCCTGGTGATCGTTGATGACGATGCCCTGGCTGGGGACGCCAACGACAACTTCTTCCTCTCGGTGAGCAACCTGCCCGAAGTGGGCGTGGCCGCCGCCGGTGAGACGGATGTCTACATGCTCTGCCGCTTCAAGAACATTGTGGTCACGGCCAAGGCCTACGAGGCGCTCGAAGCGCGTCTGGCCCGTGTGACCGGAAAGGCGGACAAGTAATGAAGACCATCATCCGCAAAGTCTCTGTGACCGAAAAGGGCACCCTGATCGGCGCAAAGAGCCAGTACATGCTTGAAGTCGCCCCGGAGGCGACCAAGCCCGAGATCCGCGCGGCTGTTGAAGCGCAGTTCGGCGTGCACGTTGAGAGCGTGAACACCTCGAACTATCGCAGCCGCACCGTCCCCACGCGCACCCGCCGCACCACGGCCACCCAGGCTTGGAAGCGCGCGATTGTGACGCTGCGTGACGGCGAGCGTATCGAAATCGTCTAAACTGCCAAAGGACACCCTATCTATGGCACTGAAAAACTACAAACCCCGCAGCCCGGGCATGCGCTTCCGCGTTTCCCAGGTGCGCACCCACCTCTCGAAGGAGAAGCCGGTTGCCCACCTGACGATCGCGAAGAACAGCGCGGCCGGCCGCAATAACCAGGGCCGTATCACCGTCCGTCATCGTGGCGGTGGTGTGCGTCGCCGCTTCCGCGTGGTGGATTTCCTCCGTGACAAGCACGGGATTCCCGCGAAGGTCGCCGCCCTCTGCTACGATCCGAACCGTACCGCTAACCTCGCTCTCCTGAACTACGCTGACGGCGAGAAGCGCTACATCCTCGCGCCTGAGGGCCTCAAGGTCGGCATGACCGTGGTTTCTGGCCCCAACGCCGAGCCGACGGTGGGCAACGCCCTCCCGCTCGAGAAGATTCCGCTGGGCATGGCCCTGCACAACGTCGAGCTCGTCCCCGGCAAGGGCGCTCAGATGGTCCGTTCCGCCGGCACCAGCTGCACGCTGATGGCCCGTGACAACGGCTTGGCCACCCTGCGCCTGCCCTCGGGCGAAGTGCGCATGGTCTCCTGCGCTTGCATGGCGACGATTGGCGCTGTGGGCGAAGGCGACTGGTCGGGCGTCAAGTTCGGCAAGGCCGGCCGCAAACGCCTGCTCGGCATCCGTCCGACGGTTCGCGGTGTGGCGATGAACCCGGTTGACCACCCGATGGGTGGTGGTGAAGGCCGCACTTCCGGTGGCAGCCATCCCCGCAGCCCGTGGGGCAAGCTGGCCAAGGGTGGCAAGACCCGCAACCGCCGTAAGAATAGCAATCGCTTTATCGTCAAGCGGAGAAAGTAATCCACTATGGCTCGTTCGATTAAGAAAGGCCCTTACGTTGAAGCTTCCCTCCTGAAGAAGGTGGAGAAGATGAACGCTTCGGGCAAGAAACTGCCGATCAAGACCTGGTCGCGCCGCTCGATGGTGCTTCCTGAGTTCGTTGGGCACACCTTTGCCATCCACAACGGCAAGCAGCACATGCCGGTGTTCATCACCGAGAATATGGTCGGGCACCGCTTGGGCGAGTTCGCTCACACCCGCACCTTCAAGGCTCACGGTGGTCTCACCGAAAAGGCCGGGCGCTAATTAAGGAGGAACAGACATGGAAGTGAAAGCCATTGCCCGCAACCTCCGCATCTCCGTGCGTAAGGCTCGCCCGCTCGCTCGCCGCGTGCAGGGCCAGACCCTTGCCAATGCGTTGGCCATTGTCGACTTCAGCCCGCTGAAGGCCGCCAAGTTCCTCGCCAAGACGCTGCGCTCCGCCGCCGCGAATGCGAAGAACAACTACAACCTCGACCCCGAGACGCTGACGGTCAAGAAGGCCGTCTTTGACGAGGGCACCCGCATGAAGCGCTATTGGTGCGGAGCCCGCGGCAGCGCCAAGCCGATCCAGAAGAAGCTCAGCCACGCCACCGTGGTGCTGACGAACGAATAAAAGGAGCCTACCTTGGGACAGAAAGTTAACCCTATCGGCTTCCGCATTGCCCTGAACAAGCAGTGGCAGTCGCGTTGGTTCGCTAAGAAGCAGGACTTCGGCCTGAACCTCGCCGAGGATGTCAAGATTCGCGAAACCGTGCGCAAGGCGATTGAAGGCGCCGCCATCTCCAAGATTGGCATCGAGCGCTTCGCCAACCGCGTCCGCGTGAGCATCTTCTCCGCCCGCCCCGGCGTCATCGTCGGCCGCAAGGGCCAGGACCTCGACAAGCTCAAAACCAAGCTCGTCAAGAGCACCGGCAAGGAGATCTACCTGGACGTCCAGGAAGTTCGCACCCCCGATGCCGATGCGCAGCTGGTGGCCGAGAGCATCGCCCAGCAGATCGAGCACCGCACCACCGTCAAGCGCGCCATCAAGCGTGCTGAGAAGACGGCGATGGAGCTCGGCGTGGACGGCATCAAGATCCGCTGCGCCGGCCGTATCAACGGGGCCGAGATCTCCCGCGTGGAGTGGAGCAAGAAGGGCAAGGTGCCCCTGCACACGCTGCGCGCCAACATTGACTATGGCTTTGTGGAAGCCAACACCACCGCCGGCAAGATCGGCGTGAAGGTGTGGATCTGCAAGCGCGACGATTTCCAGCCTGCCCGCCAGCAGCGTGGCGGTGATCGCGGAAGGAGGAATGCTTATGCCTCTCATGCCTAAACGCGTGAAGCATCGTAAGGTCTCGAAGGGTTCCCGTAAGGGCTTCGCGACCAATGGCGACAAGCTCGCTTACGGCGAGTTCGGTATCAAGGCGCTCGGCCGCGGCTGGGTGACCAACACCCAGATTGAAGCCTGCCGCGTGGCCATCAACCGCCACATGAAGCGCAAGGGCAAGCTTTGGGTGCGTATCTTCCCCGACAAGCCCGTGACCAAGAAGCCGATCGAAGTGCGTATGGGTTCGGGTAAGGGCAACCCCGAGTTCTGGGTGGCCGTGGTGCTCCCGGGCAAGGTGCTCTTCGAAGTGGGCGGCATCCCCGAGTCGTTGGCTCGCGAGTGCCTGCGCCTGGCCGACACCAAGCTCGGCATCCGCACCCAGCTCGTCACCCGCTAATCCGGAGAAGACGCCATGAAGATTGCTGAAATCAAGAACCTCAGCGCCGAGGAAATCGCTGCTCAGATTCGCGAGAAGGAGACTGAGCTCCGCTCCCTGCGCCTGAAGCACAATTCTACCGCCCAGGGCGTTGAAAACCCCGGCACCATCGCCAAGCTCCGCAAGGCCATTGCGCAGCTCAAGACGGTGGCTAACCAGAAGAAGGTGAACCAATGAGTGAAACTACTGTCGAGCGCGGTTCGCGCAAGGTGCGCAAGGGCACCGTCGTCAGCAAGTCCGGCGACAAGTCGATCGTCGTGCGCGTTGAGCGCCGGCTGCTCCACCCTGTCTACGGCAAGGTCGTCAAGGCCTCTGTGAAGTTCCATGCCCACGACGAGCAGAATGCCGCCAAGGTCGGTGACACCGTCGTGATTATGGAAACCCGCCCGTTGAGCAAGACCAAGCGCTGGCGCCTGGTCTCCATCGAGGAGAAGTAAGCCATGATTACGGAAGAAAGCAAGCTTGTCGTTGCCGATAACACCGGCGCCAAGATCGCCAAGTGCTTCCGCATCCTCGGCCAGCGCAAGCGCACGGCCGGGGTGGGGGACATCATCCGTGTCTCCATCCAGGAAGCCTCCCCGACCGGCGCGGTCAAGAAGGGCCAGGTCTGCTTCGCGCTCATCGTGCGCACTGCGCACCCTCTGGCGCGTCCGGACGGCTCCTATGTCCGCTTCGATCAGAACGCCTGCGTCATCGTGGATGCCAAGCACAACCCGATGGGCACGCGTATCTTCGGGCCTGTGGCGCGTGAACTGCGCGACAAGGGCCAGATGAAGGTCATTTCCCTCGCACCCGAAGTGGTGTGAGGCGAAGTGGCCGCTTCGTGACCGCAGGTAATACGTAAGCGTAAGCCGGGACACCCCAAGGAAGAACGGGACGTTTGCGAACTGCGTTCGTTACAACAGCGAGTTACGGAAAAACCAATGAGTAAAGCACGTATCAAGAAGAACGACACGGTGTTGGTGATTGCCGGCGCTGACAAGGGGAAGACCGGCAAGGTCCTCTCCGTCAGCCCCAAGCATGGCACCGCGATTGTTGAGGGTCTTCACCTCGTCAAGAAGACCATCCGCCGCACGGAGCAGACTCCGCAGGGCGGCATCGTGGACCGCGAGGCCCCGATCGATCTGTCCAATCTCAAGCCGGTCGCTGACGACCAGGCGAAGGCTTAAGGAGCACGACCATGGCTAATTTGAAGGAAACCTACGCCAAGAGCATCGTGCCCGCGCTCAAGGAAAAGTTGGGCGTGACCAATCCGATGCTGGTGCCCCGCCTCACCAAGATTGTGGTGAACATGGGCTTTGGCATTGTGGAGAAGGACGTTCAGAAGCAGATTGTCCAGGACCTCGAGGCCATCACCGGCCAGAAGGCTGTCCTCTGCAAGGCGCACAAGAGCATCTCCAACTTCAAGCTCCGCGAGGGGATGGTGATTGGGGCCAAGGTGACGCTGCGCGGGGACCGGATGTACGAGTTCGCCGAGCGCTTCTTCAATGTCACCCTCGCGCGCATTCGCGACTTCCGCGGCGTTCCGAACCGTGGCTTCGACAAGGCCGGCAACTACACGATGGGCTTGAAGGAATACGTCACCTTCCCCGAAATCACGGCCGTCACCTCCGCTTCGGGCCTCGATATCACCTTCGTCACCACCGCCCAGGATAAGACCGGCTGCAAGGCGCTGCTCGAAGCGCTCGGGATGCCGTTCATGGGCCGCTAAGGAGTAGACAACCATGGCTAAGACCAGTTTGATCGTCAAGGCGTCGCGCAAGCCGAAGTTCGGCGTTCGCGCGTACACCCGTTGCTCCCGCTGCGGCCGCCCCCACAGCGTGATTCGCAAGTTCCGCCTCTGCCGCCTTTGCTTCCGCGAGATGGCGCTCAATGGCGAAATCCCCGGCGTCACCAAGGCCAGCTGGTAAGAGAGAGGACATAACACTATGATGACCGATCCCATTTCCGATATGCTGGTGCGCATCCGCAATGCGCAGAAGGCCCGCCACCCCGAAGTCGTGATGCCCGGCTCGCGCATCAAGGGCGAGATCGCCCGCGTGCTCAAGGAAGAGGGCTACATCGTCGACTTCACGATGGTTGGCGAGACCAAGCGCACCCTCACCATCGAGCTGAAGTACAGCGACAAGGCCGAGCCCGCCATCCGCGGCCTCGAGCGCATCTCGCGCCCCGGCCTGCGCCGTTTCTGCGGCTACACCGACATCCCGAAGGTCCTCGGCGGCCTGGGCATTGCCGTGCTCAGCACCTCCGGCGGCATTATGAGCGGCAAGACCGCCCGTGAGCGCAAGCTCGGCGGCGAACTGCTCTGCACCATTTGGTAAAGGAGTTCCCCCATGTCTCGTATTGGCAAACAGCCTGTCGCCATTCCCGCCGGCGTGACCGTCACGGTCGCCAACGGTAATGAAGTGACCGTCAAGGGCCCCAAGGGCGAACTCTCGCGCACCTTCCAGAAGGGCATCACCGTGAAGGTTGAGGGCTCCGAAGTCATCGTCACCCGTGCCGATGACACCCGCGCCCAGAAGAGCTTCCACGGCCTCACCCGCACCCTCGTGCGCAACATGATCGAGGGCGTGACCAAGGGCTACACCCGCGAACTGACCATTGAGGGCACCGGTTTCAAGGCTGCCGTTCAGGGCAACAAGGCCATCTTGACCCTCGGCTTCGCCTCGCCCAAGGAATACATCATTCCCGCCGGCTGCACCGTCACCGTCACCGCTGATGTGAACGTGAAGGTCGAGGGGATTGACAAGGAAGTCGTTGGCGAAGCCGCCGCGCGCATCCGCTCCTACTATCCGGCCGAGCCTTACAAGGGCAAGGGCATCCGTTACAAGGACGAGAAGATCCGCCGCAAGGAAGGCAAGACCGTCGCCTAATCGCGGCCAGGAGAATCGACACCATGAGTTTGAAGAACCGCAAAGAACAGCGCGCCGCGCGCCACCTGCGCATCCGCCGCCGCATCAGCGCCGGCACCGCCGAGCGCCCGCGCATGGCCATCTTCGTCTCGAACCGCTATATGTATGTGCAGTTCATCGACGATCAGGCCCAGAACACGCTCTGCTCGGCCTCGACCCTCAAGGAAGGGCTGAAGTGCAACATCGAGAGCGCCAAGGTCCTCGGGGCCAAGGCTGCCGAAGCCGCTCAGGCCAAGGGCATCAAGACCGTTGTGGTCGACCGCGCCGGCTACAAGTTCCATGGCCGCGTGAAGACCATCGTCGAGTCCGCCGTTGCTGCCGGGCTCTCCATCACGTCCAAGACGGAGGAATAACATGGCTGACTTTAACAACCGTGGTCGCGACGGCGAAGACGCGCTCGATGAGAAGACCGTCTATATCAACCGCTGCGCCAAGACCGTGAAGGGCGGCCGCCGCTTCAGCTTCTCTGCCATCGTGGTGGTGGGCGACAAGAACGGCAAGGTCGGCCTGGGCATCGGCAAGGCCAATGAAACCGGCGACGCCATCCGCAAGGGCGGCGACGCTGCCCGCAAGAACATGCGCTCGGTGTGCATGAAGGGCTCCTCCATCCCGCACGAAGTCTATGGCGTGTGCGATGGCGGCAAGGTCCTCCTCAAGCCCGCTCCTGACGGCACCGGTATCATCTGCGGTGGCGGTATGCGCCCCGTGCTTGAAGCCGCCGGCATTAAGGATGTGGTTGGCAAGAGCCTCGGCTCGAACAACCGCCTCAACGTGGTCAAGGCCACGATCAATGCCCTCCATCAGCTGCGTTCGGCCGAGACGATTGCGGCCCTGCGTTCCTAATTCGGGCTGGTTGCCGGGGCGGCCAAGCGCTTCCCCGGCGGCCACTTCCCCAGAAAGGATTTGATAATGGATCTCTCCACTCTCACCAACACCCCGGGCGCCCGCAAGAGCCGCAAACGCGTCGGCCGCGGCATGGGCTCGGGCACCGGCAAGACCTCGACCCGCGGTCACAAGGGTCAGGGCTCGCGCAAGGGCCACAAGCAGAAACTCGGCTTTGAAGGCGGCCAGATGCCCCTCATGCGCCGTCTGCCCAAGCGTGGCTTCAAGAACCCCAATCGCGTGCCTTTCTACGGCATCAACGTCGGCGAGCTCGAGCAGTTCGAGGACGGCGCTGTGGTTGACATCGATGTGTTGCTCGCGGCTGGCTTCGGCTACCGCGCGGCCAAGACCGCCGGGATCAAGATCCTCGGCGATGGCGAGCTCACCAAGAAGCTCACCGTGAAGGCCTCCGCCTTCTCCGCCTCCGCCAAGGCCAAGATCGAGGCCAAGGGCGGCACCTGCGAGCAGATCTAACTGCCCGCCTCTCCCGACCCCCGGCGTGTTTGCGTCGGGCGGTCGGCCCCTTTTTTGTCAGCGTTGCCTGACCGCTTTTGACTGAGCGCCCTGCACCCGAGGAACTCCATGCTCAAAACATTTGCCAATCTCTTCAAAGTGCCCGAACTTCGCGCCCGGATTCTCTTTACCATCGCGCTGGTGGCCGTGGCCCGTCTGCTCGCGATGATTCCGACTCCGGGCGTGGACTGGACTGCGCTTCAGACGCTTCAGGCCAAGTTCGCCGCGAACTCCTCCGGCGGCCTCATTGGCTGGTTCGATACCTTCACCGGTGGCGCGCTGACGCAGTTCTCTGTCGGCACCCTCTCCATCTGGCCCTACATCTCCGCGCAAATCGTCATTCAGCTTCTGACGGCCGTGGTTCCCGCTTTGGGCCGTTTGCAGCGCGAAGGCGATGCCGGGCGCAAGACCCTGAACCTCTACATTCGCTATCTCACCATTGCCATCTGCGTCTTCCAGGCTGGCGCGCTGGCCACGACGATGCTCAATCCCGCTTCGCTCGGGCTGGGCACCGAGGCGGTGGTGGCGATGGATCCGGTGCTCTTCTTCGTCTCCACGATCATCTGCATGACGGGCGCTTCGATGTTCGTGATGTGGCTGGGCGACCAGATCACCGAGCGCGGCATCGGCAACGGCGTCTCGCTCCTGATTATGATCAACATCACCTCCCGCCTGCCTGCCGCCGTGGCTGACGCCGCGCGCCGCTACTTTGGCGTGGGCGGGGCTTCGGCTCAGGGCACCATCTGGGAGCTCGCCCTCCTGCTCCTCTTCGGCTTCGGCGTGCTCTTGGGCACCGTGGCCATCACCCAGGCTCTGCGCAAGATTCCGATTCACTCTACGCGCGCCATCTCCCGCGGCTCTGCCTACGGTGGCGGCACCACCTACCTCCCTCTGCGCGTCAACTACGCCGGCGTGATGCCCATCATCTTCGCAGGCCCCATCCTCTCGATTATCGGCTTCCTCTCCAAGCTCGAAGGGACCAATGCCGTCTCCGCCGCCCTCAAGAAGGTGGGCGAACAGGTCGGTGGCGTGACCCCCACGCACATCATCCTCTATGCCGCGCTGATTCTCTTCTTCACCTTCTTCTGGGTGGCCACGCAGTTCAACGCGATGAACATCTCCGAAGGCCTCAAGCGCGAAGGCTCCTACATCCCTGGCGTCCGCCCCGGAATGCCCACGGCTGAATACCTCGATGGCGTGATGACCCGAGTCACCCTCATCGGCGCACTCGCCCTGCTGGCCATTGCCATCATTCCCTTGGTGCTCACCTCGGCGCGCGACATCTCCTACAGCATCGCCGGCTTCTTCGGTGGCACCAGCCTGCTCATTATCGTGGGCGTGGCGCTGGATACGCTCCGCCAGCTCGAATCGCAGTTGGTGATGCGCAACTACGAAGGTTTCCTCAAGCACGGCCGTATCGCCGGCCGCCACTAAGCGAAGGAGAACGGCAAGATGAACGTGGTTATCCTCTTGGGTGCGCCTGGCTCCGGCAAGGGCACCCTCGCCGTCGAAATGGCCAAGCGCCCTGATATCGCCCACCTCTCCACCGGCGATCTGCTGCGCGGCGCTGTCAAGGCCGGCACCCCCGCCGGGCTCGAGGCCAAGGCCTATATGGAAGCGGGCAATCTCGTTCCCGATGAGCTGATTGCGCGGATGGTGGGCGACTATATCGCCGAGAACGCTTCCCTCTCCACCGTCCTGCTCGATGGCTTCCCGCGCAATGTGGCCCAGGCCGACATCCTCGCCGACCTGCTGGCCAAGAACGGCGTCACCCTCCGCTGCGCGCTCCTGCTCGATGTGCCCGATGAAATCGTCGTTCGCCGCATCTCTGGCCGCCGCGTCTGCCCGGCCTGTGGCGCCGGTTTCAATGTCGACACCCTGCCGCCCAAGCAAGCGGGGATTTGCGATGCCTGCGGCGCGGCCCTCGTCATCCGTAAGGACGACACCCCCGAAACCGTCCGTCACCGCTTGGCCGTCTATGCCGAGCAGACCTTCCCCCTCATCGCCTACTATCGCGAGCGCAACCTCCTGCGCACCGTCGATGGTTCGGGCGACGACCTCGATGCTAAGGTCAAGGTGGCCTTCGAGACGATCCAATGATTAACGTTCTTTCGCCGGCGGAATTGGACCAGATGCGTGTGGTTGGCCGAATGATGGCCAACCTCCTCAACGCGTGCTGTCAGCAGGTCCGCCCCGGCATCACAACCGGCGAGATTGACGCCTTTGCGCGTGCCTATCTCCCGACCCTCGGCGATGGGTCGGCCAAGTCCGGTTGCCTGGGATACCTTGGCTATCCCGGGGCACTTTGCATTTCCGTTAACGAAGAGGTGATCCACGGAATCCCTGGCGCACGCGTCCTCCAGCGCGGGGATATAGTCAGCCTCGACGTTTGCGGCTCGTATCACGGCTACTTCGGCGACAACACCAGAACAGTTGTCGTCGGCGGGCCTGAGACACTTACTGCCGACGTCCGTCGGTTATTGCGCGTCACCCGACAGTCCCTAGAAACGGCCGTAAAGGCTATACGGCCCGGAGTCCACCTGTCGGATATTTCACATCTTGTGGAGAAGACGGTCGCAGAGGGCGGATGCTCGGTAGTCAGAGAATACACCGGTCACGGCGTGGGGCGTCACCTCCACGAAGATCCGCCGGTTCCCAACTATGGGAAGCCCGGCAAGGGCCCGATTCTGCACGAAGGGATGACCCTCGCTATCGAACCGATGGTCAACCTCGGCAAACCGGCCGTCCGCGTGCTCTCTGATGGATGGACAGTGGTATCGCGGGACGGCTCGCCGACCGCGCACTTTGAGTACACCGTGGCGGTGCTCAAGGAAGGGGCAGAAATCCTCACACCTTGGTTTGAAGTCGATCCTTGGACCGATGAATGGCTAAAAAAGTGAAGATTTTTGCTTTTTGTTGTGGACAGAGCGCACCCAAATGCGCTATACTGCCCACTCATTTGAAAAGGAACAGGCCATGAAAGTTCGTAGTTCTGTCAAACGCATTTGTGAGCAGTGCCGCATCATTCGGCGCAAGGGCGTCGTGCGGGTCATCTGCACGAACCCCCGCCACAAGCAGCGTCAAGGTTAATCGGAGAAAGAAACATGCCGAGATTGATGGGTGTGGATGTCCCGGGCAGCAAGCGCATTGAATATGCGCTGCGGTACATCCACGGTATCGGCCCCAAACGGGCCATGGACATTGTTGAAGCGTGCAAGATCGAAATCGGAAAGAAGGCGGACGCCCTCACCCCCGATGAAATCCGCCAGATCGTTACCTACATCCAGGAAAACTATCGCGTTGAGGGCGACCTCCGCCGCGAAGTCTCCGGTAACATCCGCCGCTTGATGAGCATTGGCACCTATCGCGGCCAGCGCCACAAGCGCGGTCTCCCCTGCCGCGGTCAGCGCACCAAGACCAACGCCCGCACCCGCAAGGGCGCCAAGAAGACGGTCTCCACCGTCCGCGAAAAGTAATTCCTTTAGAGAGTCTACATGAGCGAAGAAATCAAAGATCAGGCTCCCGTTGAGGAGCAGAAGCCTGCGATGAGCGAGGCTCAGGCGATTCTCGCCGGCGACACGGCCGCCCTTGCTGCTGCCGATGAAGCCGCCAAGAAGAAGTCCAAGGTCAAAGTGATGCCCGCCGGCATCGCCTTCATCCGCGCCACCTACAACAACACGCTCGTCTCCATCGCTGACGCGCGTGGCGGGGTGATCTCCTGGAGCTCTGCCGGTAAGGCCGGCTACAAGGGCTCGCGCAAGTCCACCGCCTTCGCCGCCTCCCAGGTGGCCCTCGATGCCGCCCGCACGGCCTTCGCCCGCGGGATGCACGAAGTGGAAGTGCGTGTTCAGGGCGCCGGCGCTGGCCGCGAATCTGCTGTTCGCGCCATCCAGACCGCTGGTATTCACGTCACCTGCATCAAGGATTGCACGCCGGTTGCTCACAACGGCTGCCGTCCCCGTAAGCGCCGGAGGGTTTAAGCCATGGCTCGTTACACCGGACCTCGTTCCAAGATCGCTCGCCGCTTCGGCGAACCTATTTACGGGCCTGACAAAGTGCTCGACCGCCGCAACTTCGCGCCCGGTCAGCATGGTCAGAACCGCCGCCGCAAACTCTCTGAGTACGGCGTCCAGCTCCGCGAAAAGCAGAAGGCCAAGTACATCTACGGGATGCTCGAGCGCCAGTTCCGCATCTTCTTCGAGCGCGCTAAGGCCAAGCAGGGCAAGACGGGTGACATCCTCCTGCAGCTCTGCGAAACCCGCCTGGACAACATCGTCTTCCGCCTGGGCCTGGCCCCGACCCGCGCCGCTGCCCGCCAGCTCGTCTCCCATCGCCACATCACGGTCAATGGCAAGGTTTGCAACATTCCTTCCTACATCGTCAAGCCTGGCGAAGCGATTGGCGTGCGCGAGAAAGACCGCACCATGAGCGTCATCGTCGATTCCCTCAAGAGCCCGCGTACTGCCGCTGCCTCCTGGCTGCAGTGGGATGAGGGGAACATGACCGGTTCGCTCCTCAGCGTCCCCACGCGTGAAGAGATCCCGGAAAACATCGACGTTCAGCTCATCGTCGAACTTTACTCTCGCTAATCCCCGTAGCCATCGGGCCGCGTAGATACCCTGCGCGGCCCTCGTCAGAAAGGACGGAAGATCATGCCGATTCGTTTGAGTCGTTTTGAAATGCCCAACCGTATCGTCCGAGACGACGCCACGGCCACCGAGACCTACACCCGCTACACGGCCTCCCCCTTCGAAATCGGGTACGGCCGCACCATCGGGAACTCGCTGCGCCGCGTGCTCCTGTCCTCCATCGAGGGATTTGCGATCAAGGCCATCAAGCTTGAAGGCGCTGCGCACGAGTTCTGCTCGCTCCCCGGCGTCTCCGAAGATGTCACCGACATTGTGCTCAACCTGAAGAAGGTCCTCCTCAAGAGCTTCACCCGCGACACCCGCTGGATCAAGCTCTCCAAGAAGGGCCCGGGCGTTGTCACGGCCGGCGACTTCGCCGTTGATAACTCCATCGAAGTGCTCAACCCCGAGCAAGTCATCGCCACGCTCGATGTGGATGGCTCGATTGAGCTCGAGGCCCTTGTTGGTGTTGGCCGCGGCTTCTGCCTGGCCGAAGGCAACAAGAACCCCAACTTCGCCATTGGCGTCATTCCGATCGATTCGGCCTTCTCCCCCGTCACCCGCGTGAACTACGACGTGGTCAACACCCGCGTCGGCCAGCGCACCGACTACGAGAAGCTCATCCTGGATGTTTGGACTGACGGCCGCGTCTCCCCCGACGAAGCGCTTAAGACCAGTGCCGCGCTCCTGCGCCACCACCTGGACGCCTTCGTTGAGACCACCGAGAACATTCTCGAGTTCGAGACTGCCTCCAACAAGGATTCCAACGAAGTTGAGGACCTCCGCCGCAAGCTCAACATGAGCGTCAACGAGATTGAACTCTCGGTCCGCTCGGCCAACTGCCTCAACAGCGCTGACATCAAGACCGTCGGCGAACTGGTGCAGAAGACCGAAGCCGACATGCTCAAGTACCGCAACTTCGGCAAGAAGTCCCTCACGGAAATCAAGCAGAAACTCGAAGAGATGGGCCTCGGCCTCGGCTTCAAGTTCGACCTGAACCTCCTTGACAAGAACAACGACTGATTCGCCCTTAGAAGGAACCATTCACCATGCGTCACAAACGCCTTAACAAGAAGTTCGGCCGCAGCCCCGAGCACCGCGAGCAACTCATGCGGATGCTCTGCGCCGCGCTGATCCTCAACGACAAGATCACCACCACCCTCCCCAAGGCCAAGCAGGCCCGCAAGGATGCCGAGAAGCTCGTCACCCTCGCGCGTAAGGGCACCCTCGCTGCCCGCCGCCTCGCCGCCGCCCGTCTCCGCAGCCCTGAGGCCGTCAAGCGCCTCTTCGATGTGGTTGTCAAGGGCCAGGAAGGCCGTCAGGGTGGTTACACCCGCATCACCAAGCTCGGCCAGCGCCGCGGTGATGCCACCGAACTCTGCATCCTCGAGTGGACCACCGTCGCTCCCGCCGCCCCCGCGCCGGAAGCCGCTCCCGCCGAGACTGCCGAAGCCGCTCAGTAAGCCGCTCGCGTTCGGACCAAAAGGCACCCCTCTCCGGGGTGCCTTTTTTGTTGCGCTTGGAGGGGGGCGCTTTAATTCCTAACCAACCGGCCTGGCGGAGCAGGCCGCTGCAAAACGCTTATTAGCCAAACACGACCTCGCTTCCGCTCCCCTCCCTCGAGACCACTCTACGTCCGTTTTAGGCGGTCGGGCGGCGGCGTGCGTCTTTAAGGATGAGCCAGATGGCGAGTTCGCCTTGGGTGTTGGAGCTGTGAGATATGGCTCGATTGTGTTATTCGGTCCATAGCATTTGAGTTCAAGACAGTATCGCCACTCATTCGGAAAGCGATCGATTAGACAAACCAGACTGAGGCTTTACTCGGCGAACTTGCGCATCCATTGGGCCTTGCGGATGGTGAAAACGGCCTTGGGATAGGCAAGCGGATGATGGAGTAGCCACGGTAGGAAGTCTTCCTTGATGTAGGCTTTCATCCGGCTCGCAATCGTAGCACGGTCGTAATTGCTCCAGTCATATCCTGGCCCGACGGCTGTCATTCTGGCATTGGGGAGGGTGGGAGCTTCATTCAGCGCGCAGGTGTAGGTGAAGTTGGCCATATGCATTGAATAGCGCGGCTCCTCAATCGATTGGACATAGGTAATTGTTTTAGGGAGTGTATAGGCGAGCCAGAACTTCAACGCAGAGCGATTCGCTGGATCTAAGATGATGGCTTCGCGCTGCGGTTCGCGTAGCATCTGTTCCATTGCAACGGCATTTTGCACAGAGAGGAGGAGAAGTCTCCCCAGAGAGGGATAGAGCAATCGGCAGGCCGAGATGAGCAGAATAATCGCCGGCAGGAAGATCCAGGCAGCCCAGCGGTTCGAAAGTCGTAGCAACCTCGCAAGCAGGTAGGGCAGTGTGAAGGCGGCGATATAGAGGCCAAAGGCGTATCGACCGTAACCAATATATTTTAGTGGCAGAATAAACGAGGAGGCGGTCAAGGCGATACAGAGAATGAACAGCGCCCATAGGTCGCCCGTGGGTCGTCGGCCCTTGGACCAATGCCAAACCGTTAATGCAAGCACCAACAGGCAGGAAGTGGTAAAGAGGCTACGGAAACAGGGGCCGAAACCCTCAATGCCCTCGGGCGCTTTGATTTTAGGGACCCATGCTTCGCAGTGTCGGGTCCGCTTGAAGTAGTTTGCCGTTAAGTCCTTGGAAACATAGGCATACAGCCAACGCGCGAGGCGGTTCATTTCTGCGCGATCCGCGTTCATCTCGTCGAAGTCGCTTGTAATGTTATGTTTTGCTTCTCCCCACGCGATGACAGGGTAGAGCGGAGAAGCGTAGTGGAGGGTATTTGTGATGAAGGGGGAGACATTCAGAAAGACGAGGAGCACCCCGGAGAATAATAGGGGCATTCGCCAAGTCTTCCAGACGACCTGTAAGCCCTGCCTAGCGAGCGTGATGCCAAGGAGGGCGAGAACGATCAAGACGGCCGGTACAATAGCCGTAAACTTGATTGAAACCAGGAGCACACTCAGCCATAGCAGGCGCAGGATGGCTGGGCGTGTTGTCGTTTTGACCGTTGCGAGCACCTCGCCGCAAAGGGCAACAGTGAGGTGATAGACAATACCATCGCTCATCGGGTCACCAATCGAGAAGATACACCACGGCGATAACAGAACGAGAAGCGAGAAGAGATTGCCGCACCAAGCACCTAATCCTGGGAACCACGCTTGGAAGCCTCGTCGCCACCCACAAAAGCCAATGATGGCAGCCAGAAATGCCAGCATAAATCCGCTATCTAGCAGGTGTGTCAGGCGGAAAAAGGCAAATGAGAAGTACCAACTTCCCTTGCTTTGGAAGAGGATGTGAAAGTAGTGAATACGCGGATCGTCGATAAACGGCGTCAACCCTTCCAATGTGGAATGATAGACAGGGTTCCAACCGCGGAAGAGGGCGATAATGGCCGGATAATGGTAGAGCTCGGCATCATTGGATGGCGTGGGCAGAAGACATAAGTTGAGGAGAAAACAACCAAGAACAACCCCAGCGAAGGCCGCCACGCGTCGCCAGTGCCACGAAGCGTTCCGGCGGTAACCGTAGAGGAGGCAGGTGCCTAGGAAGACCAAGACTACCGACCATCCGGCCAAGGGAATACACAGAAGATGCGAGCATGAAACAAGCGCTAGAACAGACAGGATAAAGCAGAGTAGCGCCGCAGAGAGGTCCCCAAAGAGGCTTTCTCGCAAGTCGCGCAACAAGGCCTTTGCTTTGTCCTTCGCTGTGGTGGCTGCTCGTGCCTTGGGATAACAAACATCATCCTTGCAATGCGAGGTATAAGATGCGGGGGGAATCGCCGGGGAGAGTCTCGCCTCTCTCAATGCTCCTGTAGACATAAAACGTGCTTTCCTTATCGTACTCACAGGAGGCTTAGGACGGCCCAAGTAGAATACAGCATAAGAAAAGCACGCTGACGCGTGCTTCAACTCAAAACCGTTGCTCTACTTGTGGAAGGTCCTAATTTCCTGTGAACAACCTGCTTTGCGCGAAGCAAAAAGGGACTATGGCTACCCCATAGCGTGCCGCACACTCTATCAAACCCGGGCGCTCGCGCGCAAGTGCCCGGCTCGCGGAGCGAGCCAGCGGCTAGCCGTTAGCGGTTAGCTGTTAGCGCGCGTGTCGCGACGGAGGGGGGCGGGGTGGGGGCGTGGGGGCCGGTTCTCTGACGACCCGCCCCGGGGCGAAGGCGAACCCGGGCCTGTCTCGAGGCGAACCTGGGGCGGATGCGAGGCGAACCTGGGGCGGATAAAAACGTAAAGCGGGCGGAGGGCAACAAGAACCCGCCCCGGGGCGAACCAATAAGTCCACCACTTATCGTCGATAAGTCCCCCACTTATTACCGATAAGTCCCGGACTTAATAATTCCATCCGCCCCGGGTCAAAACGAACCCGGGCCTACCTTGAGTTGACCTAGGGCCTACCTTAGAAAAGGGCTCGGCGGGGAGGACCGCGTTGAGGGGGTAAAGGTTTTGCAGAGGCCTGCTCCGCCAGGCCGGAAACATGACCGGGCTCGCCTTGCATCCGCCCCGGGTTCGGGGGCGCCCTGGGTCGAGGGGGACGGCGGGGGGCAGCGGCTTCGCCCTGGTCTATCGGATGGCGCCGAAGGCGGCGAAGGCGGTTTGCTTGTGGAGGAGCTCGATGCGGGAGAAGCCGACGCGGCGGAGGAGATCGAGTTGGTAGGTGACCGGGCGGGGGGAATCCTCGGCGGCGATGTTGGCGAAGACGGCTTCGCGATAGGCCGCGCCGCCCAAGCGCTCGAGGTAGTCGCCGTAGCGCGCGGACATCATCGCCTGTACGCTCGGGATCTCGTGCGCAACGAGGTCCGTGATCCACACCGAGCCGCCCGGCCGCAGCAAGCGGTAAAGCTTGGCAAAGGCTCGCTCCCAATCCCCCTCATCGCGCAAGTGGTGTAGGACGGCGGCGGCCAAGATGACGTCATAGGTCCCCTCCGCGAGCGCCGCCTCCCGGAAGTCGGCTTGAATCAGCCGCACCTGACCGCGCGTTTCGCCTGCCACGCGCGCCTCAGCCCGCGTCAACATCGCGCTAGCCAGGTCCAGCAAGTCGCAATCCACGGCCGTCCCCGCGCCCAACCGGCGCAGGAGGGCAATGGTGTTATTCCCGGCCCCGCAGCCAATATCCAGCACGCGTCGAATGGGCTGGGTGGAACGCACAGCGGCCTCGGTGATCAGCGCCATCGCCACGGGCGCATCCATCGTCGAGCGCTGACCGTTCTCCAACTGGCAAAAGCGCTCAACATCGCGCTCAAATCGTGCGCGAATGGCCTCAACGCTGCTCTTTCCTTCCCAGTCGCTCATCTCGCCTCCTTGTATGACTTAGAGACACATGGCCATATAGAGGGGCAGGTGGAGGATGCCGTCGCGGAGCATGAGGTCCTTGGGGTAGAGGATGATGGGCTCGCCGATGGCCTTGCCGAAGCGTTGACGGAACTTGTCGAGGGAGGTGTGCGAACGGTAGTTGCCGGATTTGACCTCAATGGGGCAGATGCGCTCGCCGCGCTGGATGAGGAAGTCGATCTCGATTTCCGGGCGGTGGGTGGTCGGGTTGCGCCGCGAGTAGAAGAAGAGGCGTTTGCCGCTTGCGCGCAACATCTGCGCCACGACGTTCTCCATAAACATCCCCTCGTTGATGGCGAGGTTGCCGGTCAGCAGTTGTTTGTAGAGCGCCTGGTGGGTCACTTCGCCATTGGCGAGCACGGCCGTGACCAAGAGCCCGGTGTCGGCAAAGTAAATCTTTCGCGTAGTGAACTCCTGGGAGAGGGCTATGCCCACCGAGGTCGGGTCCGTGGCGTTGAAGATGTTGTTGACAATCATCGATTCGCCCAGCCACACGAAGGCATTTTCGTAGCTACGAAACTTGGCCCCGCGCTCCACGCGCGAAAGGCGATAGGTCTTTTCCTTCTTGCAGAGTTGCGCGGGGATTTCCTCGAAGAGTCGGGAGACGCGCTCGGCATATCTCCCGGCAAACTTGCGAATGTCCTCCCGATAAAGGGCCAAAATCCGCCGCTTGACGCGGTCGGCCGCCTCAAAGTCCTGCTCGGGCAGGAACTTCTCGAGCACTTGCGGCATTCCGCCAAGGATAAGATACTCGCGAAAGAGCACCATCGCCCGCCGGTGGAGCGCGCCCATCGGCTGACGGGCCTCAAACGCCTCGCGAATCGCCGTGAGCATTGCCTCCTCGCCGCGTGCCGCGAGATACTCGTCAAAGCCCATTGGGTGCATCGCCACGTGCTCCTCCTCCGAGGGAATGACGATTGATTCCACATTCTGCTTCAGCGAGAGGAGCGACCCCGTCTCGAGATAATCGTACCGCCCATCGGCCACCAGGAACTTGATGAGCTCGCGCGCCTTGGGGAAAAGCTGCACCTCATCAAAGATAATCAGCGACTCACGCACGAAGAGCTGCACCCCCGTCATGGCCTGCAAATGGCTGAAGAAGCGGTCCAGATTGGAGGCTTCCCGCACGAAGAGCTCCTTCACCTCAGGCGCAACAATCGAGAAGTTGAGCAACAGATAACTGCGATAGTGGCGCTTGGCGAAGTCCTCGGCGATGAAACTCTTTCCCACGCGCCGAGCCCCCTCAATCAGGTAAGCACACCCGCCCTGCTCGGAGGCCTTCCACGCCTCCAACTTTGTCAAGATCTTTCTGGCAAAACGCATTGGCCTCGCTCCTTTAATAACTCCCTCTCACGCCGCATACTATAACACGCGCGCTTCCCCGGTGCAACCCCAAACTGCACCAACGCGCAGGTTCGGGAAGGGCCAAAAGTGCACCAACGCGCAGGTTCGCTAGAGGCCGAAAGTGCACCAACGCGCAGGTTCGCGCGGGGAGATATCCTCTAAAAACGTGAGAAATCGGCCAAAACATCCTCTAAAAATGTGAGAAAACGCCCGAAACATCCTCATAAAATGTGAGAGACGCCTTGCAACTCGTTGGGGATTAGGATATTATAGTGCGCAGATGAAAACAGGCAAGGAGCGAGCGAATGTATCTTAGGCGGAAGGCGGACCAATTTCTTGCGGCGTGGAAATCGAGGGACGATCGGCTGCCGTTGATTGTCCGAGGCGCGCGTCAGGTGGGGAAGACCTCGGCGATTCGTCGCTTTGCTCAGCAGTATTATTCCTCAGTGGTGGAGATCAACTTTGTCGAGGAGCCGGCCTATCGGCAGATTATAGAGGCGGGGTTTACGCCAGCGGCGATTCTGCGAGCGATTTCGCGTGTCAATCCAAGCCATCGCTTTCTGCCCGGGGAGACGCTCCTTTTTTTCGATGAGCTGCAGGCCTTCCCTGAGATTGCTACGGCGCTGAAGTTTTTCAAGGAAGATGGCCGCTTTGATGTGATTTGTAGCGGTTCGCTTCTAGGCATCCAACAACAGCGCATTGAATCCAATAGCGTGGGCTACAAGGAAGACTACACGATGCGCTCGTTCGACTTTGAGGAGTTTCTCTGGGCCCTCGGCTACCCAGAGACGCTCGCGGATGAGCTCCTTGGCGCGATGCTTGCGGTGCGCCCCTTCCCGCCCGGCGAACTTGAGCACTTCTTTGCGCTTTTTATGGACTATGTGCTCCTCGGCGGCATGCCCGCCGTGCTCCAACGCTATGTCCGCAACCGCACCTTCGAGCAGGTCCCTGTGGTCCAAAACCAACTTTTGCTGGACTACCGCGAAGACATCCAAAAATACGCCGCAGGCCTTGACCGCGCACGCATTCGCGCCGTCTTCAACCACATCCCGCCGCAACTGGCCAAAGAGAACAAGAAGTTTCAGTTCTCCACCATTGCCAAAGGGGCCCGTTCGCGCGAGTACTTTGGTTGCGTCCAGTGGCTGCTTGATGCCGGCGTCATCTCCATCTGCCACTGCCTCAACTTCCCCGCCCTTCCCCTCAAGGGCAATTACGACGAGAGCAAATACAAGCTCTACCTCGCCGATACCGGCCTCCTCATTGCGATGCTCGATGACGAAGCGGCCGATGATCTTCGCAAGAACCGCAACCTCGGAGTCTACAAAGGAGCCCTCTACGAGAACTTTGTGGCCGAAGCGCTCTCCAAGTCCGGCTACGACCTCTACTACTACAAACGCCCGGATTCTACGCTTGAGATGGACTTCTTCGTTCGCACCGCAGATTGCCTGCTTCCCGTGGAGGTTAAAGCCGGCACCTCTGCCTCGCGCTCGCTACAGACCCTCATCGCCTCTTCCCACTACCCGGACATTCGCCACGGTATCAAGTTCTCGCGAGGTAACATCGGCCGCACCGAGACCGTCACCACTTTCCCTTACTTCTGTGCCTTTCTCCTCAAGCGCTTTCTCGCCGTCTGGCCATCGCCGTAAGAACGCGGTAAGGGCGAAGGCGCCTCAAGAACGGGGACCACGGCATCTTGCTTCTCGCGCAATCAAGTGCGTGGAAACACGAAGGCGGAACCGCCTTACCAACGTTCAATGTTGCAGCACGGTTCCGCCTTCGATGGGAGAATAATAGCACAAGACCTGGAAGCTTCGCAAGCTCCCCTGTTCCCAGCCTCCGCGCGGGGGGCTGGGCCCCACATCACTTTGCGTTCACGCCACCGTATTTTCTTGCGCGGCGAGCGCGGCGCACGTAGAGTGCCAATACGAGGAGAGCGAGGAGGAGGCAGAAGGAGGGGGCGTCTTGGGGGGTGGGCTCATCGAGGATGGTGAAGGCGTTATCGACCTCGCGGTGGGCGCGGTCCGCGGCGGCGAGACCGCGCTCCTGGGCTTCGGTCTCCACGACGATGAGGGCCTCGCTCGGGGTGAGGATGCCGGCGCGGCTGGCGAGCTCGCGGATGGTTTCGCGATGGGGAAGGGTGGGGGTGTGCTCGAGGGCTTCGGCAAGTTGCCAGGCCTGGGCGCCGAGTTGCCAGGGGTCATCGGGCGGGAGCTTGGGCAACTGGCGGTGGGGCGGCTCGGGGGGCAGGGCGTTGCGGACCTTCTCCCAGCCCTCGCCCAGGAAGTGCACCTCCCCCACGCGCCAGCCGCGCGCATAGAGGTTGCCCCGCGCAAAGCGGATGGCGCGCTCGGCATCCACCTGCTTGACCGGCGAGGAGACCCAAGCCGGCGGCGTTTCGCTCACGCAAATCTCCTGCCCGGCCCGCAGATAGAGCGCCGGACCCGACACCTTGGCGAAGTCCCCACTGCTGCCCGGCGCAATGAGGAAGAGCGTTGCTGCCGGCTGATCGACCCACACGGGCGCCGGCCGCCCCTCGGGGCGCGGCAGTTCGGGCGCGGCCGCGCCGATGGTAATCGGCCGTTCGCACCAATAGGGTTCGGGCATCAAGAGGTCAATCTCCACCTCGCGCACTTCCGAGAGCGGCGCCACCGAGAGCTTCCCCTGTGTGGCCGACTTCAACACCAGCAGGGCCGGATCCAACTGTCTGGCCGCAGCCGTGCGCAGACTCTCATAGACCCACTCGGCCACCCGGCGGTCACGGCGCGTGGCCTCCTTCCAAGGGCCGCCATTGGGCAACTTGAGGCGCAGCCCCGTCACCCAGACCCCTTCGGCGAGGGTCACCGGCGCGGCGAAGTCCGGCGCGGCAGCGCTCCAGGGAACTTTCGACGGTTGCGGCGTGATGGAGAGCGCAACGGTCAACTTCCGCCCATCGGTGGCCCCCTTGAAGGAGGCCTGCACGCCCTGGTCGGTGGTTGGCGGCGACCACCGCTGCTGATTGGCCGCATCGCGCGTTAGCTGCGATTGGAAGAGCTCGGCGCAGTCGAAGCTTCGCTCCACCTCGGGGGCGTTCAACCGGGCGCGAATGGCCTCAAGCGTCTCACGCCGCGGACGCAATCCCCCAAAGATCCGCTTTTCGCGCCAATGCGACAGGAGCGGCAGGGAGCGCCCCTCGGCCAAGTCCAGCGTGGTCCTGCCGGCGCGCGCAACCACCTCCGGCGGCAGGGCCACGGTGTCGCTCGCGGCCGTGTAGTCCGGTTTGGCGAGGGCGTCAATCAGCGCGTGGACCTCGGCGCGGTCGCGCTCGGTCTTTACGAGGAAGGCGAGCGGCAGGAGGAGGGCGGTCAACGTGACCAGGAGGAAGGGCGTGCGCGGGCAACGGAAGTTGGCCTGGCGGGCGCAGCGGGTCAGGGCGCCGAGGTGGAGGAGCAGGAAGCAGAGCGGGGCCAGCAACAGGAGCCCCGCGCCAAAGACAAAGCACCCGGGCAACACCAACGGCAACACCGGCAGGAAGACGATAAAGAAGTAGAGCGAGAAGGGCAACAGCGCACTCCCGAAGAGGAACCAGCAGCACGCACTGGTCCCCTCCCACGGCGGCAACAAGATAAAGAGCGAAGCGGCCCACCACAGACCGTAGAAGCTCGGCGCCTGGAAGTCCGCCGGGAAGGGAATGACCCGATTGAGCAAGAGCCCCAGCAACGCGAGCAAGCAGCCGCCCACCCGCAAGAGCACCCTCCCCGCCGGCCGGCGGAAGATCCCCATCGTAAAGCACCGTTCCACCACCCCAAAGAGGAAGAAGAGCCACCCCAACAGCATCAGCGAAATCAGGGTCATCAGGCTCAGCACCACCAGCACCGCGTTGTGACTATGCGCCGAAAGCACCAGGCACGTCAGCACGCAGAAGACGCACGCGAAGAGTGCCGCCAACGCCCGCCCAAAGAAGCCGACCAACTTCCCCCGTTGCATTCGGGGCTGACAAAAGAGCCACGCAATCGACCCCGCCACATTCGGCAGCAGGCACCAGTGTAGCATCATGATATCGAGCGTATCAAAGGCAAACTCCGGCAACGACAACATCTCCGGCGCAGCGAAGACCTCCCACCCCCAGCCCCACATCACTGCCGTCCCCAACGCCAGCTGCCACCCAAAGAAGGGCACCCCCGGCCGCCGCTTCCGGCGGCACAGCGTCCAAAGCCCCACCCCCACCAGCCCGACCACTCCCGCCAACAGCGCGCAGAGCCGCCCCCGGGCCGCCCACCCAAAGGTGGTCCACCCCAGCCACAACGCCTTGAGCAGCACGCCCCCCGCCCCCAACGGCGCCAAGACATACAGCAGCCACAAGGCAATCGGGTGGCCAATCACCCGCCGCAACAACGCCTCCCCGGCCGTACGCTCCGCGCCCGCCGTCTCCTCAGGGTCATGCTGCTCCATCGTCCAACTCCTTTCGTTCCGTCAACATCCACGCCAAAATCAGCGCGCAGAGAAACCAAATCAGCCCGGCCGTCTCGTGCACCAGCCGCTCATACGCAAACTCCACCGGCAAATGCAGCGCCAGGGTCGTGGTGGTCACCACGCGCAAGGTGTTAAAGCAGAGTGCCGCCGGCCAGACCGCCCATAGCCACCGCCACCGCCGCACCAACACAATCGCCGCCAGCAGCGCCGTAAAACTCTCCGCCGCGCACGCGCGCGTCATTGTAAAGGTATGCGCCCCCACGCAGAAACTCAAATTCGCTCCCGGAACACCCCCATGCCACCAGGCCGCCCCCCATGCCGGCACCGCGCACAATCCGCGCACCACCCACGCCTCCGGCAAGAGCCACAGCCCTCCCCGAAGCCCCAACGCCACGCCAATCACGCACAAGCACTGCTTCACATGCGCACTGTACCACACGCCTAGCGGAACTGTAAAGCCCCTCCCCCCGCCCGTTCACCTCTCACGGGGCGCACCCGCGCCCCTCGCTGTCGGCTGTCCGCTGTCGGCTGTCCGCTGCGCGCGAACGCGCGCACCGTTCACCTCTCACTGTTCACCGTTCACCTCTCACCGTTCACGGGGCGCGACAGCGCCCCTTGCTTGCGTTCTTGGGGAGGGGTGTGCTATTGTTCCTGCGTATGAGCAAGCAGGTAGAGTTGTTTTTGGCAGGCGTTGGCTCCCTCCTTGAAATAGGTAGAGGGATTGAACGGCGTGCGACCCGTCCATATGGCGTGCCGCTCGACGCGCATGGCTTCTTTGCCTTATGCCAAAAGCAGACTGCAGATGACTTTTGGAGCGCGATTCATTCTCGTGAAGGTCGGGAGTTACTAGGGCGATGAGCGAGAAGCCGGAGAAAGATGGGCGCGCAGAGATGTATCTTTAAGCGCCGCTAAAGCGCACCCTCTCTGCATCCCTCCGCTGCGCGCGCCAGCGCGCATCTCCCGTTCACCTCTCACTGTTCACCGTTCACGGGGCGCACCCGCGCCCCTTCCGTTCACTGTTCACCGTTCACGGGGCGCGACAGCGCCCCCGAAAAAAGTTTTACTTTTCACTTGCACGGGGGGGGGTAAAGCGTGTATACTTCACACCGTGACTGGGGAAAGGTGGCCCTTTCTCCGGGCTCAGTCTATTAGGAAAGGAACTGGAATTATGAGAGGAATATCACGCACTCTAGGCGCGCTCTTCGCCGCCTCAGCATTAGCCGCGCCCGTGTGGGCGGAGCAAATGTACTTTAATCGTCTGGCGTCAGACGCAGTGGTACCGGCTGGCACCTATGGATCGATTACCACCACATCTGACATTCGCGCAACAACCTTTACGGCTGCCACTGCGCTGAGTAACACGGCCTCTGCCCCAGAGATTGTCGGATCGTATACGAATATCATCAAGAATGGCACCTATACGGATACGCACACGGTGGCGGGCTGGTTCAATCTAGCGGCCTTGCCGTCATCGGAATCCACCTACAACAATATTTATCTAGCACGTTCCATGACGAGCAGTAATGACCACGCTGGTTATAAGGTGGCCGTTAACTCCGCAGGTGCAATTGCCGTTGGTAAGTTAGGTTCTTCAGATGGTTTTAACGGAAGCCCCGTTTTAACGGCAGAAGGTGTTGTCTCGGCCGACACATGGGTCTATTTGACTGTAGCCGTTACGAAGACCTCTGGAGCCAACACGGCAACTGTTCAGGTTTATATCAATGGCGCTTCCGTAGAGACAGGAAGCGGCACCTTTGCCACAAACCTCAATGGCAATAGTTGCGCACGCGTTGATATTGGTGCAGGCGTTTCAAAGGCCGCGGGCTTCTATGTGGATACCACGGCGCTCTCTGAGGTGAGCACCATTCAAGCCCTTGCGACGAATGAGACGTACAATGCCTTTGTTGGCGGTGAGAAGTCGGCTTCGCTTTCGGGGGCGGACAATGTGTGGAGCACGGTTACGTGGACTCCGACGGGTGTGCCGACGGATGCGAACGATGTGACGCTGACGGCGACGGATGCTGCCACGCTGGCTGTGGATGCGGATACCACCATCTATTCGTTGACGGTGGATGGCACGGGGTCGCTGACCTTTTCCGGATCGAATAGCCTCACGGTGACGGAGTCTACAACGGTCTCGGCCGATACGAATGTTTCTGGCATTACGGCTTCGCTGGGTGCAGTGACGATTGACGCGGGTAAGACGCTGACGATGGATTCGAGCAACACGCTCTCTTCGCTTGCGGGCACCTATTCGGACGCCACGCCTTCGCAGGTGATCTACGATGCCACGGCCGGGAGCGTCACGGCGGATGGCACGCTGCGGGCGGCCATTCGCGACTTCGCCGGTGTGGTCACCATTAAGGGCTCCGGTGCGAATGGGATGGAACTGCCCTATGTCAACAATGTGGCGAATGCGCTCGCCTCGCGCATCGTCTTTGACGGCGGCACGCACACCTTTAAGTACGGGCGTGAAGATCAGCAGCGCTTCGCAACAGCGGGGCATGGCGATGAGTATCCGACGATTGATGTGAAGACTGGCACCACGCTGAACTTCTATCTGAAGGACCTCTCGGGGTGGAATGGCTCGGTCGGGACGACCCCGGCGGTCATTCGCGCACGCGAGGGCAGCACGCTCAATCTCAAGAACTATAACGGCTCCGGCTTCTTCCGCGATCGTTTGATTTTGGATAAGGATGCCACGGTGACGGCTGAGAATCGCTTCACCTTGCATGGTGGCGCGCAGTCGGCGGAGAATCTGGCGCAGATTGCGATGTTGGACTCGGCAGAGGCCATCTCGGCAACGCTGGGTGGTCAGGTGAACTTGACGAATGTGGGTGGCAATGGCGAGGCCGGCACGAAGGGCGCCTCGATTTCGGTGGGCACCAATGCCACGCTCAAGGCAACGGCACTCTTCGCCGGCACCTCCGCAGGTAGCTTGACGAAGGAGGGCGCGGGCGTGCTCGAGCTCTCGTCGACGGCTTCTACCGTGGCTTCGCCCCTGACGATCAATGGCGGTAAGGTGGTCATCAAGGATGGCTCCTCGTGGGGCACGGGCACGATCACGGTGGCTTCTGGCGCTGGGCTCGATGTGGAAGTGTCGGAGGCGAACCCGCAGTCGCTGGACAATGTGAGCGGTTCGGGCGCGGTCTCCGTTTCGGGTGCCGGTGTGGTCAACATGACCTACAGCACCTTCAGCGCCACCTCGCTGACACTCTCGGTCGCCGCCGAATCGACGCTGAAGATTCATGTGGCCTACAGCGATGTGCAGAGTGATTTGACGGTGGCGAATGTGACCCTCGCCGAGGGGCAGAATGCCATCTTTGTGCTGCCCGATGGGCGTGAAGTGACCGGCTCGGGTACGAGCGTTTCGGCGATGCAGTATTACACCTGGACGCCGAGCGAGAGCGATACGAACTGGAATACGCTGGCGAACTGGTCCTACAATGGCACGACCGCCACGCAGCTGCCTGGCGCCTCGGACGATGTGATGATTTCGCTGACGGCGGCTACCACGGTGACGCTGCCCGAGACGGTCGCAGTGAAGACGGTGCTTATCTCTGGCGGGGATCTCACCCTTTCGGGCGGCACGCTGACTACGAGCGCGGTTACTTCGAGCGCGAGCGAGACGCTGACGGTGGCTTCCGGGGCCGGCCTCGTGCTTGACGGCTCGACCAATACCGAAAACACCCCTGCCCAGAGTTCGAGCAAGGTGACGGTGAATAGTGGTGCCACATTGACGACCAAGGGCTATGTCACGCTCTCGGCGGAGAATGTCTTCAACGGCACCTTGACGGTGGAGAGCGGAATCGCCTCGGTCAATGCAGCAGACTCTTCGCTCGCTGGCACCATCACGATTGAATCGGGCGCCACGATGAAGAACTTGCGCACGAGCGATGCCCTGAAGTATGGCGGGAATGCAACGGTGAACGTCAAGGGCACCTTGGATATGGGCAGCACCCGCTGGACGATGGGCACCAACAACAAGGTCAATCTCTATACCGGCGGTGAGATCACCGGCGCTGGACAAGGCAGCAATGGCGCGCTGGATTGGTATCGGGCGGGCGCGTTGGAGGTGCTCGCGAATGGCGATGCCACAACGGCCACCATCTCTGCGAACCTCCGCACGCGCGATCAAGGAAACCCGACCTTCACGGTGGCTTCCGGGTTGACGCTCAACATCTCCGGTCTCATCAATGGCGGAACGAAGATTACCATCGCTTCTGGCGAAGTGAAGCTCTCGGCTGCGAACACCTACACCGGCGGCACGGAGATCAACGAGAATGGCATTGTGACGATTGGCAACGCCACGGCGCTTTCGTCCTCGGGCACCATCTCTGGCGCAGGTATCATCAATGTGCCCGGCGTGCTGCCCTCGCTGGCAAGCTCTCGTTTCGCCGACACTTGGACCGGCCGCGTGAAGATCTCGGGCTCCAACAAGGGCGAGATTTCCATTGGCAATTATGGCCCGACGGTTGAGTTTGCCGGTGCTTCCGGCTACTTGGGCCCGGCGAATGGCACCACCTACACGCAGAATATCATCCTCACGGGCAATGGTTGGACGAGCGTGAATGGCAACTCCGAGAAGACCTTCATCTTCCAGGGCACCCTTTCGGGCGATGGCTTGCTGAAGATTACCTCGGCCCCGTCGAACGGTCACTTCTATAAGTTTGAAGGCGATGTGTCCGGCTTCACCGGGTCGGTGACGGTGGATAGCAATCATGCCATCTTCTTCGCCAAGGATGCTAACGATTCGATTACCTTCACCCAGAACAAGGGCAAGATTGTCATCAATAAGCCGGTCACCGTTGGCGGCACTTGGACGGCTAATAACGGCATTGTGGTGAATACGGATGCCGAGCTCACCGGCGCTGCTGGAACGGGGGGCACGCTGAGTGGTGCCGTGACCACGGCGAACAACGCGGCCTTCAAGGTTGTGGGTGGCGCCATCACGCTGCCGGGCACCCTGGGCTCCGTGGCCAATGGTGCGGCAACCTTCGGGAGCGAGGTCTCTGTGGCCGATGGTGCCACGCTGAAGTTGACCTCCGCCACGCCGCACACCTTCACCGGGGCCATCTCTGGTACAGGCACGGTGGAGCTGACCCCTGCTGTCACGTTGGCGGCGACTTCGGCTAATGTGGAGGCCAAGCTCACGGGCGCTGCTGCAGTGACCATCGGCGATGGCACCAACACCTCCGCGGTGACGCTGACCAATGCCAACACCTACGCTGGTGGCACCACCATCAAGACCGGTGCGAACCTGACGCTGAATGGCACGACGGATACGACCTCGGTGCTCCCGGAAGGAAAGACCGCGACGGTTGAAGCGGGTGGTACGCTGACGCTCACCAAGGGCATTGGCTATATCACCGTGGATGGCGCCGGCGAGGTGGTCGTTGATGGCACCTTCACCTTCGGGCGCTCGGGTTCCTTCGCGAATACATTGACTGCGCCGGTGACCGTGAATGCGGATGCCACGCTGCAGATTCGTGCGTGGACGGGTTATGCCTTGACGGTGCCGGCCCTGACGGTGAATGGCACGCTCAAGAATGATGGTTATTCGGGCGCAACGCTCGCGACCGTGACGGTTCCTGCCACGGGCACGCTCGCTGGCACCGGCACCATTGAAATGGCCACGACCCTCGAATCGGGCGCTACGCTCGATGCTTCGGCCGGTCCGCTGACGGTGACGAAGGATGTGACCTGCAATGGCACTGTCACGGTGACGCTGCCGGAGGCGGCTGCCGCGGGCACGACCATCCTCACCTGCACGAATCCGGCCGATGTGGTTGGGAAGTTGACGACGACCTCGATGCCCGATGGGCTGAAGTTCGCGGCAACGGAGACGGCTGTGGTGCTTGCGAAGGCCGGCAATTACACGGTTGACGGTCAGACCTTCGAGACCCTTCAGGAGGCGTTGGCTTCCATCACCTCTGGCGACACGAAGACGGGCACGATTACGGTTGAGGCCTCGGCCCCTGACACGATTACGCTCACCGAGCAGATTCTCGTGGATGATGTGGCGGCCAATATTACCCTTGACCTTGGCGGCAAGACGCTCTCGGCGGCGAAGGATTCGCTGACCTTGGCGACGGCCACGGGTGATACGACGGCTTCGGGCGTCATCTGGTTGCGCCAGGGTGCGCTCACGGTGAAGAATGGCACCATCACCACCGATGGTCGCGCCATCCGCGTGGGTGTGATCAACTACACCTCTGCGCCGATCGTGGCTGACAACTCCGCCGTGCTGACGCTCGAGAGTGGTCTCACGGTGACCTCGACCGGCGAATATACCGTGACGGCCTTCCACGGCGCCAAGGTGGTTTCGGCGGCCGACATTACGGCTTCTGGTGCGGATTATTACGCGCTCAGCGGCAATGGCTCGGCCAACGGCACGGGCAACAATAACACCACGATTGAAATCACTGGCGGTCTCATCACCAATACGGACGGCGTTGCCCTCTATCATCCGCAGGGCGGCACGCTCACCATCTCGGGGGGCACCATTAGTGGCCTGACGGCGCTTCATGCGCGCGCTGGTGCGATTGCCATCAGCGGCGGCACCTTCTCGGGTTATGGCCCGGTGGCGGATTATGATGCCACGGCCAATGGCGTGTCGGCGCTGGGCGATGCGGTGGTGATTGATAACCACAGCGGCTATCAGGCGCTCTCGGTCTCCATCACCGGTGGCAACTTCACCGCCCAGTATGGCGCGCCGATTGCTTCCTATAGCAATGGGAACGAGGCTTATCCGGTGCTCACGGGCTTTGTCTCTGGCGGCAAGTTCAATCAGGCCATTGCCGGGTCGCTCTGCGCGGATGGCACCTGCTGCGTGAAGACTTCCGGTAGTGCCTTCTATCCGTGGACGATTGGCGAGCTGCCGGCGATCACAGGTGGCGAGGGCGGCGATGTGGCGATTGATACGCCCGAGGCGAAGGATGTCATTGGCGAGATTATCGCCGCCGATGCCACCGCGCCGACCTCGGTTGAGGTCGTGGCCGGGACGAAGTCTGGCGTGGCCCTGCCGCCGGCTGAGGTGGCTGACGCCCTCGCCATCTTCGGCTCCTCTGCCACCACCACCTCCACCACGGATGGCAAGCTCACCATTACCGTCTCCTACGACTTCGGCATCGATTCGATGGCGCAGACCGAGAGCGGCATCGTGATCACGGCCAAGGTGCAGAAGCCGGATGGCGCCGAGGCCACCTTCGCCGAGGGCGTGACGGTCACGCTGGTGGATGAGAATGGCAATGAAATCGCCACCGCTACGCCTGCGGCCGATGGCACGGCGACCTTCGCTGCAAAGCCTGCCGCGGACTTGGTGGGCAAGCAGCTGAAGGTCAAGGCCACGAAGTAACTCCCCGCGCGCTGCGCTCACCCGCAGCGCGCCCCCTTTCCTCATTCCTAATATATACCGGACCCTGCGGCAAAACGCCGCAGGGTTTTTTGCAACCACAAGTCCGAGCGAAGCGAAGGAGCTATGTCAACAAGAAGCGCAGTGGAGGCCTTGTCGTGCCGAAATAGACGCAGGGGGAAACCACAGAGACGCGCAAAGCACGCCGAAATACACGCAGTTTTTAACCACAAAGAGCACAGAGAACACAAAGGAACAAATATGTATGTTGTCAACTACTTTTTAGGCCGGGATGACCTTT
>JBJEVY010000023.1:0-10699 GCA_051884775.1 Candidatus Spyradenecus sp. | reverse complement strand
CCGGCGGAATGAAGTTCATCACCGTCTGCACGCCGGTGCCCAGACCGTCAGCGAGCAGCGTAATCAGCCACTCGGGCGCGTGGCAGAGGGCGAGCACATGCCCCAGCCCCGTCACGAAGAGCGCATCGCCCAAGCCGTCGAAGAAGTCGATGAAGCAGCCGCCGACCACCTGGGTAAACCAGAAGAGCAGGTACATCGCCCCCAGGAAGATCGGGATGCCCAGCCAGCGGTTCAGCGCAAAGCGGTCGAGCGTCCGCCCGACTTCGGTGCGCGCGTGGCCCACCTGCTTGACGATGCCCGCGTGGATCTCGGCAATCTTATCGTAGCGCGCGTCGGCAATCAGCACGTCGGGCGTGGTGCCCAGCACCTCCTCCACCTGCGCAATCGTTGCCTCCGCGCCGGGGATAATCCCCTCGAGCCGGTGCAGGGCCAAAACCTCCGGCTCGCCCTCGCGATGGGACTGCATAAAGGCCTTGTTCAGCGAGACCGGGTAGACCACGCGCGCCGGGCGCTGCTTCGTGGCCAACGCCTCTAGAATTGCCCGCTCCAGAGCCTGGCGCCGATTGCGCTTGTGCACATCACCCGTCACCACCGGCACCCCCAAGCGCTTCGAGAGCTCGGGGATATTCACATTAAAGCCCTGGCGCTTGAGAATATCCACCATCGAGAGCACCACCACCATCGGCTTGCCCAGCTCGGCCAAGGCCAGCGTCAAGTAGAGGTTGCGCTCCAGGTTCACCGCGTCCACCACGTTAATGATAATGTCCGCCACCCCGCTGCGCGCGTAGTCCGAGGCCACCCGCTCATCCTCCGAGACCGCGTGCAGCGAGTAAATCCCCGGCAGATCCACCACCGTGACGTGCTCGCCATTGCTCAGCGCCACATCACCCAACAGCTTTTCCACCGTCACCCCGGGCCAGTTGCCCGTCACCTGGTGCATCCCCGTCCACGCATTAAAGAAGGTCGACTTGCCCGTGTTCGGGTTCCCCACCAGCGCGGCCGTAATCGTCTTGCGCATCACTTATGCCTCCACCGCTTCAAGGTCCAAAAAAGCCGCCTCGGCACGCCGAAGCGACAACTCAAACCCGCGCACCTTCAGCCGCAACGGATCCCCCATCGGCGCCACGCCAATCAATTGAATCACCGCGCCACGCGTCAAGCCCAACGCCAGCAACTTTGCCCGATAGCCCGCCTTCGTCACCTGATAACCCGTGATCCGGGCCTTATCGCCAATCTTCATGGAAGTAATATCCATCGTTTATCCTCGTTAATCGGTTCGGGGGGCGCTCTCGCGGAGAGAGAAAACGAGAGTTAGCCCCTTCGAACTGGCGCATAAGATAGCACCCTCCAATCCGCAAGTCAAGCAGAAAATTAGAAAAACCTAACAGCCACCTTCGCCTCGTGCGGGCCGGGGATGGCCCCTTGCCGGAGGGGGTCATCGTCAGCGGCGCCTATGCGAATGTGGTATAGTGTGCGGCAGAGAGGAGCGTTGACGATGCCAGGCGTGGATGTTCAGGGAACGGTTTTTGAAGAATTGCGGCAGGCGGAGATGATCTACGTCGACAAGACGGCGTATTTCCATCGGCTGGCGGCGAACAGGCAGAACCAAAAGCTCTTCTTCTTGGCGCGGCCGCGGCGCTTTGGCAAGTCGCTGATGCTCTCGACCTTTAAGGCCATCTTCCAGGGCAAGCGCGAACTCTTCGAGGGGCTGGCCATCGTCAAGACCGACTACGACTGGCGTCCCTGGCCGATTTTACACTTCGATCTCTCGATGGCGCTGGGCGTGAGTTATGAGGACATTGAGACATCCTTCAACAATATGGCGAACAGCGCATTTAAGGCGCATCCGGGCTTTGTTGTGGGGGATTCGGGGAAAGACAACTTCACGAATGTGCTGGAGGCTTACGAGGCCGCGGGCAAACAGGTGGTGCTCCTGATTGATGAATACGATGCGCTCATCTGCCACACACTGGATAATCCGGAGAAGTGCGAGAAGGTCCGCCAGCTTGTAGGGAACTTCTACGCGGTGATGAAGGGCCACCAAGCGGCCATTCGCTTTGCGATGATTACCGGCATCTCCAAGTTCGCCTCGATGGCCATCTTCTCGGGACTGAATAACATTGTCGACCTCACCTACGACCCGGATTACGCCACGATGCTCGGCTACACGCAGGCCGAACTGGAGGCGAACTTCGGTGAGTACTTGGACCGCCGCGCCCAAGAGATGGGCCTCTCCAAGGCCGACTTTATGGCGGAATTGGCCCGCTGGTTTAATGGTTACCGCTTCTCTATCGATGCTGAGGAGAGTGTCTATAACCCGGTGGCTATCGCGCGGACCTTGTCCTCGCGTAGCAAGTACTTTGAGGCGCAGTGGACGACCACCGGGCGGCCTTCGATGTTAACCACCTTCCTGCGGCGCAACGAGTTGCTCGAGCTGGACTTCGAGAAGCCGATCTATGCCGAGCGTGCAGACCTAGAGATGGCCTCGAAGCTCGACAACCTCGCGCCCATCACCGTGCTCTATCAGACCGGCTACCTGACGCTTCAGGACTACAATCCGCAGACAAAGCGCTATCTGCTCAAGGTCCCCGACGCGGAAATCCGCGAGGACCTCAACGCCTTTCTCTACGAACTCGTGGTGGAGGATAACATCCTCCGCCGCAAGACCCGGCTGCACGTGGGCTTCGAGACCCTCAAGCCCTTCTTGGAGCAGGACCTCTTCGACCTCTACGCCCAGTGTGTCTACGGTCCCACCGAGAAGCGTATCCAAGAGTACAACTACCAGCGCATCCTTCAGGTCCTCTTCCTCTCGCAGGGCTACGAGCCCGTGGCCGAGCCGGTGCAAGCCTCCGGCAAGCGCGCTGACCTCGTGGTCAAGGCGGGTGATGTCATCTTTGTCTTCGAGTTCAAGAGCGATGGCACCACCGCCGAATCTGCCCTCCAGCAAATCAAGGACCGCGGCTACGCCACGCCCTACCTTCACGATGGCCGCCCCATCGCTCTCGTTGGCCTCGCCTTCCACAAAGGCCAACGCGAACTCCAAGGCGTGGCCTACGAGGTGCTCGCTTCGCGAACGTGAGGTAGCGGCTTCGCCGCCGTGAGGGGCCGCGAGGACGCGGCCCCTCAGAACGCGCACCGCGAAACACTTACAGCCCGCAGCGCCCTTTTACGCCGCGTAGCGGCACCTCGCGCGCGGCTTGCCCGCACTTCACGGCCCATAGCCCCCCCCCCCCCCTCACGCGAGCGAAGCGAGCACCGTTCACCGTTCACGCTCGCGGAGCGAGCTCTCATCGGTGGAACCAGGCCTCTTCTTCATGCCAGGCATTGCGCTCAAGAAGGGCCTCAAGCGCGGTTCTAGCAAAGCCGGAGGCGGATTGGAGGGCGGTTTGGGCGCGATGGCGTTCAGCTGGAGAGAGGGGCTGTGTGGGCGTGCCGGGAGGCGGGATGGCAAAGGTGCCGGAATGCGCAGAAAAGAGCGTTTGGGCGATGCGAATGCCGGCGCGGTCGGTATCGCCATAGTGGACATAGGGGAGGGCTTGGGGGAGGGCGCGCAGGAGGGCGCAGACGGCGGCGTTGGGCATCCCGGCGGTGTAGAGGATGAGCGCGTCCGCGGGGGCGGTTGGCGTGGCGGCGGCGTGGAAGGGTGCGGCGTTTTCGTGGCTTTCAATACGACGGCAGGCGGGGGGAAGAATCAAGGGCGCGGCGAGGAGTTCAGCGAGCGTGCGAGCACAGGGGGCGCAGCCGGGGAGGGCGAAGATTGCGACGGTGGTGTGGGGCGTCTGGACAAGCGGGAGCCCGAGGGCGGCGGCAACCTGGTCGAGCCATGCGCGCAGGGCCCCTTGGCGAAGGGCTTTGCTATCGTTGAGGCGTTGCGCGCCAAGGTCGGAGTGGGTAATGAGGCCGTTGGTGGGGAGGGTGATGAGGGCTGCGAGCAGGGTGTAGAGGCGGTCGGGCCCATGGTGGCGGAAGAGGGCTTTGGAGGGAAGCGTATCGGCCAAGAGGGGCCACCGGAGGATGAGGCGGCGGCACCATTCGTCGTAGGGAGCGCTTGGCGCGGCGAGAGGTGCCTCGGGCTCGGGGCAGGGAAGGCCATCGAGCGGGACGATCCAGGCCTTGGGGGTGGCGTTGAGGCCGGGGAAGGCTTGGCGGAGGGTTCGCTCCTGGGCAAAGGTGAGGCTGGCGCGCGGGAGCGAGAGCGTCTTGGCGCCGCGTGCCAGAAGGCGGGGGGTGCGGGGGGCCAGGGCGACGAGGAGGGCGAGGCGCTCGGCCGGCGTCATAGGGCGAGTTCCTGCTGTTCGGGGGCGGTGGACCAAAGGTAGGGAATGACGTGGACTTCAAAGGTGGGGTCCTTGATGACCAGGAGGGAGGTGGAGGCGTGGAGGGCTTGCTTGAGGCCGTCTTGGTCGGGCGACGCGACGAAAAGTTGCAGGCCGAGATCTTCGGCGAAGGCGAGGAGCTCATCGCGGCGGGCGGCATCGATGCCGTAGAAGGCTTCATCGAAGAGAAGCGGGGAGAGACGGCAGGCTACATCGGCCTCATAGAGGAAGGCAGCGAGCGTGAGGATGAGGAGGTAGTTGGGCACGGCCTGCTCGCCACCGGAGCCAACGCTGCGGGTCTTGTTATCGACGGTGATGGCGCGGCCGTGGAGGGGTTGGATTTTGAGGCGGTAGCGGAACCAATTGCGGTAGTCGAGGTCGGGCGGAATATCGCCGGAGACGGCTGCAATGATGTCGGCCTCGCGGCTGTGGATGAAGGCGCGAAGGGTCTCATCGGAGCCGGCGGCGGTGGGGTCGGTGATGGCGGTGACGAGGGCGCGGTAATCCTCGCGCGGTTCAATGGAGAAGCTGTAGCGGCTGTTGCCAAACTGGCGCTTGGCGAGGAGGTCACGCGCCTTGCGCGCCATCTGCTGCATCAGCTTGACCTGAAGGGTGAGGGCCTCAAGAAAGCCTTCGGTGAAGATCTGGCGATTGAGGTCGATGAGGCGGTCGGAGACAAGGCGCTGGGTCTTGGCAACAGCGGCCTGCTGCTCGGCCAGGCACTCGGAGACGGGGTGACCGGCACGGTCGGCCACGAGGTTGGCGCTTTCGTCGAAGATAAAGCCGTAGTGGGCAAGGCGGGGGGCGGAGGCGTGCTGGCGGAGTTGGGCCTTGAGTTCGCCGGCGCGCTCAGCCCAGGGGAGGGTCTCGTCCACCTGGGCACAGACTTCGGCAACGGCCTCCGGGGCCAGGGCGAGCCCCTCGCAGAGCGCGTGCAACTGCGCTTCGCGCTGGGCAATCTCCTCGAGCAGATGGGTGCGGCGGCTCTCGGCCGAGGCATGGACGCCCTGGACGCGGCCGCGCTGCTGATCGAGGTCGCTCAGGGCCTCCTGGGCGGCGCGCGCTTCGCGTTGGGCCTTGGCGATGCGCTCGTTGAGCCCCGCAAGACCGGCGGACTGGATACGCGCATCCAAGTCATCACGCAACCGCACGGCCTGGGTGCGGCGGTCTTCGGCCTCGAGCATCGCCTCGCGGCAGGCTTCGCTCTGCGCTTCGCATTGCGTAACGCGATGCTGGGCGGCCTCGGCCTGGGCACGCGCTTCGTGCCACTGGTTATTGAGAGCGACCAAGGATTTCTCGGCCTCCTCGATGGCCTGGACGCGCTCCTGCGCTTGGGCGAGCGCGCGTTCGGCGGCGGTGAGGGCGCGGCGGGCCTGGTCAAGGGCCGTCTGGGCGGCCTGACGTTGACGCTCGCGGAAGCGTTCGCGGGTCTGGCGGCCAATCCATTGCGGCGGGGCCTCGGGGTCGCGCGCCTCCACGCCCCGGAAGGTGAAACCGCGTAGGGCGCTCTCGGGGATGGAGAAGGCCTCGGGCTTCTCCTCGGCAACCAGGTGGCGCCAGAGGAGGTCGACCGCCTCGGGGTTGGATTGAATCGGGTGGAAGAGGCGCTGGAACCACGCGGCGACCTCCGGTTTGGACGCAGCGGGGTCGAGGACGGCCAGACGGAGCTCCGGGAAGCGCTCGAAGAGGAGGCGGCGCGCGGCGGGGGCATCGGCCGGCGCAACGGTGAGGAGCGTGCGGAGGAGGGGCGCGCAGAGGCTCTCTAAACGGGCGAGCTCGGCGGGACGCAGCGCATCGGCGGGCTCGAGCAGCGCATAGAGGGGCGTGGCCTCAATGGAGATGCCTTGCAGTGCTTGACGGGCGGCCTCGATTGCTTCGGCGCCGGGAAGGACGGCCTGAACGGCGGCGAGTTGCGCGCAGGTGGCGGCGCAGTTTTGCTCAGTTTCGCGCGCCTGGGCACTTTCGGCCTCTGCCTGAAAGAGGGCATTTTGGGCCACCTTGGCCGCTACGCGGAGGTCGGATTGGGTCTGCGCCAAGAGCGGAAAGTCTGCCTCGCCATCTTCCAACGCTCGGCGGAGGGTCAGCGCCTCGGGCACCTGGAGGGCCGGCGCCTTGCGCGCCTTGGCCAGGAGCGCGGCGAGCGCGTCAGCAGCCTGGACGGCCTGCGTACGTGCGGCGAGGGTCTTGGATTGGGCATCGCGGAAGTCACGCGCGCAGCGGCGGTAACTCTGCTCCTCGCGTTCGGCGACCTTGCGGGCATCGGCAGCGCGCCCCACCAGCCCTTCGGCGTCCTTCTGTTGCAGGGCTTGAAGACGCGCACCGGCGGTGGTCAAGCGGTCCAGCGCTGCCACCCGCTGATCCTCCAACGTGCGTAGCTCGGCGGAGGTCTCGTCCAACTGCGCAAGGGTGGCCGCGAGGTTCGCTTCGCCTTGGGTCTGCTCGGCCCGCACCTGTTTGAGGATGACGAGGCTTTGGTTACGCAGCGTCTCGTGATAGGCCTGGAAGTCACGCTCGAAGGCGGAGAGGGCGGCAAGCTCCTCCTCGGCGGCGGCCTTGTCATCCTGGGCCTTGTGGAGGGCGCGCAGGGCCTCGACCACATCGAGGAAGGTCTCGCGATCCGGCGGACGCAACAGGGCGCGGAAGCGCTCGTCGTAATCCTTGGTGCTGCGGACGATGGTCTGATAGGCCTTGCCATCGGCCAAGAGGCGCTTGACATCGGCGTAAGCGCTCTCGCTGCCGAAGAAGCGGCGGGCGATCTCGGTGCGGTAGGCGGCGATTTGGGTGTGGTTATAGAAGTGGAAGCCGCGCGTTGTCCGTTCAAATTCGCGGAGTTCCTCGGGGTCGGCGGGGCGCTCGCCCAGATCATCGCGCACCAAGAGGGGCAACTGGTCGAGGGGAAGCGAGGAGATAAAGCCGTAGCGGCGGATGGGCTCATCGAGGGCATGGGCCTCAAGGGCAATGCCGCAGGTGTGACGGTCGCCAGAGGGCTGGGCGTATTCCATCGCCGCGTAGGTGATGCCGCCGCGGGGACGGAGGACGCCATCGGGGTTCTCTTCGCTACGCGCCTCGGTGTTCAGGCGCATGACGATGCCCTGCGACCGGCGCCCCTCGCCGCGGACCTTGGCGCCGATGCGCGCGGCGGCGTTGTAATCGAGGTCGTCACCCGTGAGGATGGCGTGGAGGGCGTCGAGGACGGTGGTCTTGCCCGAGCCGTTATCGCCCAGCAGGAAGAGGTGGCCACCGTGGGGGAGCGGAATGGTGACGTTGGTGAAGTTGTGGAAGTTGATGAGGCGCAGGGCGGTGATGGTGTAGCGTTCAGCGGGTTTCATCGGGGGCCTCCACGGGGTCTTCACCGGTGCGCAACTGATCGAGCAGCGAGCGCGCAGTGGCGGTGCTGTAGTGGAAGAGGGCGGGCAGGATGGTGTAGATCTTCTGCTCCTCGGTGGGCTTGTCGCCGGGCTCGGGCTCGAGGTAGGCGAGCAACCGCGCGCGGTCGAGCTCGGGGAAGATGGCGCGCAGGGCCTTGCGGAGGGCTTCGTCGCCCAGGGCGAGGCCGGCTTGGGCAAAGCGGGTGCGCGCATCATCGAAGAGTTCGCCGAAGGTGAAACGCAGGGGCTCGGGGTCGTCGGGCATCCACTGTTCGGACTGCATCTTGCTCTCGGCAAAGAGGAGGACGGCCAGGAAGGCGAGGCAGTCGTTGCGGCGGGTAAAGGTGAATTGCGCGCGCTGGGTGACGCGCAGGGCCGGGTTGTAGGCCTGGGGGCGGATGAGCCGGTAGAGGCGCTGATCGCCCTCTAGCCGCCAACCGAAGGTGTCCTCAAAGAAGGCCTCAAAGGCAAGGCGGTTGGCGCGGAGGAAGGCGAAGCGTTCGGGCGCATCCTCGCGGTAGAAGTAGGGCGCTTCGGTGAGCAGGTTGAGGACGGCGCGAGTGGCTTCGGGCGCGCGTTCCAGTAGGTCGGTGAAGGGGCGCAGGGCCTCGGCGGCTTCGGTGGTCATAGCGTCTCCTGCTCAAAGGTGGTCTCGGGCGCATCGAGGGTGAGGCGCCGGGTGGGCGTGTGGGCGGTGGCCTGGAGGCGGCGCTCTGGCGCAAGCCCTACGCGCAGACCTTTGCGACGCAGGGCTGCCCCCTGGTGGAGCGCGCCAGCGCAGCCAAGGCGAAAGAGGTTGGTCAAATCTTCTGGGGTGGTGAGTTCAGCGGCCAGGGCGCGGGTGACCGCGTGCGCAGCATTCGGGCGCCAGCCCTTGGCTTCAAGCCAATCGAGCAGCGCCTGCAAGCGCGCCTCTTGCGAGGAGAGGGGACGCTCTTCGCCAGGCGTGCTTTCTGGCAGGTAGGTGTGCTCGCGCTGCCGGCGGCGACCATCAAGCGGGCGCTTGGGCTCGGGCGGGAAGGCGCGCAGGTCATCATCCCACGACTGCTTATCGGTGTAAAGCCGGAAGGGCTGGAGGAGCGCGTCGCCCAGCGCCATAGGCAGTTCCTCGCCCGGGAAGTCGGCCACCGCGCGAAAAAGTGCGCGCAGGTCCTCCAGACGCGTGCTGCGGCGACTGAGCTCGCGAACCCGACGGCAGACTTGCGCCAGGACTTCGCGAACGGCCCCGCTGATGGCGCGGCACTGAGCATCGAGCGCGCCATTCTCGCCATAGAAGGCCTGGAGCTTGGCGAGAATGGCCGCCGGAGCAGGGAGGGATTTGGGACGAAAGAGGGCACGGGTGCGGCGCAGGCGGCAGACCATCAACCCCTCGGCCGCCTCCCACTTCTTGCGGCAATCTTCGCGCTGCAGGTCGCCGATCACCCCGAGGATAAGACCGCGCAGACGGCGCAGGTTCTGGAGGTATTCGCTGAGGAAGAGCTGGAGATCCTCAACAATCTGGCTGGCATCGTCCAACTCGGCAGCAAGGGCATCGGCCGCGGCCAAGAGGCGCTGGCGCATCTCGTCGAGCCCGGACTTGATGTGGTTGGTGAGGTCCATCGCCTGCTGCAGACCGCAAAGGAGGTCGGCGGCGGTCTCCTCGCTCATCGTGCCGGCGCCGGATTTACGGAGCGTACGGCGGGTGCGGTCGAGCTCGCTATAGAGGGTGTCGAGCCGACGGCGGGTGGCATCGATCATCTCCTCGCCGGCCGAGTCGCGCTCCTCGTGCAGCCAGGCAATGAAGTGCACGGCCAGGGGACAGAGGCGGTAGCGGAACTTCTCGCGGCGGTTATCGCGGTAGCCACGCAGGCGGACGCGCTCAATGCGCTCGGTGACCAGTCCCCAGGCGGTGAGCTGCTTGAGATCGCGCAAGAAGGCCTCGCGCCCGCCACCTTCGCCGGCATAGAGCTCGGCGACAACGGCGGCGATTTCGTCCGTCAGCGGCTCGCTATTAAACCCTTCGCGCAAGGAGACGAGGGCTTCGACAATGGCAAGGTAGACCTGCCGCCGCTCAGCCGCGAGGAGATTGCCGAGCGCAGAGAGCTGCGCCACCTGCTGCGGACAATCTTCCTCAGGGCTCATCGCGGGCGGGGAGGGTTACAACGCGGCTTTGCGGGCGGTGAGGGTGGCGATTTGGGCCTCGAGCTCGACCTTGCGGTCGCGCTGGTTTTGAATAATGGCCGCGGGGGCCTTGGAGACGAAGGCCTCGTTGGAGAGTTTGGCGTTGATGCCCTTGAGGAAGCCTTGGAGCTTGGCGATTTCCTTGTCAAGCTTCTCGGCTTCGGCCTTGGTGTCAATGAGCCCTTCGAGGGGCAGGTAGAGCATACCGGCCTTGAGGAGCTTGGAGGGCATCGCCTTGGCGGGGGCCTCGGTGATGAGCTCGAGGCTTTCGGCGCGGATGGCGGTCTTGATGGACTCGGCATCGCGGGCGAGCTTGGCAGCGAGCGCCTCGGAGGCGGGGTGGAGGAGGGGTTTGATGGCCAGGGCGGGGGCGAGGCCGGCTTCGGCGCGCAGGGCGCGGGTGCCGGTGATGAGGTCGCGCTTGGTCTCGACATAGGCGAGGACCTCCTCGGAGAGGCCCCAGGCGGACTTTTGCTCGGCGCAGAAGCCGGTGGGATAGGCTTCGCGCATAATGCTCTCGCCCTCGGCGCAGTAGCCGAGCTGGTGCCAGATCTCTTCGGTGACGAAGGGCATATAGGGGTGAAGCAGGCGGAGGATCTTGCCGTAGACGTCGGCCAAGAGGGCGAGGACCTGGCGGCGGCGGGCTTCGTCGGGGGCATTGAGGTCGGCCTTGGCGTACTCGAGATACCAGTCGCAGAAGTCGGTCCAGGCGAAGTCGTAGATGGCTAGCGCGCCTTCCTGGATGCGATACTTGGCGAGGGCGGCGTTCATCGCGGCGCAGACATGGTCGGCCTTGAGCAGCAGGTGGCGGTCGTCATCGTGCAGGAGCTCGGGATCGAGGGTGAGGGCGGCGGT
>JBJEVY010000022.1:0-10773 GCA_051884775.1 Candidatus Spyradenecus sp. | reverse complement strand
ATGGGTCCGGGTGTTGCGCGCATAGGCTTTCAGCGCGTCAATCGGGAGATGTTCCAGCGCGGTCTTCCCGTCCGCCTTGGCTGTCTTGGCCATCGTGTATTGCTCCTTGGGTTGCGTTGCGTTGCGCGGCCTTGCGCCGCTGGGCGTCTCACTCCGCCCGCATGAGGGCGTTGAAGGTCTCCTCGGGGATGACATAGCACGGGCCGCCCATCACATACTCGGGCGCGTCGCGCGGGGTAATCGCCGCGCCGCCGGGGTGGTAATGCCCGCCGTCAAGGATGGCCGCCGGGCGGTCAATCCTCACCACGCAGCCGCCGCAAGCGAGCGCGAGCGGCAAGAATGCGAGTAAGATTATGCGAGGCCAGCGCGGCCTCAAGTGCGTTTTTGGCCTCGGTAAGGGCTTCATCGTGTTGCTTCTCCTTCGCGTCCTGCCGCGCCCGGAGGTGCTTGCAGTGGGCTGTCCACAGGTAAGCCAACAGGGTCGTGCAGATAACGATAATGGTCAATGCGATCAGGCTCATAACGGCGCATAGTGTAGCACACTTCCCGGCCCCCGGCACGCGCGCAAGGACAAAAAATCCTCCCACACTTGGGTTAGCAAGTGGGGGAGGATTAGCGCGTTATTCTTCTGGGGCGCATTGTAGCAAACTCGGCCCTGCGCGCGCAAGCCTGTCTTTTTCGTGAGATACGGTCGAAAATACCCTTGGTTTTTCGTGAGATACGGGCCCGGCGCGCGCCCGCCCCGCTTACTTCGCGAACCGCTCGATCAGCACGGCCACATTCACCCCGAGCATACTTTGGGCAATGTAGAGCATAATCACCACCCACATCCAGTTCGCTTTGAGCCACCCGAGTTTATCCGTGCTCCACCGGGGCACGCGGTGCAATTCCTCAATCGTCGCGCGGATGGTGTCGAGCCCCTTGCGGATTTCCGCCAGCCCGTCATTCTGCGCCCGCTCCACGGCCTTGATATGCGCGTTGGTCGAGTTGAGGCACCGGGCGAAATGCGGGAACCATTGCCACAGTAAGTTCGTCCGTTCCTCATCTGTCTTGGCGTTGCTCATCTGCTTGTCAAAGGTTGCAATATCTTCATCGTGCATGGGTCTCTCGCCGTCCCTTCAATCGTCGTATCGTCTCGCGCCTTGCGCCTTGCTCATCAAGCCGTCACCGTGAGGTCGCCGTCGGTGCAGTGCAGCACCGTCCCCGCGCCAAAGCCGAACGGATACCCGGCCATTGCCTGCACCGCAGCCGTGGGCTTCGCCACCGTCACAGCGCACGCCGTGTTGCAATAGTCGAACGCATTGTCGGCCACCGTCTCCAGGCTCGACGGCAGGGTCAGCGTCTCCAATCGCGTGGCCGCGCGGAAGGCATTGCTCCCGATTGTCTTCAGCCCCTCGGGCAGCACCAGGGCCTTGAGCGCGCTCATCCCGCTAAACGCGCTCATCTCGATAGCCTCGACCCCGCCCAAAAAGGTCAGCCGTTGCAAGCGGCCCGCATTGATGAAGGCCATCTCGCCAATCGTCCGCACGGTAGACGGGAGGGTCAACTCGGTCAAGTATTCGCAGTTCGAGAAGGCGTTTGCCTCAATCGTCACGAGCCCCTCGGGCAGCGTGAGCGTCACCAACCGCTCGCACGTGTAGAACGCATACTTGCCGATGGTCTCCACGCCCGGCGGAATGTCTAGTGCTTTCAAGTCGCCGCAAAAGTAGAACGCATAATTCCCAATGCGCGTCGTCCCGGGCGGGATGGTGACGGCGGTCGCCGTGTCGCGGTCGGCCTCCCAGACCACCGCCGCCGCTTTCTCCAGCCCGCTCGCCAGCCGCAGGGCCTCGCAAACGGTAATATCGTCCTGCGTGCACAGCCCGCACGCCTTCAACTTGACGATGAGGTTGCGCTTCTCGATATTGATGTCGCGCATACAGTCGCAAAACTCGTGGGCCATACGGTATCCCTTTCTCGGTTGACGGTTGACGGTGCTATTCAGAAAGCGCCCCGTGCGACCGGCGGTTCGTCAGCCAGTCGCACGGGGAAGGAACTATCACGCGGTGTATAGCGGCTTCGCGTATGAAGTATTCTTGAGCACGCCGTTGTTCCCCCTAAACCGGTAGGAGAGGTGCAGTTCTTCGCCAGGAATCTCGAACTCTATGGAGTGCTTTAATACTGCGCTCTTTTTGTCCTGCGCAATCTCTACCACGGTGCACTTCTGTTCGTTCATATTGTCATCGAGGAAGAAGCCCTCATCCTCCGCAGAAGTGTCAAAGGCAATCTCTGCCTCTCCGAAGTAAACCGTGAACTCCCCTTGCGAAGAAATAACCCCCTCTTGCCCAGTCGTTTTATCGACGACTTTAGCAATGAAATCATCCATAGGGACCCACGTCTTATCCGTGGCGACTACCGTCCCACCAAACGGATAGCACTTGAGTTTTCTCACCTCATCCGAAGTCATCCCGACGAAATGCAAGTTAAACTTGCCGCCCCCATGATACCTATAGATTTCTGAAAAGCATTTTTCAGGATTAAATGCTTCACCTTGCGAAAGACTGCGAGGTATATAGATGTCCTTTACTTGGTCACAAATAACTCCACCTACTACATCGCAATTAAACACTTTGTCCATCTTTTTGACACCTTCAGGAATAACCAGTTTCGTCAAATCCTGTGCGTCGAAGAAGTCAATCAGCCCGGCATTCGGGTCAATGCCGCACGCGGCGGTGATTGCCTCGCAAACGCTCATCGTTTCCTTGGTGGACAAACCGGCTTGACGGATTTTCGCCGCAAGGTTCGCCCGCGCGATCTCGATTTCTCTCATGTTCTCGGATACCATAACGAATACCTCCTGTTGTTCGTGTGTTTGCCCAAACGCGGGCGAAAAGGATTAAATGCTAGCAAGGAATTGTGAAAAACGCACAAAATGCCCTAAAGTGCTCCAATAGGGGTTAGAGCAGGGCCTTTACTTGCTTGGCGCACGCCTCGGCGGCGGTCTTGAGCGTGGCCTCTTCCTCCGCCGTCACCTGCCCATCCTTCAACACGGCGGCCACCTGCCCGGCGTTCGTCGCCACGGCCTCCGCCGCCGCAATCACCTGTTGCAGCGTCTCATTCTGCGCCACCGCGTCCGCCGAGAGTTTCACCAGCCAGACGACCAGGTCGCCAATATGGTCCAGTGCCACCTTCGCGCATAACTTCACCAACGGGATCAGGATTGTCTCTTTCATAGCGTGTGTCCTCCTCTATCGCTCAAAACCGCCCTTATCGTAGCACATTCCGCGCGTGCGTGTGCTCGGGGGCAACCGCCCCGGCGGGATAGGCCACCGAAATGCAGATACGCGGCTGTTGGTCCCGGTGCGCGAGATACCGCTTCTCGGCGCGCAAACTGGCCACCTGCGCGTCGTCCGCCCACGCAACGCCGCACTGCGTAATGCAGTCGAGCAAGCCCTTGCAGAGGTTGTCCACATCCGGGCGCTTCGTCCGCAAGGCCCCGCGTTGCGAGACGGGCACATTCCTCGCCGCATACCAGTAGACAATCTCCACCCGCACGGGCACCTCCGCCACGGGCGGCAGGTCACCCAGCGCGCTCGATAGAATGGCTTGCTGCAAGCGCGCGTTCGCCCGCTTGACCTCGTGCTTGACGTAGTGGTGCACGCGCCCGCCAATCACGCACGCGCCCTTCTGTTGCGCCGTCCGCATCTCCGCCGGGTTGAAGTCAATCGTCGCCGTCCGCGTGACCCAACAGGCCGCGCTCGGGTCTGCCTCAATGATACCGTTCGTTGTGCTCATCTTCGGTCTTTCGCCTCCGTTCGTCAGCGTCTGCCCCTATTGTAGCAAAAAGGCGCGAGGGCCTCTAACAGCCCTCACGCCTCCCGTTTTGCCGGGGCTTCGCGCCCGCCCGGTTAGAATGGCAATTCCTCGTCTTGTTCCGCCGGGGCGGGTGCCGCCTGCACGGGGTGCGCCAGCGGCGGGTTATAGGGGCTATTTAAGGCCGCTTGCGCGCGCTCCTGCGCCGGGCGCGGGCTTCCCCCTTTCGCGGGCGCGGGCGCGGCCCCTTGCGCCCCGTTTTGGCCTCTCGCGGCTATCCGCAACACCTGCAACTCCATCACGTGGAAGGTGCCGTTGCCGTCCTTGCGCTCGACCTCGCGCCCGTTGATCACAAAGTCCACGTCGACAATGTCGCCGCTGTGGTATTGGTCGAGCAGGTCCACGCGGTCTTTCGTGAGCACAAACTTGAGCACCTGCGGGTATTGCGCGTCGAGCGTCTCGCCCTTGAACTCGCGCTTGCGGAAGCCGCTCTTGAAGACTTGCGCCTTGCCAGCCGAAACCAACTCGACCGTGATTGTGAATGCCATCGTTTCGCCTTTCTGTCTGTTTGTCTGTTTTTGGGATGAACTTAAAAGGTATCAAAGTCGCCGCCCACGCCCGCGCCGGTGTCCACGGCCCGGGGGCGCACCTTCAGCACGCGGTTGCAAGGGAAGTGGCGCTCGCCATTATCGGTAAACCTGTCCGCCGGGGACAGTTCGGCGAGCGTCTTGCGGGCCGCGTAAGCAATTGCCTCTAACTCGCCATAGGTCTTGGTGCGCAGGGTGCCGTCTTGCTCACGCCGGAGCGGCACGGGCTTGTCCTGCCAGGCCTCGGGCACACACCAGATCGTGCCAATCACGCCGCACGCATAGCCCCCGGCGGCGAGGAGGTGAGGCCGCTTGACCTTGCTGTCGAGCACCGCGTCCGCCGCCCGCAAGGCGCGGACCATCGCGTCAATCTCATAGCGCAACTGCGCCCACGCGAGTAAGCGTCCGCCATCCCGGCCAAAGCACGCCTGCGCTTCCTCAATCTCGGTTTTCGTCATCGTTCGTTTCTCCTTCGTTTCGGTGAGGGGTTACAAGTCTTTGAATAGGGGGTTCTCGTCAATCGTCGCTTGCCGCCGGGTCTCGGCGACCTGCGCGGTGGCTTGCGCCTTGAAGTCCTCCCACGCCCGGTCTGCCAGCCAGTTCTCCGGGCGGCGCAACTTTTGGCTGTCGCCGTCCGTCTTCCGTTGGTGCTCGACGGCCAGCCGGGCACACGCGGCCAGCACCTCCGGCGGCACCTCATGCACGGCCTCGGCGTAGTAAGCGTTAAACTCGGTGAGGTCCCGGGGCCGCTTGCCAAAGGCCCTGATGAAGGCGCGCTGGTCCTCGGTCATCGTGTGATAGGCCGTGAAGTTCGCCCCCGGGCTCGCATACCCGCCCGGGCGCACCACGACGCGCGGGCTTGCTGTTGCGCTTGTGGTCTCTGTTAGACTTTCTGCTTGATATTCTTCTCTTCTCTTCTCTTCTCTAGGTAACGCTATCTGCGTTACCGCCTCCCCGGGGCCCGGCGCGTTCGGTCGCCGCTTGCGGGCTTTGCACTGCGCCACACGCGCCGCCACCTCGGCCCGCTTCTTCGCCGTCGCGCCGTTGTGCTTGGCGAAGTTAGAGAGCCGGAAGCCTTCCGCCGTCTCTTCCGCCCAGCCCACGAGGATCAAGGCCTCCCCGAACCGCTCGCAGTTCGCCATCACGTCGATTTCCTCGCGCGTCAGCCCCGGGAAGACCCCGTCGGCGGTGAGATTGTCGCACGTGCTCCAAAAGGCCACCAACAGCCCGAGCACCTCCATCCGGGAGCAGCCCAATAAGCGGCTCATGCGGATGAGTTCCGGCTTGTCTTTCGTGGCCGTCTCGACCTTGATCCACGCCATCGTCGTGTCTCCCTGTTGCCCGGGTGGTCCCCCTTGCTTACTTGCGCTTCATACTCACCGAGGGGGTGCCAAAGTCGCACACGCTATCCACTAGCGCGTCCGCCGCCTTGCCCTTCACGCCTAGCCCCTTGAGGATGGCCTTGACATCCGTGGCGGAGACCGTGAGCACGGCCCGGAGGGCTTCATCGGTCGCCCCGCGTGACTTGAGCATTCGGCAAGCGTCCGCCGTGCGGGGCTTCTTCCGCCCGCGCATTTCAATCAGCCCGTAAGCAATGCCATTTTCCGCGTCGGCAATTTCGCCCCCGGCCATCAGCGTTTCCTTGGCCTTCTCACGCACCGCCGCCGCCCATTTCTCGACCGTTTCGGCCAGCACCATCATCTGCGCCCGCCGTTCCGTAGTCAGCGCGTCCCACTGCGCCGGGGCATTCGCGAGGGTTTGGTCCTCGGTCACCCGCTCGGCAATGGCCACGCACGCCTTGCAGGTCGCCGCGTGCTTGCAGAGGTCGCACCAGTTGCTTTGCATTGGTTCCGCGTTCCCGGCCTCACGCGCCCCGAAACAGTCCATCGCCTCGGCGTAGGTTGCGCGGCACGCCTCCAGGTTGGTCAGTTCGTCGAGCACCTCGGCGTGGTCGCCATAGCCAATCACCGTGCACACGCCGGTCTTGTCCTCTAGGCCCTGCCCAATCGCCACCGCATACCCAGCCAACTGCGGGAAGTAATCGCGCCCGGGGTTGTAGAAGGTCTTAAAGTCGAACACGACGATATAGCCCTCCCAGTCAATCCACCAGGCATCCGGGCGGCCATAAATGCCGCTCTCTTCAATCTTGACCAGTTCCTCGACGTGCAGGTCGCCCGGTTCCGCGCCGTCCGCTTTCATGCGGTCAACCACATATTGCGCGCACCGCCACGCCCCGGCCTCGAAGAGGTCCAACTCGGCGGTGTCCACGGTGGGCAACTTGCCCTCGGTCTTGTAGGTCGTCAGCCAGTCGGCCAACTTCGCGTGCACATCCGTGCCCTTGCTCGCGTCGGCGGAATAGTCTTTGCCCTCATAGCACGGGCACGCGAGGATGGCGGGCCAGCGGCTCATCGAGCGGGGATGGTGGGCGGGCTTCGCAGCTTGCGCGGTCTCGGCCACGGGTTCGGCGGGGGTTTCGGCGGGGGTGTTGCTCATCGGGTGCTCCTTGTTGACCGTTGAAAAGGTTGCGCGTGGTTTGGAGACAGAAGTATGCGCGCCCCACTTCGTTACGACATCCTCAAAAAGGGGGAAAGCGTGCGTGGTAACCTACTCGGAAGGAACCAATGACCGTATCGGGAACGTATGCGCACCCCACGTTCCAATGCGGGTGAAATTGTATCAGAAGAAGGACGGGATTGCACTCTCTTCCGTTTCAGCGGGCGCTGCGGGCGCGGTCGCCGGGGCTTCCTCGGTCGCCGGGGCGGCGCTCGGGGCCTTCTCGGGCGCGCTCGGCGCGTCCACGGCCTCGGCGGGGGGTTGCAATAGGGTCGAGGCGGCGGCGCGCTTACGGGTCGTTTTCTCGGCCTTCTCGGCGGCCCGGTCCATCGCGGCGGCGAAGTGGTCCTCCGGCGTGCTCATCCCGTCACGGATCGACTTATAGACCCCGCCCAACTTGACCAGCAGGGCCGGGGTGATACTGTCGAGCCCGCGCCCGATATAGGCCTCCAGCATTTTGCGCGTCACGCCTAACTCGCCAAAGAGCTTCACCATCTCGGCCACGCGCTCCTTGATGTCCTTGCCGCCCTTGCGGATGGCGGCCTCCTGCGTGGCCTTGCACTGCGCCACGGCGGCCTCGACCACATCGCTGGGGATAATCTCCAGGATACAGGCGCGCAAGCGGCGGGAGGCTTGGTTCGCCACCAACTCGTAGATGTCGCGCGGGTCGGTCAGGGCCTTGTCGCCATAGCGGGTGTGCCGGACGTGCTCGACCTTAAAGACGCGCCGGGCGCGGGTGTTTGTCTCAATATCCCAGCAGATGGTCTCGACGGTGGAAGCGCCGTTGCTCTGCTCCAGTTCGCGGAAGCCATAGTCGAGGTTGCCCCACGCCCGGGCAATCGCCTCGGCCAGCCGGATACTCGGCCCGGCCACATCCGCGCCGCCTCGGTTGTATTGATAGACGGCTTGCTCGGCCAGCCCTTCGCGGGTGCAGGCCATCAGGATACGGTCCATCGCCGCGCGCTCATCCCGGGGGAAGTGCTTGGCCATAAGGACCATCGCCTGGACCTCCTGCGCCTCGCGGGCGGAGGACACGGCGGTCTGCAAGGCATTCTCGCCTGGCGTCTTGATAGCGGGGGCGCCATAGGGGGAGGCCACCATCACGGGCAGTTCGTTACTCATTGTCAAACTCCTTCTTCGCTTTATTCAACAGTTTCATAATGCCTTTCTTCATCGCTTGACTCTTCTCATACCCTTTAGCGTAATCTCCGACAAGATTGGTGCCTTTGACAATGCCGTTGTAAGCCCCTTTGAGCACATCTCTGCTCGCCCACACCAACGCCTTGACATACGCACCCATGCAGTCTGGGATGGAGTTCCCCGTAATGGAACTGTTTGAGACCATCCCGGCCTCTTCGTCATGCGCGCAAACGGTCACGCAATAGGCAACGGCCACGCCGTGCTTGTTCGTCAGGCGCTCCAGCAGGGCTTTCAGTTCGTCGCCGATTTCGTCCATCGCCGCGCAGATATGCTCACGGAAGGCATGCTCCTTCGCGTTTTCAACGGGCGGTTGCTCGGTTGCTTCTTCACTCATGGTGTTTCTCCTTGTTTAGGGGTTGAAAAAGGGGGGAATGTGTAGGGGTTTACAGCGCGCGCGTGCGGGCGGCCTTGCGCCGGGCATTCTCCTCGCGGATGTATGCGTCCAAAGCCTTGCGCCCGTCGTTCTTGCGGATATACTCTGCGGTCTTATGCCACCCGGCCTTTTCGGCCTCGCGGATCGCCAGGCGGCGGAACTTCTCGGCCAGCCCGTCCACGGCGTGAGGGGCTTCAATGTTCATAAAGTTCCCTCTGTTATACCATCCGCAGATAAGGGTGTCCAGGAGGATGTTGCAAGAGGGGTGCGCCGTGTTGCGGCGGTAAATGCTGTAACTGCCGTAGTCGAGCATGTCGCGGGCGTTGTATTGCGTGTAGGTCATTGTCGTGTCTCCTTATGCCCCGGCGCGGGGCCGGGGCGGGGTGAAATGGTTAGCGGATTTCGCTCGTATAGAGGGTTCCCCAACCTTGCCCGTTGAAGTCTGTAGAGGGGTCGTCGAAGGTGCCACAATCGTCAGCGGGGTTATCGGTTCTGTTAGGGTAGAAACGAGCGACCTTCTTGTATTCCGCCGCCCCTTTCGTGGCCTTGCCCTTGCGGATGAGGAGAAGCCAGCAATAGACGCTCTTTGCTTTCATCGCCTTGATGGCCGCTTCGGCTAAGGCGCAGGCCTTGTCCTCGGACTTCAGCGCGTAGTATGTGAAGCCGGACTTGTAGTCTACGGTGTGGTCGATTGCGAGGATATACTTGGGAGTGGGGTCGTCGTAGTTCATTGTCGTGTCTCCGTGTCTCTCGGGCTTGCACCTTGCTTCCCTTAAAACGCCGCCATTATAGCAACTCTCAAAACCGAATGCAAGCACTTTTTTTGCGTTTACGCAACTTTTTTTGCGCACCCCTCAAAAGAGGGTCAGTTGCTCATAGCCACGCGCCGCTTCACGCGGGGGCGGCGGCTCATCCGGCAATATGGAAGTGGCTCGATTTTGCGCCTCTTTCATATCGCCCTCGGCGGTTTCGCCCGGGTTTTGCGCCGGTGCCGATATGGAAGTGTCGCGATTTTGCTCATCTTTCGTATCGCCCTGCTCTCTGCCCTGCGCGCCGCCGCGACCAAAGCCCGCAAAGCGCAGATACTGCACACGATAGGCCAGGGTCTCCCACCGCTCGCTCACCGTATTATACAGCGCGTCGCCGACGGTGACGATCCCGGGCACGCCCATCGCGCTTAGGGAGACGTAGCACATCAGCGCGCACCGGCGGTCGATGTCGTTCGCCACGACCAGCGCCTGCGCATAGGGGTCGTGGCCGCGTTTCTCCATCTCGGCAACGAACGCCGTCAGGGTGCTGCCTGCGCCGCACGCGCAGTCATTCACCGTCACATAGCCCTTCTCCGCAATCGCCGCCTGGACCATTTCCTCATTGTAGGAGATTTTCGACATCAAGCGCGAGATGTCGTAAGGGGTGAAGAATTGCCCGGCGTGCTTGTTGCCCGCCTCAATCTGCATATAGACCTCGCCGAGGAAGTCCCCGACCTGGATCGAGAAGGCTTTGATCATCAAGGCGAGCAACTCCGGGAAGCGGCGCGCTGTCTCCTGCCCGTGCTTCTCGGCCAGCGCAAGGTAGGCTTTCTCCCGTTCTTCGTGCCGCGCTCGGTTCAGTTCCGTTTGATTTTGGAAGGCGATTGCGGACATCTCCACGAAGTCGGCGAGCACCGCCGACGGGGCATAGCGAACGCTCATCGCGTGAAGCGTCTTGAGGAAGCGCTTCTGGCAGTCCGCGTAGGTTGCCGGGAGCGCGTCTAGGTCTTTGGGCTTGGCCATTGTCGTGTCTCCTGTTTTGGTGGTGGGATGCCCCGCCGAAGCGGGGCGCGGGTCTGTGTTAGAGATACTTTACATATCCGCCTTTGATCGCGCAGTCCAAAAAGGACTCCGACCAGCAATCAATCGCATCCGCCCTTGTTTCGAGTTCTTCTTCGTGGCACCAACTGACGCGCGCGCCGTTCAAGTAGAGGTCATACAGGCCATCCTCACGCTTGAATGCCTTGATGTCGTTTCCGTGTTTGGTGTCGAACTTCATTTGTCGTATCTCCGTGTTGCGGGGGTTGGCGTAAGTGCCTTCCTGCCCTTTCAACGCGGATATAATAGCAAAGCCCGGTGCGCGGTGCAATAACTTTTTTTCACTTTTCTAAACTTTTTTTGCGTTCGTGCGGTAAGGCCTTGAAAATAAGCGCCCTTCTGCACAAAAAAGGCGCAGGGTTCTAGGAAAACCCTACGCCTTGAAGGAGGGAGACCTCCTGTGTGCTATTGCACAGACGCA
>JBJEVY010000021.1:0-35342 GCA_051884775.1 Candidatus Spyradenecus sp. | reverse complement strand
CATTGCGATGCTCGCAGTGGTCCTGTTGGCAGACCTACTATTTTCTATTCGCAAATGGGATAAGTTGTACTTACTTTTACTGTTTTGTACGCCGATAGTTGTCTTTCGAACAGGCTCTCGTACGGCAATGGGAACATTGTTGGCCGGCTTGTTTTTTGTTTTTTTGCTTTTTGTCAATGCGCGAGGGTTGGGGGCGCGCTGGAAGACACGAGCAACATCCGCATTGATGACACTTGGAATTATTGGAGGTTGCCTTTTATTTATCACACCACAGATGCGGGAGAAAGTTGTCTCGTTCATGTATAAATCGGGCGGTAATACGGTGGCCGAGGAGTTTCAGACGGTTGAGAATTTGGTCTCAACGCGTCAAGGGTTGATGGATAATGCAATTACTAACTTCAAAGAGAGTCCTTGGATTGGAAACGGATTCCAAGTCTCGGAAGATTTCGCCCATCGTGAGATTGTCTCTTGGAAGCAAGTACTCTCTGCTCCGATTGAGAAAGGTGTCTGGGTTACAGCTGTGCTGGAAGAAGGGGGCGTTTTTGGGATGTTGCTCTTTGTTATTTTTATTCTTACGGCAATCTTTGGTTTACTATCTAGGCAGGCTATTACAGGTGCTGCAGCTTTGTTCATCTTTATTATCTCCAATCTGGGTGAGTTTACGTTCTTCTCAATGTCATACACTGGAGGCCTGATGTGGGCCATGGTATTTACGGGGGTGGCATTGGATGCGCAGAGATTGAAGGAAGATCGGTTGCGGCGTCAGATGGCGTTGCAGGTGCCTGTAACGATCTCTACACAGGGTTATCGTTTTTAGAGGGGTGATGATGGTGCCTATTTCCGCTATTATTCTTGCGTATAACGAGCGGTTGCATATTCGGCGGTGTGTGGAGAATGTGCGGCGGGTGGCGCAGGAGGTGTTTGTGGTGGATTGCCACTCCACGGATGGGACGCAGGAGATTGCGCGGGCATGCGGAGCCACGGTGGTGGAGCATGATTGGCCGGGGAATCAAGCTGAGCAGTTAAACTGGGCGCTGGAAAATCTGCCGATAACGGGCGACTGGGTGTTGCGTCAGGACGCAGATGAATACCTGAGCGAGGAATTGATTCAGGAGATTAATGGGCGCGTGAGCCTTTTGGAGCCTGCGGTGACAGGCGTGGCGTATATGTTCGATGTGGTTTTTCAGGGAAAACGATTGCGCTTTGGGCCGCGGCGGCCAGAGATTTTGCGTTTGTGGCGGCGGGGGAAGGCGCGTTGTGAACGGCGCATTATGGATGAGCGGATGGTCTTGTTGGAGGGGACGGCAACCGCATTCAAGGGGCGCTTTGTTGATCATAATCTAAACGATATTGATTGGTGGACGCGAAAACATCTGGGGTATGCGAAGCGCGAGATGGCGCAAGCTGCAATCGCAATATGGGGGCAGAATGGACACGGGCGAGCGAATAAAGGCGTGTACTATCGGTTGCCCCTCTTTTGGCGTGCAACGGCCTACTTTCTCTATCGTTATGTAGCGTGTCTGGGGTTCTTGGACGGTAAGGCGGGATTTGTCTGGCACTTCTTTCAGGGGTGGTGGTATCGTGCGCTGGTGGATGCCAAGTTGCTGGAACTACATCGTTTAATGGGTGTAACGGGGGGGGGCATCGACACCTCGCGGTTGCATAGCTATCTGAAGGAACAAGGCATTTCATTGCCGGAGGACTTCTGATAGAGATTTCATCGGTCCTCCAGTCATTTAAAGGAGGATCTATGAAGTCAACAATCTCGGCTATTATTCTTGCGTATAACGAGCGGTTGCATATTCGGCGGTGTGTGGAGAATGTGCGGCGGGTGGCGCAGGAGGTGTTTGTGGTGGATTGCCACTCCACGGATGGGACGCAGGAGATTGCGCGGGCATGCGGAGCCACGGTGGTGGAGCATGATTGGCCGGGGAATCAAGCTGAGCAGTTAAACTGGGCGCTGGAAAATCTGCCGATAACGGGTGCCTGGGTACTTCGGTTGGATGCGGATGAGTATCTGACTGAAGCGCTCATGACAGACCTTCAGGCACGCTTGGATAAGCTTCCGGGAGAGGTCGCAGGGGTGAGTTTCCCGCGGGATGTGGTCTTTCTGGGGCGAAAGTTGCGTTTTGGAATGCCGCCCGTTGTGCTACTGCGTTTGTGGAGACGCGGGAAGGCTGCTTGCGAGAATCGCAAGATGGATGAGCACATGGTTCTGACGGAGGGGACGGTTGAGGTCTTCTCGGGTCACTTCATTGATCACAACTTGAATAATCTCGTGTGGTGGACGCAGAAGCACTTGAACTATGCTCAGCGGGAGATGGAGGAGATAGAAGTGCGAGCTTTTGCTCTGGGGGCGTTGGAGGGGCAGGCTGCACGGAAACGCCGCGTTAAGGGTGTCTATGTTCGGTTGCCACTCTTTTGGCGTGCGGCAGGATACTTTGTGTATCGATACTTCATTCGCCTGGGATTTCTGGATGGCAAGCCAGGCTTTCTCTGGGCCTTCCTGCAGGCGTGGTGGTATCGCACGCTGGTGGATGCGTTGCTGTATGAGGCGTCGCTGAAGCCGAGAGCATAAAAAGAGAGCCGCGCGGGGGCGCGGCTTTAGTCTCTTTAGACCTTTCGGGAGGGTGCTTACTCAGCAGAAATGCCCTTTTCCTGGAGGTACTTGATGACGGAGCCAACGGTGGTGAGCTTCTCGGCATCTTCGTCGGGGATCTCGGCGCCGAATTCTTCTTCGAAGGCCATGATGAGTTCGACCTGATCGAGGGAGTCGGCGGAGAGGTCATCGATGAAGGAGGCTTCGGGAACCACCTGAGCGGCATCCACGCCAAGCTGATCAACGATGATGTCTTTAACTTTCTGTTCGAGGGACATGTTCTGTACTCCTTGGGTTGTTTAGATTCCCGGCCGCAGCCGGAGAGTGGGGGAAAGGGTGATTAGAATGCCATACCACCGCTGACGGCGAGGGTCTGGCCGGTGATGTAGGAAGCTTCGTCGGAAGCGAGGAAGCGGATGGCCTTGGCCACGTCTTCGGGCTCGCCGAGTTCCTGCAAGGGAATCATCTTGGCCATGGCGTCCTTGGCTTCCTGGGAGAGGACCTCGGTCATCTTGGTCTTGATGAAGCCAGGGGCGACGGCGTTGCAGCGAATCTTCTTCTTGCCATATTCCTTGGAGAAGGTCTTGGTGAAGTTGATGACGCCGGCCTTGGCCGCACCGTAGTTGGCCTGGCCAACGTTGCCGAAGAGGCCGATGACGGAGGCGGTGTTGATGATGACGCCACCGCAGGGCTTGCCATCGGGGCCCTTGTTCTTGCCCATCGGGCGAATGACGGCCTTGGAGAAGAGGAAGACGGACTTGAGGTTGGTGGCCAGGACAGCATCCCATTCGGCTTCGTCCATCCGGAGGAGGAGGTTGTCGCGGGTGATGCCGGCGTTGTTGACGAGGATGTCCAGACGGCCGAGCTGCTCGACGGTGGTCTTGACGGCGTTTTCAACCTGGTCGGCCTTGGAGACATCGCACTGGATGGTGATCACGCGATGACCATAAGCGGCAACGACTTCCTTGGCGCTCTCGAGGAGGGCGGGGTTGAAGTCGAGAATGGCGACATCGGCACCGCATTCGGCGAAGGCCTTGGCGGTGGCCAGGCCGATTCCACCACCGGAACCGGTGACGAGGGCGACTTTACCGGAGAAATCGTACATAAGCGTTCCTTTGCTTCAGGGGTTAGGCGTTGACCTTGGCGGCGGTGGCGGCCAGGGTGGCGGTGTCTTGCACATTGGTGACGGCGTTGGCGCGGTCGATGCGGCGGATGAGGCCGGAGAGGACCTTGCCGGGGCCGAACTCAGCGAAGAGGGCGCCGGGCTTCTGGACGGCCTTGACGCAGTCGGAGAAGTGCACGGGGCTATCGACCTGGGCCATCATCGCGGCCTTGATGGTCTCGCCATCGTTGGCGTGGAAGGTGCCAGTGGCGTTGGAGAGGACCGGGAACTGCGGCGCGGCGAAGGGGATATCCTTGACGAACTCGGTCAGGCGCTCGCGGGCGGGGGTCATGAAGGGCGAGTGGAAGGCGCCGGCCACCTGGAGGACGACATTCTTGACGCCGGCGGCGGTGGCGAGCTCAGCGGCCTTGGCCACGGCTTCGTGGGTGCCGGAGATGACCTGCTGGGAATCGGAGTTGATGTTGGAGACGGTGCAACCGGAGCCTTCGCAGATAGCGGTGAGCTGCTCGGGGGTGGCGCCCATGATGGAGATCATCCCCGAGGGCTTGGCTTCGCAGGCTTCCTGCATGTACTTGCCGCGGGCCTGGAGGATGCGCAAGGTGGTGTCGAAGTCCAAGACGCCGGCGGCGCAGAGGGCGGTCCACTCACCGAGGGAGAGACCGGCGATGGCATCGGGCTTGGCATCGGGGCACTGCTTCTTGAAAGCGGTGTAGCAGGCCATCGAGACGGTGAAGATGGCCGGCTGGCAGATGTCGGACTTCGTGAGGGCCTCGGCGGGACCTTCGAAGCAAAGGGTCTTAAGGTCGAAGCCGAGCACTTCGTTGGCTCGGTCGAAGATAGCCATGATTTCAGGATCGCTCTCGGCGAGATCCTTGCCCATTCCGGGGAACTGGGCGCCTTGTCCGGCGAAGAAAACATTCAGCATAATTGCGTTCTTCCTTTCGTAGGTTTGGCTATAGTTTAGCGCTTTTCCGCGTCATTTTCAACAGGATTTTGCGCGGCTGTTTGCGAAGCGTTGTGGAGGAGGGCGTCGAGCTCTTCATCCAAGGGGGCTTCGGGGAGCGCAGCGATCCGTTCGGCGATGGCCTGGGAGACGTTGTGCTTCGCGGCGCGCGAGCCGGCGCGGCAAGCGTAGAAGATGGCTTTGTGGGTGGAGGAGCCGTGGGTGATGATGACGGCACCGGGCACGCCGAGCAAGGGCGCGCCGCCATAGACCTCCGGATCCATGTGCTGCTTAAAGGTCTTGAGCGCGGGAATCAGGGGAATGGCTGCGAGCTTATACCAAATGCTCGACTTGATGATGCGCTTGAGCCAGCCGCCCATTGCGTGCGCGGCGCTCTCGGAGGTCTTGAGGATGACATTGCCGATGAAGCCATCGCAGACGATGACATCGGTTTCGCCCTCAAAGACATCGTGCCCCTCAACATTGCCCTTGAATTGAATGCCCGGGGTGTAGGAGCGCAAGAGCGGAAAGGCGTGCTTGGTGAGCTCATTGCCCTTGCAATCTTCGGTTCCGATGCTCATCAGGCCGACGGTCGGCTCTTCGCGGCCGAGGACCAGACGGCTGTAAATATCGCCCATCACGGCGAATTCGCGCAACCACTCGTGGTGGCAATCGGTGTTTGCGCCGGCATCCAGGAGCAGGAGCGGGCGCGAGGCGTTGGAGGTGGGCATCACCGTGGCGATAGCCGGGCGCGCAACGCCTTTGATGCGGCCGAGGATGAAGAGCGCGGAAGCGGCCATCGCCCCGGAGTTTCCGGCGGAGACGGCGGCATCGGCCTGCCCATCCTTCACCATCCGCATGCAGACGTTGATGGAGCAGTTCTTCTTGCGGCGAACTGCGGCGGCCGGCGCATCATCCATCGCGATGGCTTCATCGGTATGGACGATGGTGAGCCGGCCACTCTTAAGCAGAGCCTCAACGTCGGGAATCGGGCGAATCTTGGGGTGGCGGTGCTTGAGCGACTTGCGAATAGCCTTCTCATCACCCACGAGGATGATGCTATCTTCGGTCTGTGCGGCGGCCAAAGCGCCTCCCCAAACAATTTCGAAGGGGGCGTTGTCTCCGCCCATCGCATCTAATGCAATCCTCATGTTCTCCGCTCCTTGCTTAGGCCAGATTCCATCCGGCGGCTTTTGGACTTAGGCCTCGGTAACGTCGAGGACCTGACGGCCATCATACTTGCCGCACGCGGGGCACGCGCGGTGGGCCAGGCGGGTGGCGCCACATTCGCAGGTCACGGTCCCGGGGACGGCGGCCTTGATCTGGGCGCGACGCTGACGGACACGCATTTTGGACTTCTTACGTTTAGGAACTGCCATGTTGTCTCTCTTTCTTTCTCTAAGACTTTGCCGGGTTATGCCTGGGGCTCGAACTGCTCAAGCGCGGCGAAGGGGGAGGCACCTCCACCTTCCGCGCAGGCGCAGGGGCCCTCATTGAGGTTTTTGCCGCAATGGGGGCAGAGGCCCAGGCACGCTTCCTTGCAAATCGGATACGAAGGAAGGGCGAGAATAATACCTTCTCGCGCGCTTTCCGTCAAGTCGAGCCTCTCAAGGCCCGCCACATTGAATGCCTCGCAGTAGTCCTGCTCGGCGAAAACTGCATCGAAATCTCCCCCGCAACGCCCGCAAATACAGGCGCACGGCAGGGTGAGGGTGCCGCGGACGAGGAGTTCGTTTTCGGGGAGCAGCTCGCACTCCAAGTCATACGCCAGCCCACCGGCCGGGCGAACCTGCGCAAGATCCTCCAACTCCAAGAGCTCACGCGCGAGCACCCCCTTCAGGTGCTCGTGGCGACCCTCGTCCAGGCGGCCGAGGTCAACGATCAAACGCGCCGGCGTTTCCACCGGAACCTCCTTGGATACGCTGTTCAGGGTGCGCGGCCAGATAGTCGCGCAGGTGCCGTTCCACGCAGGCGGGCACAAAATGCTCGGTCTTCCCGCCATAACGCGCCACCTCGCGCACGGTCGAGGCGGTGATATAGCTGTGCTCTTCGTTAGGCATGAGGAAGAGCGTTTCAATCTCCGGGGCCAGCTGACGGTTCGTGAGCGCCATCTGGAACTCGTACTCAAAGTCGCTATACGCGCGCAATCCGCGCACCACAGCGCGCACGTTGTTCCGCCGGCAGAACTCCACCAGCAGGCAATCGAGCGGTAGCACCGTGGCATTGGTGATGTTCCCCTCGCGCAGGCACTCGTGCACCATCGCCAGACGCTCCTCAATGCCAAAGAGGCGCGTCGGCTTGGGCGAGATGCCTGCCACGGCCACAATCAGGTGGTCGAAGAGCGACGCACTCCGACAAATCAAGTCGAAGTGACCCATCGTCATCGGGTCAAAGGTTCCGGGATAAACCGCAGTGGTCTCTTTCATACCGCGCAGTATAGCACATTCCCGCCAAGAATGCGCAAGTGCTTGCCGGCCGGCTCGCGCACGAGCCGGCCGGCACTGCTAGCTGTTAGCTGCTAGCGGTTAGCTATTAGCTGTTAGCGGTTAGCGCGCGTTCCGCGACGGAGGGGGTTGGGGAGGGGAGGCCTGCGGCCGGCCTCTGGCGCATCCGCCCCGGGTTCGGGTCGAGGTAGGCCCGGGTTGAGGGTCGACCCGGGGCGGGTTCGTTTTGGGCCTGGGGCGAACATCCCCGCGAGCGAGCTCGCGGGCACGCCGGGGGTGCCGCCTCCGGCGGACACCTTCACCACCCCTCTTTTCGCATCCGCCCCGGGTTGGCCTCGCATCCGCCCCGGGTTCGGGTCGAGGTAGGCCCGGGTTGAGGGCCGCCCCGGGCCGGGTTCGTTTTGGGTCTGGGGCGAACATCCCCCGCGAGCGAGCTCGCGGGCACGCCGGGGGGTGCCGCCTCCGGCGGACACCTTCACCCCCCTCTTTTCGCATCCGCCCCGGGTTGGCCTCGCATCCGCCCCGGGTTCGGGTCGAGGTAGGCCCGGGTTGAGGGCCGACCCGGGCCTGCCACTTTTTGGGCACGGTTGGTAAAGGGCCTTTTGCTGCACAGTTTCTTTCGTTAGCCTGCCCATCGCGGAACGCGCGCTAACAGCTAACGGCTAACCGCTGGCTCGCGCCGCGAGCCGCCCCGGGTTCGTTTTTGGCCCGGGGCGGGTGCGTGGGGGCGGGCCATTTGGTTTTGCACTGGCTGCTCCGCAGCCAGGTGGCCATTCGGCCCTCGCGTGCGCGCGCGAGCCTTATATAAGGACAGGCGCGGGTGCGTGCTGCGTTGCGCGGGGGGCGGGAATGTGGTTTAATAGGAGGCGGTTTAAGAGAAAAGGACTCGCGATGCTTGATATTAAGCGGATTCGTGAAACGCCCGACGAGGTTCGGGAAGGTTTGGTGCGCCGGTGCATGGATACGGCGCTTGTGGATACGGTGTTGGAATTGGACGGTCGCCGCCGGACGTTGGTGACGGAGGTCGACGCGCTCAAGGCCAAGCGCAACGGGGTCTCCAAGTCTATCGGTGCGCGCGTGAAGGCGGGCGAAGATGTGACGGCGGTCAAGGAAGAGATGCGCCAGTTGGGCGACGAGATTGCCGCGAAGGATGGCGAGATCCGTTCGGTGGAGGAGGCGCTCCGCACGGCGATGCTGCGCATTCCCAATGTGCCGAATAAGGATATTGTGACCGGGCCGGACGCTTCGGCGAACCGCGATGTGCGCCATGTGGGCGTGGAGCCGACCTTTGACTTTGAGCCGCTGGACCACATTGCCCTGGGCGAGAAGTTGGGGATTTTTGACTTCCCGCGTGGCGTGAAGTTAACGGGGACGGGTTTCCCGATTTTGCTGGGGCAGGGCGCCAAGCTGCAGCGCGCGCTCATTCAGTATATGCTGGATTTGCACACCCAGAAGCAGGGCTACACCGAGATGTTGCCGCCCTTCGTGGTGAACACCGCCTCGATGATTGGCACCGGTCAGCTGCCGAAGATGCAGGATGATATGTACCACTGCGAGGTGGATGACTTCTGGCTGATTCCCACCGCCGAGGTCCCGGTGACGAACTACTACCGCGATGACGTGCTCGAGGCTGCGAAGTTGCCGATTAAGTTAACGGCCTACACGCCCTGTTTCCGGCGCGAAGCCGGGAGCGCAGGCAAGGACACCCGCGGCATCCTGCGCGTCCACCAGTTTGACAAGGTGGAGATGGTCAAGTTCGTTGAGCCCTCGACCTCTTACGATGAGCTTGAGAGCCTGGTGAAGGATGCCGAGGACGTGCTCACCGGTCTGGGCCTTTACTTCCGCGTGCTTGAGCTCTGCTCGGGCGACATCTCCTTCTCGGCGGCCAAGTGCTACGACTTGGAGCTCTGGGCTCCGGGCCAGAAGGGGTGGCTGGAGGTTTCCAGCTGCTCGAACTTCGAGAGCTTCCAGGCGCGCCGGGCGAATATTCGCTTCCGCGGGGCCGATGGCAAGCTGCAGTTCGTCCACACCCTCAACGGTTCGGGCGTGGCACTGCCGCGCTTGATGATTGCCATCTTGGAGCAGTGCCAGCAGGCCGATGGCTCGGTGTTGCTGCCCGAGGCGATCCGCCCCTACTTCGGCGGGGATCGCTTGGTGCCGGTGAAGTAACGGCAGGAAGGGGCAAGTATGGCCAAGAAGATCGGGCCGCTGACGATGTGCCACTGGGGCAACCCGGTGCTGCGTCAGCCGTGCCAGCCGGTGATGGTGGTGACCGAGGAGCTCAAGCGCCTGGCCATCGACATGATCGAGACAATGTATAACGCCAATGGCGTGGGCCTGGCCGCCCCGCAGATTGGCCGCCACGAAAGTCTCTGCGTCATCGACGTGCCCGAAGATGCCGAGAAGGACGAGTGCGTGGAGCTCAATGCGGATATTCCCATGCCGCTGGTGCTCTTCAATCCCGAAATCCTGACCGCCGAGGGCGAGCAGACCGATGAAGAGGGCTGCCTCTCCTTCCCCTCCATTCACGCGCCCGTCACGCGCGCTAACAAGGTCTCCTTCACCTTCTTGGACATCAACGGCTTCCGCCAGACCTACACCGCCTACGGCCTGCTCGCCCGCGCAGTCCAGCACGAGCTTGAGCACCTCAAGGGCGGGGTCTTCATTGACAATGTGGCCGACCGCGCGCCAATCGAGGCCAAGCTCGCCAAGCTTGAGGCTAAGACCAAGCGCCAGTTGGGGCTGGCCTAACGCGCTTACCGGAAGGCTCTCGCGCCGATGCGCCGCACTGCGTTTACGCTTCTCTTGTTTGCCCTGGCCGCAGGATGGTCGGGCTCACGAGCGTTGGCCTTTACGCTGAGCCTGCTCGACCAGGCCGGGGTGCGCGCGGAGCTGACCGCTAGCGCCGAGCGGCTGACGCGCGAGGAGCCTCTGGTGGCCACCTTGGAGGTGACGGCCCCGGTGCACATGCAGGTGGAGGTGCCCGACCTGCGGCGGCGCTTGCGCGGCTTTGCCGTGGTGGAGGACTTCCCGGCCGGGCGCACGGAGGCGGGGAACCTGGCGCGGACGCGTTGGCGCCTGCGCGTGACCCCCGGCGGCGAGGGGCCGTGGCGCCTGATGCCCTTTGTGCTGAGCGTGCAGGATCGCCGGACGGGGAAAGCCTCCGAGTTCCTGACGCAAGCCGTTCTTTTCCCCGAACCCTTGCCGTTGCCCGGGGCAAGCGGTTCGCCCGAGTGTGACCTTGCGCCAGCGTGGGTTGCCCCCGGTTGGCGCACCTTCGGGCTCTGGTTTCTCTATGCCCTCGGCGCGGGTGCGCTGGGGGTCGGTCTGTGGTTGGGGGGTAAACGCCTGCGCCGGACGCTGCACGAGCGCAAGCTCTCCCCCGCGTTGCGCGCCCAGGCGGAGCTCGAGCGCCTGCTCCTGCAAAATCTGCCCGCGCGCGGCCTCTTCAAGCGCTTCTATGCCGAGCTCACCGGCGTGGTTCGCCGCTACTATGAACGGGCCTACGCCCTGCGCGCCACGCGCCAGACCACGGCCGAGTTCTTGGCCACCCTTGCCGCCGACGCGCGCTTCTCGCCTGATGACCGCGCTGCGTTGGCCGATTTCCTGACGGCGGCCGACCGTATCAAGTTTGCCAATATCACCGCCACCTGCGCTGAGGCCGAGGCCGCCACCGCTGCCGCGAAGCGGGCCTTGACCGTTCGCCCGGCCGAGGCCGAGGGCGTGGCCTCCTAAGTCCGGGCGGCCTATCAACCAAGGAGTTTGCTGTTATGAACTGGGGATTTGCTTCCTATGAGACGCGTTTCCGCTGGGTGGCGGCCATTTGGGCCGTGATTCTGACGGGTTGGTGCTTTGCCGATACCAATTGGAAGGTGCGCGTGGTCGGGGCGTTGCTGTGGGTGATAATCACGGTGGTGCTCTCGTTGCGCTTCGCGTGGTGGCGGCCGCGCTCTGAGCGCGAAGTGCCTATCTTCCTGCTGCTGGGCCGCCGCTCGGAATCCGGTGCCGATGAGACATTTCTCTCCTTGGCCGGGCTCGAGGTGCTCATCCGCAACCTCTTGGCTGCCGGCTACCGCTTCCAGACGGTGACCGAGGCGATTGTGGCCCCGGCGCGCAAGTCGGTGGCGATGACCTTTGATGGCGGTGCGCGCGAGATTTTGGGTTCGCTTCTGCCGATTCTTCAGCGCTACAAGGTCAAAGCCACGCTCTTCGTCACGAAGGCCGGCGAGCGCGAGGCCAATAGCCTCAAGCCGTTGGAGATTCAGGAACTGGTTCGCTCGGGGTTGATTGAAATCGGCGGCACGGTCGAGCCCCTGGCTGCCGATGCGCCTCAGGAGGCCTGGCAGGCGGCCATCGCGCACACCCGCCACTGGATTGCCGGGGTCGTTGGCCAGTTGCCGCGCGTCTTTGCCTATCCGCAGGGCGTGCAGCCCGAGCAGTTGGAAGAGGCTGTTCGCGCGGCTGGGTATACCGAGGCGATGAGCGTTGGCCGCCAGCTGCGCCCGGTCAAGGACGCACCCTTCGATATTCGCCGCCGCTTGATTTCCGGCAACTGCAAGCCTTGGCAGGCCTACCTGCTGGCCACCCGCGGCCGCTTCTCCGCCCTCTCCACCCCGAAGATGTAGCGTGGGGTGGGGGCGGCGCGCCCCCACACCCCTCGGCAGGGCTACTCGCCCTGCACCCCGGGAGCGCGGGGCGCTCCACCCCGGCCGGCGCGCCCTTTGGGCACGCCGGCTTTTGGCACACAAGCCCCGGCGCGGGGGGCAACGCCCCCGCACCCCGAGAAAACCCGGCCCACCCTCTGCCGCGCTCGCCCAGTGCCTCTTGCCACTTCAATGGCCGCGCCTGGCCTCCACCCCGCCTGGCACGGGGCTGCCACTTCCTCCATCGCGGTACGCGCGCTGTCGGCTAACGGCTGTCCGCTGTCGGCTGGGAGCGAAGCGACCCGGCCTGGGGAGTGCGTACAGTTGTATGCAGGGTGGATTTTTCTGTGTTTTGGGTTGGACGGGGGGCGTTAAAAGTGCTAGAGTATATGGCATTAGTTGGAGGACTAGTGATGAAGCGTCTTGTTTTTTGTGTTGGCTTGTTGATGAGCGCGGTGGCGTTGGCCGTGGAAGCAATTCTGCCGGAGGCGGTGGCGTTGATGCCCGGTGGCGAGGCCGTGGCCATTGCCGAGCGGGGCGGTTGCCAGGTGTCGGTGCGCGATTTGCAGGGCAAGGAGATGAAGGCTTTTGCGGCGACCAAGCGCGAGGGCGGGTTCTTGGGACTCTTTGCCACGGAAGTGCCGTTGCCGGTGACGGGGGTGACGGTCGCGGCCGATGGGACGCTCTTTTGGACGGTTGAGAATGGCAATGAGGGGTTGCTGATGCGCGAAGATGGCGAGCGCGTGGTGACGGGGAACCGCCCGATGAGCCCGGTCCTCTCGCCCGATGGCAAGTTCCTCTACCTCTGCAACCGCTTTGACGCGACGGTGCAGAAGTATGATGCCAAGACGCTCAAGCTCTTGGCCGAGACGAAGGCGGTGCGCGAGGCGCACGGCTGCGCGTTGGGTCAGGATGGCAAGCTTCTCTTCGTCATTAATATGTTGCCCGATGACGCAACCGAGCCGGTGAAATGGGCGGCTGCGCGCGTGACGGTGATCGATACCGACAGCTTCAAGGTGATCGACAATATTCACCTGCCCGATGGATCCACTGGCGTGCGCGGGGTGGCCGCCTCGCCCGATGGCAAGTTCATTTACCTCACGCACACTCAGGCGCGTTATCAGCTGCCGACCACGCAGTTGGAGCGCGGGTGGATGAACACCGCCGCCCTCTCGATCTTCGATGGCGTGAGCGGCAAGTATGTGAACACCGTGCTGCTGGACGATGTGGACCTGGGCGCGGCGAACCCCTGGGGCGTCACGGTCACGCCCAACGGCAAGTTTGTGGTGGTGGCGCACGCCGGCACGCGCGAAGTGAGCGTTATCGACCGCGCGGCGCTGCACGAGCGGCTCGACCGCGCGGCCGCCGGGCAGAAGGTGACCGAGGTCACCTCTTCGGCCGGGGAGGTGCACAATGACCTCTCCTTCCTCTCGGGCATTCGCCGCCGCTTCCCCTTCGAGGCCGACGGTCCGCGCGGGGTCGTGGCCACCAACGAGAAGGCCTACGCGGTCTGCACCTTTGCGGACGCACTGGTGGAGGTGCCCTTCACCGAGCGGAGCGTCCGGCCGGTGATCCACCCGTTGAACGGTCAGGGGTTGCTGGACCTGGCGCAGGACCCGGTGCTACGCGGGGAGATGCTCTTTAATGATGGCGCCAAGTGCTTCCAGCAGTGGCAGAGCTGCGCCACCTGTCACCCCGATGGCATTGTCGATGGCCTGAACTGGGACCTGATGAACGACGGCATCGGCAACCCAAAGCAGTCCAAGAGCCTCTACCTTTCGGGCGTGACGCCGCCGACGATGATTACCGGCATTCGCAAGAGTATGCAGCACTGCAACCGCGCCGGCTTCCGCCATATCCAGTTCTGCTCTATCTCCGAGGAGGACGCGCTCTGCATCGATGCCTACGTGATGGCGATGAAGGCGCAGGTTTCGCCCTATGCCCGCAAGCAAAACGCCGAGGCCATTGCCCGCGGTCAGGTGATCTTTGAGCAGGCCGAGTGCGCGCGCTGCCATCGCCCCGAGTTCTACTTCACCGATGCGAGCGACCCCAACGACGGCTCTAAGTCCCGCCTCTTTGATTTGGGGCTGGGCATCCGCGATGAGCAAGGGAGGAAGTTCGATGTGCCCACCCTCTGCGAGGTCTGGCGTACAGCCCCCTATCTCTACGACGGTCGCGCCCGCACGATGCGCGAAGTCCTCACCACCCACAACCCCGAGGACCTCCACGGCGCCACCTCCTCGCTCTCCGAGCAGGAACTCTCCGACCTCGAGATCTACGTCCTCTCCCTCTAATCAGGAGGCCTTAGGCTTATGCTGACTCATCTCAACGGTTCCCTTTGGACCATGCTCGACGCGCCTGCCAAGGGCGTGGAAATCGCCCGCGTGGGGTGGGGCACGCCCGATAGTCTGGCCCTGCCCTCCTCCGAAGGCATCCCGGGCATTTGGCTCTGCACGCCCGCCTCCGGCGGCTTCCCGCCGGTGATCCAGCGCACCTTCCTCTCGCGCGGAACGGCCCAGCCGATTACCATCGAGGGCCACGAGGTCGGCTCCTACTACGAAACTGACGAGGCCGAGTATGTCCTCTTGATGGGCGTGGGCCCGGCGGACCGCACGGCTTCGCGCGGGGATCAGGCCTTCTCCGCCTTCGTCAACCTGGAGATCGCCCTGCAGAGCGTCGGCTTCACCTTCCACGACGTGGTGCGCACCTGGCTCTACCTCGACCGTCTGCTGGAGTGGTATGACGAGCTGAACCGGGCGCGCGATGCCTTCTTTGAGAGCCGCAAGATCTTCGGCGGCTTCGTCCCGGCTAGCACGGGCATCGGCTCGGCCAATCTCACCGGTTCGGCCATCATCACCGGGGCCATCGCGATGCGCCCGAAGGAGGGTAAAGGCGCCACCAAGGCGATGCTGGACTCTCCGCTCCAGTGCTCGGCCCTCGATTACCGCAGCTCCTTCAGCCGCGCGGCCGAGATTGTTACCGGCGGCTTCCGGACCGTCTTCGTCTCCGGCACGGCCAGCATTGAGCCCGGCGGCAAGACTGTGCATATCGGCGACTGCGCCAAGCAGATTGCCCTCTCGATGGAGGTGGTCGAGGCCATCTTGGCCACGCGCGAGATGACCTTCCGCGACACCTCGCGCGCCATTGCCTATCTCAAGAAGCCCGAGTACCACACGCAGTGGCAGGATTGGCTCAAGCAAAAGGGCCTGCCGTCCAACTTCGCCCAAGAGGTCGTGGCCGATGTCTGCCGCGATGACCTCCTCTTCGAGCTCGAGCTTGATGCCGTCAAACGCCTTTAACCGTTCGCCCGTGGCGAGCGCCCTATAAACTCAGAGAAAGAACACACCCTATGTTGAAGTCCCTGACCCTCTTTGCGGCCCTGTGTGCCGCATCGGTGGCTTGGTGCGCCAAGCCCAATGTCATCCCCGCCTTGCGTGAATGGTCCGATGGCGCGGCCGGCGAAACTTACACCCTAGCCGCCGCTTCGCGCGTGGTCATTGCCCCGGATGCCTGCGCCAAACTCGAGCAGTACGCGAAGACCTTTGCGCAGGATCTCGGCCGTAAGCTCGTCAAGGGCCAGCCGGCCCCCGGCGACATCCTGCTGCAGGTTAAGCCCGATGCCGCGGCCAACCCTGAAGGCTACACCCTCTCCATCTGCAAGCACGGTATTCAGGTGGAAGCGTCCACCGCTCTGGGCGCCTTCTGGGGCACGCGCTCGATTCTCCAGGTCTTTGCCGATCAGAACAACACCTTCCCCGCCGGCAAGGCCAAGGACTGGCCTGAGTACAAGGTCCGCGGCTTTATGTTCGATTGCGGCCGCAAGCCCTTCACGCTCACCACCCTGCGCCAGCTGGTCAAGATTTGCTCCTACTATAAGCTCAACGACCTGCAGCTCCACCTCTCGGATAACTACATCTGGTTGCACAACTACCCGGGCGTGAAGACTGCCCAGGATATGCTCGCCTTCGAGCCCTCCGCTGGCGCCTTCCGTCTCGAGTCTAAGGTCCCCGGCCTCACCGCCACCGACATCTCTTACACCAAGGCCGACTTCCGTGCCCTTGTGGACGAAGCCGCCGCTCAGGGCGTCACCATTACCCCCGAACTCGACGTCCCCGGCCACGCCCTCGCCCTCGTTCGCGTCCGCCCCGACCTGATGTATAAGGGCGCTGTCGGCGCGAAGCACGACCTCGAGCGCGCCGCGATGCTCGACCTCACCAACCCCGAGACCCTCCCCTTCGTCAAGGCCATCTTCGATGAGTACATCGATGCCGGCATCTTCCCCGGCGACTTCGTGCACATCGGCACCGATGAATACTACGGCGATGCCGAAAGCTACCGCGCCTTCGCCGACGCGATGCTCAAGCACATCCGCGCGAAGGGCAAGACCCCCCGCCTCTGGGGCTCGCTCTCCTACAAGCGCGGTCAAACCCCTGTCACCTCTGAGGGCGTGCAGATGCACATCTGGTCCCTCGGCTGGCAGAACCCCCGTGAAGCCATCGCCAAGGGCTACGACATCATCAATATCCTCGATGGCTGGACCTACTCGGTCCCCAGTGGCAATGGCTCGGTCGGCGGCTACGGCGATGACATCAACGCCAAGGCCATCTACGAGCAGTGGTCCCCGGCTAACTTCAACCAGCTCAGCGTTGACCCCAAGAACCCCAAGCTCCTCGGCGGCGCCTGGGCCGTCTGGAATGACCACTCCTTTATGACCGATCCCGGCCTCTGCGGTCGCGACCTTCTCCCGCGCATTCAGAAGAACTGCGCCGCCATCGGCACCAAGTGCTGGGCCAGCGCCAAGCCCGAGCGCCCCTACGAGGACTTCCTCGCCCAGGTTCAGGCCCAGGCCAAGACTCTCGAGGCCGAGGAGCCCGCCGAGTGGGAGCTGAGCTTCAACGTCCTCGTCCCCGTCGGCGCCACCTGCTTCCCCCTGGCCAAGAGCGACGAGACCGACCTCTACGCCGTCTCCCCCGTCAATGGCAAGGTCGGCTTCCGCCGCGAGGGCGCGCAGTACACCTTCGATGTCGCCCTCCCTCAGGGCAAGCCCACCAAGGTCACCTTCCGCTCCAAGAAGCGCGAAACCACCCTCCTCATCGATGGTCAGCCCTTCCCCGGCAAGCCCATCCGCCAGTTCTTCCCCGAATCGTGCAAGTTCTTCACCCTGCCCAACCCGCAGACCAAGTGAAGCCCCCCTTGCTCGAAGCAACGAAAGGCCGCGCCCCGCGCGGCCTTTTTTGCGCCGCCCCCGCGCGTGGGGCCTTGCCCCACACCCCGCGCAGGACTGCTCGCCCTGCACCCCGGGAGCGCAGGGCGCTCCACCCCGCCGCAAGCGCCCTGCGGGCACTCGCTCATCCGGCACAGGGCGCAACCCAGTCACGCGCAGCGGGCATGCGCTAGCCGCGCCTCCCCGCAAGGGCCGTTGGGGGCTCGGGCCCCCAAGCCCCCGTGCACCAGCCTTCCGCTTACTGGCCCGGTGGCCGCTGTTGGGCCATCGGCGGCTTCAAGGTGTTGCCGGAGGGGCTTGGCCGGGCTGGCTTTCCGCTCCGGCTCCACCCCCTGCCGCGCTTGCTCTGCGTCCCCAGCTGCTCCAATGGCCGCGCTCTGGCCTTCACCCCGCCTGGCGCGGGGCTTTCTTACCGAAGGGCCAGCCCTTCTCCTGCCGTTACCGGTTCTGTGGCGCGGTGCTTGCACCGCGCAGCGAGCGTTAGCGAGCGCCTGGTTTCCAGCCCCCAGCCACCGCCTCCAGCCGCGCTCTAAAAAGTGCCCGCACTGACCTCAAAGCGACCTAGGGCCTACCTCGCCTCGACCTAGGGCCTACCTCGAGGTGACCTAGGGCCTACCTTTTTTGGGGGTATCGGCGGGCGGAGCCCGCTCCTCACGCGAGCGAAGCGAGCTAAGAGTGTGGTATGCTTTGGGGTGATGGCTACCGTTCTAGGAGTTTTATGACGCAGGAAAAAGGTTCGTTTTGGGCGCTATTGCCGATTGGCGTGTTCGTACTGCTCTTTGCGGGGAGCGGGTTGGTGTTTGGCGACTTCTACTTGATTCCGCCGACGCTGGTCTTTCTGATTGCGCTCTTTGTGGCGTTGGGTCAGGGGCGTGGGCAGAGCTTTAACCGTAAGCTGGAGATTTGCGCGGCGGGGGCTGGGGAGAGCAATCTGGTGATGATGTGCCTGATTTATCTGCTGGCGGGGGCCTTTTCGGGGGTGGCGGGGGCGGCCGGCGGTGTGAGTGCCACGGTCAACTTTACGCTCTCGTTCATTCCGGCTTCGTTGGCGATTCCGGGGCTCTTTGCGATGGGCTGCTTCATCTCGATGGCGATGGGCACGTCGGTGGGCACCATTATCGCGCTCACGCCGATTGCCGTCGAGCTCTGCCAAAAGACCGGGTTTGCCTTGCCGATGGCGGTGGGCGCGGTGGTCTGCGGCGCGCTCTTTGGCGATAACCTCTCCTTCATTTCCGATACCACCATTGCTGCCGTGCGCACGCAGGGCTGCGAGATGCGCGACAAGTTCAAGGCCAACTTCTTGATTGTCCTCCCCGCGGCGCTACTGACCCTTGCGCTCTTTGTGGCGCTGACCTGGCGTGGGGTGGGGGTTCAACCCGAGGCGCTGGCCTATAACCTCTGGTTGGTGCTACCTTATGTGGCGGTGCTGGTGGGGGCGCTCTGCGGGCTCAACGTCTTTCTGGTGCTCGCCGGCGGGATTGTTCTCTCGGGCGCGGTGGGGCTGGGGGTGGGCACGCTGACGGTGCGCACCTTCCTCTCGGCGATTGGCTCGGGGATGGGCGGGATGTACGAGCTGGCGTTGCTGGCGATTTTGGCCGCGTGCATTAGCGCGTTGGTGCGCCACCACGGCGGTTTTGCGTGGTTGCTTGCGCTCATCCACCGCCGGCTGGCGGGCTACCGTGGCGCGCAGATGGGTATCGTCCTGCTCGTTTCGTTGCTGGATATTGCCACGGCCAATAACACGATCGCCATTGTCCTGGCCGGGCCGATGGCCAAGCAGATTGCCACGCAATACGGCATCTCGCCCAAGCGCAGCGCCTCGTTGTTGGACATCTTTGGCTCGGTCTTCCAGGGGCTGCTGCCCTACGGCGCGCAGTTGCTCTCGGCGGCCCGCCTCTCTGGCATTGCCGCGCTGGCCATCTTGCCCTACCTCTTCTATATCTACCTCATGGCCCTCTGCGCGCTCGTGGCGGTGGCGTTCATTCCGCGGCGGGAAGAGACGCGCGCAAGCGCTTAATCGCGCTAGGGCGTGTGGGGGAACTTTTTCATTGGGACTTCACGCGCGAGCGAATTGTGGTATCATACAAGCGTTTTTCACACCCAACTGGGAGTTTGAGAAGATGAAGCAATACAAAGTCGGTCTGGTCGGCATTGGTGCCGTTGGTACGGAAATGATCAAGGTGCTGCGCCAGCGGCAGTTCCCCGCAAGCGAGATCCGCGTGTTGGCCACGCGTGAGCGCGATGAGGTGATTGCAGGCGAAACCTTCCATGTGCTTGAAACCAAGCCCGAGAGTTTCGAGGGGCTGGATATCGTCCTCTTTGCCGGGACGGAAGGCTCGAAGGGTGCCAGCAAGATGTGGGGTAAGGTGGCTACCGACAAGGGAGCCTTTGTCATTGATAATGGCGATGACTTCCGGATGCATGACGATGTGCCGTTGGTGATTCCCGAAATCAATGCTGATGACATGGAGGCGATGATTCGCAAGGGCTCGCGCTTCATTGCCAACCCCAATTGCTCGACGATTATCACGCTGATGGGCATTGCCGCGCTCCATCGCGTCAATCCGCTGCGTCACATGACCGCCGTCACCTTCCAGAGTGTCTCGGGCGCTGGGCGCGCGGCGATTGAAGAACTCGGCGCGCAGATGAAGCAGGTGGCCAATGGTGAAGCCACCGAGCCGAAGGCCTTCGCTCATCAGATTGTGGCCAATGTGATCCCCCAGATTGGTGGCCCGAAGCCCGAAATGCCCGGCTTTACCACCGAAGAGGCCAAGCTCACCTTTGAGAGCCGCAAGATCCTCGGCGCGCCGAACCTGCGCATCGCGTGCACCTGTGTGCGCGTGCCGGTCTTCTACGCGCACAGCATCGCCGTGCACGCCACCTTCGAGCGGCCGTTCACCGTGGAAGAGGTGCGCGAGATTATTCGCAAGGCCCCGGGCGTGGAGTTGGTTGACGACCTGCCCAGCGCCGTCTATCCGATGCCGAAGGACTTTGGCGGCAAGGATAATGTGGGCATCGGCCGTATTCGCATCGATCCCTCCGAAGAGAATGGCATCGCGCTCTGGTGCTCGGGCGACAATATCCGCAAGGGTGCCGCGCTCAATGCCGTGCAGATTGCCGAGGAACTCATCAAGCGCGGCTTGGTCTAAGGCCCGCAAGACAGAATAGAAGCAACCGTTATGACCGATACTTCTCTTTGCCCCTGTGGCTCCGGTAAGGCCAAGGCCGATTGCTGCGGGCCGATTTTGGATGGCGCGCGCCAGGCCGAGACGGCCGAGCAGCTGATGCGTGCGCGTTATGCCGCTTACGCCACCGATAATATTGACTTCCTTTACAACTCCTCCGGTCCGCAGGTGCAGGCCGAGTTCGATGCCGAATCCTCTCGTCGCTGGTCCGAAGGCTCCGAGTGGCTGGGCATGGAAGTCCTCGCCACCGAAGCCGGCACTGCCGCCGATGACGAAGGCGTGGTCGAGTTCGTGGCGCGCTATCGCGTGAACAAGACGGATTTTGAGCACCACGAGCGCTCGCTCTTCAAGCGCGTGGAGGGGCAGTGGAAGTTCATCGATGGTGAACTGGTCAAACCCAAGCCAATCGTCCATGAGCAGCCCCGCCCCGGCCGTAATGACCCCTGCCCTTGCGGCTCGGGGAAGAAGTACAAGAAGTGTTGCGGGAAGTAAGCGGACTGCGGACAGCCGACAGCTGGTAGCGCTGGCGCTCGATGTGGAATGGCCGTCTGAGCCGTTAAAGCTTGTTCGTGTTGCCCCATCGGCTTCACCGTTGTGTTAGCGGCTGTCCGCGATGACATAGCTCCTGCGCTATCGCTTCGGATTTGTTGGCGGTCTACTGACGGCTATTTGCGAGCGGAGCGAGCAAGGTATGTACGAAAACGCAAACATCGAAACCATTGCCCGAGGCGTGTTGGTGCGCGAGGGGCAGTTGCTTGTGTGCCAGCCGAAGGCGGGCGGACGGTGCTATCTGCCTGGCGGGCACATTGAGTTTGGGGAGACCGCGCGCGTGGCGCTTGCTCGCGAAGTTCGCGAAGAACTGGGTTTGGAAGCGCAGGTGGGCGACTTCTTGGCCGTGGCCGAGAATCGCTTTGAGCAGGCGGGTGAGCCCCATTGCGAGATCAACCTGATCTTTGCGATGGAGGTGCCAGCCTTGCGCGAAGTTGGGGGCGAAGTGGCCGCACAGGAGGGCTGGATTGCCTTCCGCTGGGTGCCCTTCACCGAGGCGGCACTGCGTGCAGCCAACCTCCTGCCCGCGCATCTCATTGGCGACCTGCCGCGCCTATTGGCGCACCCCGGTCAGCACCTCGAAGCGCATGGTTGCACGCCGTAAACCCCCTCATGCTCAGCGCCCAACGGTTACCGTAAATCGTGATCAACGCAGTTTTGTGTTGACTTTTCATCAAGCAAGGCTTTATACTACAAAGACGTTTTCATCCTACGTACAGGATTGGACAGTAAGGAACGCACTATGGCTAAGATTAAATTCGCCGATGTTACCGAAGACATCACCACCCGCAAGGAATTCCCCTTGAAGAAGGCCCAGACGACGCTGAAGAACGAAGTTGTTGCCGTTCTCGGCTATGGCGTGCAGGGTCCGGCGCAGTCGCTGAATATGCGCGATAACGGGATCAATGTGATTATCGGTCAGCGCAAGAGCGACAAGAAGAACAGCTCCTGGCAGCGCGCTATCAAGGATGGCTGGGTGCCGGGCAAGACCCTCTTCGAGATCGAAGAAGCCGCCGAAAAGGGCACCATCGTGATGATGCTCACCTCGGATGCTTCCATCAAGCCTGTCTTCAAGCAGATTCGCAAGCACCTCACCCCCGGTAAGGCCCTTTACTTCTCGCACGGCTTCGGCTGGGAATATCGTGAACTCACTGGCGTGGACGCCCCCGAAGGCGTGGATGTGATTATGGTTGCGCCCAAGGGCTCGGGCACCTCGGTGCGCCGTAACTTCCTCGAAGGCGTGGGCATCAACTCCTCTTACGCCGTTGAAATCGATGCCACCGGCAAGGCGCTCAACCGCACCCTCGCCCTCGGTATCGCCGTTGGCTCGGGTTACCTCTTCCCCACCACCTTCAAGCGCGAAGTCACCTCCGACCTCGTTGGCGAGCGCGGCACCCTGATGGGCTGCCTCCAGGGCATCCTCTCGGCTCAGTTCCAGACCCTGCGCAAGCACGGCCACAGCCCCTCCGAGGCCTTCAACGAAACCGTTGAAGAGCTCACCCAGTCCCTCATCCGCCTCGTGGATGAGAAGGGGATGGATTGGATGTACTCCAACTGCTCGGCCACCGCCCAGCACGGCGCGCTCAAGTGGGCTCCTCGCTTCGAGAAGGCCACCCGCCCGGTCTTCGAAGAGCTCTACAAGTCCGTCGCTGACCTCACCGAGGCCAAGGCCGTTATCCGCGATTGCGGCCGTAAGGACTACAAGGAGCGCCTGGAAGCCAAGCTCGAGAAGATCCGCAACAGCGAACTCTGGCGCGCCGGTGCTGCCGTCCGCGCGCTGCGTCCGCACGAAGCGGCCAAGGCTAATGCCGCCACCGCCGCAGGCGTCGGCGGGCGCGCCTCCAACTAAACCGATTATCGCGTTTGGTTAAACCCTCAGCGAGGGCGGCCACAGGCCGCCCTCGCTTGTTATCTCGCACCGCGCTTATACGGTAAGAAGAAAGACAAAGAGCCCCGCAGGGGATGAGGCCCGCGGGGCAGCGTATATTTTGTTTGGATGAGAATGGTGAACACTCCTCTCAGGAGCGAATACGGCGCATACTATAATACATTGCTTTTCATTTGTCAACGCCTCACGCGCTGTTGGTAACCATACAGGAAGTGGCTGGTTGGGTTTAACCGTTCTTTATGCTACACTTTAGGCCATCTGCGGAAGAGCCGCAGACAAACTTGCGCTTTGCGTAAATCGTTGCTCGCGTGGAAACTTAGGAACTTTCGGACGATAAGCAACTGATTTAGGCGAGGTGTGCCGTTATGGCACACCTTCCTTATTGGTGTTTATCGTCGGGTATCCTAAGACCTCCACCGAAACACATAAGGAAGGTGTGCATTCTTATGTTGACAATCGGTCCAGGACTTTCAAGGGTCCTCTCCAATATGACTTGTTTGGCGACATACATCGTGGTGATTCATCATACGGATGATATTTTGCCATTGTCTGAACAGGTGGGGTTGTTGAGATTGCTTGGGGAGTATTTAGCACGTGTGGATGTACCCCTTTTCTTTACTGTCTCGGGATTTCTATTGGCGCGGAAGTTGAATCGTCCAGGGTGGTATGGCGAAGCGCTTGAATCTCGGTTCCACTCGCTACTTGTGCCATTCTTACTTTGGAATCTCGCAGTCTCTTTTGTGACTGCGTTGCTTCGGCCTGGAGAGTTTCCCGTCTCTCCGTTAGGAGGCTTCTGTTTTGAAGTTCGCCCTGTCTGTGGAGCTTCGTGGTACCTTCGCAATCTCTTTTACTTTGTACTCCTTTCGCCGTTGGTGTTACCGTTATTGCGTAAACGGCTAGGTGCCTGTCTCGGTTTGTTAGGGTTCTGGCTTCTGGTGGCGATTATTACCTGTTGTGGATTTGTTGGGTGGGATCGACTTGGGGTGATTAATTTTGCCTTCTTTCTTACAGGGGCGGCAACAGCCTGTCATTATACTTATGTTCGACGCATTGTTGTTGCATTGCGCACGCATCTTCAGATACTTCCAATGATTTTACTTTTAGGGTTCGTATGGGTCTCTAGCGCGTGGTTACTCTATTGTTCTGACTGTGTGCAGGGGCCGGCCCATGGGTTTGTTGGATTGTGCCCGACCCCATCTTTCTACACGCTGATGCTCTTTGTGGGTTCAATTGTCTTTGGCATAGGTACATTGATGGCCATTTCTGCTGCCGGGCAGTGGCGTGTGCCAAAGCTGATAAGTCAAGTGACATTTGTCACCTATCTGTTGCATACCGAGTTGCTCTCCGTGATTGGACGCCCGTGTTTGAGCCTTTTACGTAACCTTGCGTTGCCGACTCCACTTGCACTTCTTCTCATTTACGGACTTATCTGTGTGCTCTGCTTTACGATTGCTCATCTTTGGAGACGCCTATTTCCTAAAATCTATAGGCTTTTCTGCGGAGGTCGCGGCTAACGCCGGAACCATAACCGCCAGCGCCTGCCCCAGAAGCCCCAGAGGATCGAAATGAGAATTCGCGGGTGCCGAAGGTAGAGGCGTGGGTGGTTGATTAGATGCCAGATGCGCGCGAGAAGGCGTTTGATCTTGTGGTTGTTACGCGAGGGCCCATGCTGTCGATAGAGAAGTCCCACTTCTGGAAGAAAACGGAAGTCTGGGTTTCGCTCGTAAAGGGTAAGCCAGAACTCATAATCTTCGAGTGCTAACCGATTCAGTACACGTGAAAAGCCACCTGCTGCCAAACCTGCTTCTCGGCGAAAGAGAGAGGAAACTACAATGCCGCCATGCTCAATGAAATATTGGTGATCAAAGGATTGCCACCCCAACACAGGGGCTGAGCGTTTCCCATCGGCAAAGAGGTTTGCAAAGTCTCCGGTTACAACATTGCAGGAGGGATGTGCGCGAAAAACCGCCAAGGCGTGTTCAATATAGGTTGGGCAAAGCACATCATCTGCATCCAAGCAGAGGACGAATTCGCCTCGTGCGTTGGTTAACCCAAGATTGCGTGCATAAGAGACCCCTTTGTTGGGTTGGCAAATGAGCTGCGTTTTAGGGAAGTTTAATTGTGTGAGTAATGTGCGCGTCTCTGGGTCTGTCGATCCATCATCAATGACGAGAATCTCAATCTCTCGATATGTAGAAGCGAGGGCGCTTTCAATTGCTTCAACGAGCCAGTGACCTTGATTGTAACAGGTGATTATCACCGACACATTTGGTCGGGTGGCTTTCTCAACGGGGGGGGGTGTAGGAATTGGGAGGCATATTCGCTCTCATGATGGCGAGGGGTGTCACTTATTAACCATCAATAACCTTGCGAGCGATAACATCCAAGTGCATACGCTCAGGGATTTGATGATGATAGGTGGGTAGAGCGGCTACAACGGCTTCAATGCCATGGCAGATGGAAGCTTCGTTATTGTCGCAAATCAAATAGCGTCCAAAGGGTTTTAGGTAGGTCTTGAAGTAGTCATTGTGCGCGCCATCACCGATGTAAAGAATGGGTTTGTGGTAAGAGGCATAGTAGAAGAGTTTGCCTGCAGGATGTGTTACACCCGAATGGCCGCCGAGGCAGAGTAGAATGTCACACTGTGCCTCTAGGGCCTCGACTTCCGCAACGGGTAACCTCCCCGGCTGAACATCAAGGTTGGGATATGCTTCTGCCGGGATCATCACATCCGAATCTCCGCGTAAGATAAAGCGCAAGTTCGGAAAGTGACCAATTGCGGCTAAGAGGGGGGCGATATTTCGCACCTTGCGTTGATAGGCCCCAAAAAGGCCCAAGGTAATGCGTTTATTGTGCGGCACAAAAGCGTCCTGTTCGTGTTCAATGTAACCGACATCACTCCACGACATCTTTGCAGCATAACTTGGATGTAACCGACCTTCCATCTCGCAGAGTAACGGATAGCAGAAAACGACTTTGTCAGCGTAACTCAATATGCGGCCTTCCCAAAAACGATGCAGCAGTCGGCGCTTTGGAATCTGCGTAATGTCGTTACACGCCCCAATAGACAGGGGATCTGTCCAGAACTGAACAAGGCAAACGGGGGGGGGCTATGGGTGTTAAGGCGCGTGACTTCTTTGCCATTTGCGTAAGCGTCTCCCGCACATCTCGGCCAAGCCTTCCGGAGAAGATGGGCGGCACAAAGGAGAGCACCGTCTCAAACCGCTTCCCAGAGAGCAGTCGCTGCAATTGTTGGCGTGAATACGGCCGCCAAATCCCATCTTGCACAAAGTGGATATAGAATGAGTAGAGTAACCGCAGAATTGCAGACCGTGCACAGAAGTGTTCAAGCCAGCTAGAAGAGGTCGGCAACACATGTACCGCCCGGAATGCAGCCCCATAACGCTCTTTGAAGAAATCGGTTACATGCTGAGGACCGCAGATGATGGCTTCGGCTTCATATCCAGCGGGTTGTAGGCCGCAGAAGAGGGTCCCACTCATCATCAGATTGGAGTCGATTTGCCGTGTGGCGTAGCAAACGAGTACCTGTTTTTTCTGTGCCATAACCGATCCTTTCTACCTGGTTGGCCTTTAGTATATCATTTCTTGACGGTTATCGATAGGCGTAAAATGTGCCTTGCTTTGTGCAGATTACGATAGGCGACTGGAACCGACGGCGCAGCCGATGCCGTTCACCGTTCACCGTTCATGCGCCGGAGGCGCGTCAGATTTTGGTTGCATCGGCAGCGGAAAAGGATTAGAATACCTCCCAAAGTTGACGGAGGTAGTTAGACGATGAAGATTCTCTGTGATTCGAGTATGCCTTTGGGGCGGACGCTCTTTAGGACGCTGGGCGATGTTGTGCTGGTTGATGGCTCGCGGTTGAAGGCGGAAGACGTGCGCGACGCGGATATGTTGATGGTGCGCGATACGCCGTTGAATGAGGCGCTGTTGGGTGGCTCGCAGGTGAAGTTTGTGGGCACGGCGGTGACGGGGACGGACCATGTGGATAAGGCGTGGTTGCGGCAGGCGGGGATTCGCTGGGTGAATGCGCCGCGGGCCAATGGCGAGAGTGTTGCGGATTACTGTCTGGCGGCGCTCTTGGAGTATGGGCACATGCGCCATGTGCGCTTGGCCGGATCGACGGTGGCGCTGATTGGTGTGGGCTGGATTGGCTCGATGGTGCGCCGGCGTTGTGAGGCGTTGGGGATGCGGGTGCTTTGTTGCGACCCGCCGCGCTACGAAAATCCGCGCGACTTGGAGGCGAAGCACTTTCTGCCGTTGGAAGAGGTGCTTGCCGAGGCTGACTTTATCATTCCTTTCTGCCCGCTGACGCGCGAGGGGCGGCACCCCACCTGGCATATGATTAACGTGGCTACGCTCTCGATGGCGAAGTATGGGGCGGTGTTGGTGAATATGGCGCGCGGCGGGGTCTGCGCCACGGAGGATGTGGTCGCCGCGTTGCGCGAGGGGCTCTTGAAGGATGGCATCTTCGATGTGTGGGAGGGCGAGCCGGACTTTTCGCCGGAGTTGGCGGACTTGGCCTTCCTGGCCACGCCGCACCTGGCCGGGCACGCCTATGAGGGGAAGGTGAATGGCACCGTGGCGGTTTACCACGCGGCCTGTGATTACCTGGGGCGCCAGCCGGCGCCGAATCTGATGTTGCCGCCGCCGGCGGTGCCGCAGATTACGATCGATGCTGCGGGCAAGTCGGATGAAGAGGTGTTGTGGTACATCACGCAGAAGCTTTCGATGATTGTTGCCGACCATATGAATCTGTTGGACTTGGTTCACCAGCCGCCGGCGGTGCGGATGCGCCGGTTTGCTGCGTTGCGCCGGAGTTACTCCTATCGGCGGCAGTTTTGCTCCACAAAGGTGGTGCTTCATCACGGATCGGCCGCGCTGGCCGCGAAGATCGGCGCGCTGGGCTTCGCTTGCGTGTGCGAGTGAAGGCTTCGCCGTGAACGGTGAACAGTGAGAGGTGAACGGTGATTGCACGCATTCCGCGACGGGTAAGCGTGGGGGCTTGGGACGGGTGTTCCACCTCCGGCGCCGGCGTTATCGTCTATCGTTTATCGTCTATCTACGAGCGGCGCTCGCGCCGCGAGATTTGGCTTGATTACTGACCTTTAAGTTGGTATAATCTTCCGCGTCAGGCAGAAACTGCTTGCAGGAAGTTGCGTTGCGTGGTATATTCCACGTTGTAAGTTTGAGAAAGGCTGTATGGCTTATGGAAAATCTGGATGCACTTCTGAGTAAGATCCGTAGTGAAGGCGTTGAGACGGCGAAGGCGGAGGCGGCGGCGATTGTGGCTGCGGCCCGTGCTGAGGCCGATGCTGTGCTAGCGAAGGCGAAGGCCGAAGCGGCGGCTGCTGAGGCGAAGGCGAAGGCCGAGGCCGAACGGTTGGCCCAGGGCGCGGAGGCGACGATTCGCCAGGCCGCGCGCGATGTGGTCTTGAAGCTTGAGCAGGATGTGACGGCGCTCTTTGAGCGGACGCTCGGGGGCGCGGTGGACGGCGCGTTGGCGGCCGGTCCGCTCGTGGCCAAGCTGGTACAGGAGGCGGTGGAAGCCTACCTGAAGGAGGGCGATGTGACGGTGACGGTGGGTCCGGAGCTGGCCGCTGCGCTCAAGGGCTCCCTGGCTAAAGCAGGGGCCGTCACGGTGGTCACCAATCCGCTATTGGGCACGGGCTTCCAGGTTCGCCTGGCCGGCGGGCGTGTGGAGCACGACTTCACGGGTGCGGCCGTCACCGATGCGCTGGCCGGGTTGCTGCGCCCGCAGTTGGCCAAGTTGCTCAAGGATTGAGGTGACCCGTGAGCCTGGGTTATCTTTTGGCTTCGCTGCCGATGCTCTTCCCTGACCGCGCGCCGGCAATCGGCACGGAGGCTTTTGTGGAAGCATGCGCGGCCGTGTTGGGCCCGCGCGAGGCCGAGGCCGCTGCGCTCTTGGCCACTGGCAGTGACGCGCCCAGCGCGCACCCGGCGGTGAAGGCCTGGCGGGCGTTGGAGGCTGCGGTGGCAGTGGCCATTGGCCGCAAGCGCCTGGCCCGGCGGGGTGGGGCGGAGGCTGCGGCGGCTGCGCCGGAGACCTCGGCGTGCCCGGTGTGGTTGGTGCGGCAGGTGGATGCGGCCTTTGAGAGTGCGCCGGATCCTTTGGCGCGCGAAGAGGCGCTTTTGCGTGTGCTATGGGCGGCGGCCGAGGACTTCGGTGGCTTTGACCCGATGGCCAAGCGGCAGGTATTTGCGTATGCGGTGAAGTTGCGTTTGGCGTTGCGGCGTGCGGCCTGGGATCAGGCCACCGGCGCGCAGCGGCTGGAGGCGGCTTTGCCGAAGACTGTGAACGGTGAACAGTGAACGGTGAACGGTTGAACCGCGAGCAAGGATATTAACGAATGGACAAGACATTAGGTAAAGTGACGGGCGTCAACGGCAATATGATTACGGTGGCCTTCTCCGGCGCAGTGGCGCAGAACGAGGTGGGTTACGCGTGCATTCCCGCGAAGGATCGGCCGTTGCGGTTGATGAGCGAAATTGTCCGCGTGCGCGATGGCGTGGCGGATATGCAGGTCTTTGAGGACACGCGCGATTTGCAGGTGGGCGACACGCTGGAGTTTACCGGCGATATGCTCGCGGCCGAGTTGGGCCCGGGGCTGCTTGGGCGCGTTTATGATGGGTTGCTGAACCCGTTGCCGGAGTTGGCCGAGCAGTGCGGCTTCTTCCTTCAGCGCGGCACCTATCTGCCCTCGCTCGACCGCGCCACCAAGTGGAGCTTCACCCCGGTGGCCAAGCCCGGCGACACGTTGACCGCCGGCGAGACCGTCGGCACCGTCCCCGAGGGTGTCTACACCCACCGCATTATGATCCCCTTCGCTTGGCGCGGCGTCTACAAAATCAAGAGCGTTAAGCCTGCCGGTGAGTACACGGTGGAGGATGAGGTGGCCGTGGTCACCGATGAGCGCGGTGCCGAACTCTCCGTCAAGCTGATGCAGCGTTGGCCGGTGAAGTTGCCGATTACCTGTTATGCCGAGCGCCTGCGCCCGACCGAGACGCTCTCGACGGGCATTCGCTCGGTGGATACCTTCTTCCCGGTGGCCGTGGGCGGCACGTACTGCGTGCCCGGCCCCTTCGGCGCAGGTAAGACGGTGATCCAGCACCAGACCTCGCAGCATGCGGATGTGGATATCGTGATTGTGGCTGCGTGCGGCGAGCGCGCCGGCGAAGTGGTCGAAACGCTGCGCGAGTTCCCCGAGCTGCAGGATCCCAAGACCGGTCGCACGCTGATGGACCGCACGGTGATTATCTGCAACACCTCCTCGATGCCCGTGGCTGCGCGTGAAGCTTCGGTCTACACCGCTGTCACCCTGGCCGGCTACTACCGCCAGATGGGCCTGAATGTGTTGCTGCTGGCCGATTCTACCTCCCGCTGGGCGCAGGCCCTGCGCGAAATGTCCGGCCGCTTGGAGGAAATCCCGGGCGACGAAGCCTTCCCGGCCTACCTGGAATCGGTGATTGCCGGCTTCTACGAGCGCGCCGGGCGCGTCCGCCTGAAAGATGGCTCGATTGGCTCGGTGACCATCGGCGGTACGGTCTCGCCCGCCGGCGGTAACTTCGATGAGCCGGTCACGCAGGCCACGCTGAAGGTGGTCGGCGCTTTCCACGGTCTCTCTCGCGCCCGCTCCGATGCGCGCCGCTTCCCGGCCATCGACCCGCTCGATTCGTGGAGCAAGTACCGCTCGGTCATCGAGCAGCCGCGCGTGGAGGCGATGCGCACTATCCTGCGCAAGGGCTCGGACGTGGAGCAGATGATGAAGGTGGTCGGCGAAGAGGGCACCGCGATGGAAGACTTCGTGGTCTTCCTGAAGAAGGAGCTCATCGACGCGGTCTACCTGCAGCAGAATGCCTTTAACGACGTGGACGCGAGCAGCTCGAAGGAGCGCCAGCGCGCCTCCTTTGATGTGCTTGAGCAGGTCATCGGCGGCACCTACGCCTACACGGATAAGACCGTCGCCCGCCGCGCCTTCCTGCAGTTGCAGCAGGCGTTCATCGACTGGAACAACACGCCGATGGGCGGAGCGGATTACGACACGCGCCGCGCGGCAATCTTGAAGCTGGTTTCGGAGGCTCCCCATGCATAAGGTTTATCATCAGATTGACAACATCTCCGGTTCGGTCGTCACCCTGCGCGCGCAGGGCGTGAAGAACAAGGAACTGGCGGAGATTGACTCGCGCGTCGGGGCTTCGCTCGCGCAGGTCATCAAGCTGGCCGGCGACGAGGTGACGCTGCAGGTCTTTGCCGGCGCGCGTGGCGTGGCCACCGATGCGCAGGTGCGCTTCCTGGGCCATCCGATGCAGGTGCCTTTCGGCGAAGAGCTGCTCGGGCGCGTCTTCACCGGCTCGGCCAAGCCGCGCGACAACGGCCCGGAGCTGACGATGAACCCCACCGACATCGGCACGCCCTCGGTCAACCCCGCCAAGCGCATCATTCCGCGCCACATGGTCCGCACGGGCATCCCGATGATTGACGTCTTCAACACCCTGGTCGAGAGCCAGAAGCTGCCGATCTTCGCCCGCGCCGGCGAGCCCTACAACGACCTCCTCGCGCGCATCGCCCTGCAGGCCGAAGTCGACATCATCATCCTCGGCGGCATGGGCCTGAAGCACGATGACTACCTGGCCTTCCGCGACACGCTCGATGCCTCCGGCGCGCTCTCGCGCACGGTGATGTTCGTCCACACCGCCGCCGACCCCGTGGTGGAGTGTATGTTGGTGCCGGATATTTCCCTGGCCGTGGCCGAGCAGTTCGCTCTCACGGGCAAGCGCGTGCTTGTGTTGCTCACCGATATGACCTCCTTTGCTGATGCGATGAAGGAAATCGCCATCACGATGGAGCAAATCCCCTCCAACCGCGGTTATCCCGGCGACCTCTACTCCCAGCTCGCCGCCCGCTACGAGAAGGCCGTTGACTTCGAGGGCGCCGGCTCCATCACCATCCTGGCCGTCACCACGATGCCTGGCGATGACGTCACCCACCCGGTGCCGGACAACACCGGCTACATCACCGAGGGCCAGTTCTACCTCCGAAACGGCCGCATCGAGCCCTTCGGCTCGCTCTCGCGCCTCAAGCAGCAGGTGAACAAGGACACGCGCGAGGATCACCGCACCATTATGGACGCGATGATCAAGCTCTACGCGCAGTACAAGGACGCCGCCGAAAAGCAGTCGATGGGCTTCCGTATGAGCGAGTGGGATACCAAGCTCTTGCGCTACGGCGCGCTCTTCGAGCAGAAGATGATGGACCTCTCGGTCAACATCCCCCTCGAGCAGGCCCTTGACCTGGGCTGGCAGATCCTCGCCGAGTGCTTCGAGCCGATGGAAACCGGCATCCCCACCAAGATGGCTGACCGCTTCTGGCCCAAGAAGGCCTAACCTGTGCCGAACCATTCGCGAGGTGCGCAATGGCAAAGATTAAGCACACAAAGACTGAACTGAAGGCGCAGACCGATGCCCTCAAGCGCTTCCAGCGCTTTCTGCCGATGCTGCAGCTCAAAAAGCAGCAGCTCCAGGCCGAAATCGCCGGCATCTCCGCCAAGCTCGCGGAGGTCGAGGCGCGCGAGGCGCAGGCCCGCAAGCGCCTTGAGGCCTGGGTGGCGCTCTATGCCGACCAGACTGTGACCCCCGAAACGCTCGTCCTGCTCAAGGGCACCAAGACTGGCGTGGGCAACATCGCCGGCGTGGCCATTCCCCTCTATGAGGGTATTGAGACCGAGCCGGCCGTGCTGGACCCCTATCGCACGCCGGCCTGGACCGATGACGCGCAGGCCATGCTCTCGGAGTTGATGGCCTTCCGGGCCGAGGGCGATGTGCTGCGCAAGCAGCGCGAACTCGTCCAGGAAGAGCTCCACACCACGGGCCAGCGCGTCAACCTCTTCGAGAAGGTGAAGATCCCCGAGTGCAAGGAGAACATCCGCGTCATTCGCATCTTCATTGGCGATGAGCAGACCGCCGCCGTGGTGCGCGGCAAGATTGCCAAGGGCCGCACCGGCAAGACCAAGGAGGTGGCCGAATGATTGTCCCGATGAAACAGCTCTTGTTGCTGTGTTCGGCGAAGGCGCGCGAGGCCGCGGTGTTGGCGTTGCGCGAGCTCGGGTGCGTCCATGTCACCCCGGAAGTGCGCGATAGCGAAGGCATTCGCCGGGCGAGTGCCCGCGTGGCCGCCGCCGAGCAGGCCCTGCGCGTGCTCGACGTTGCCGCTAAGGCCGGCACCTTCGCCTTCAAGCCCGATGCCGCCTCCCCAGTCAGCGCCTGGGATTGCGACACGCTCTTGCGTGAGGCCGAGAACGCCCCTGCTCCGGACGCGGTCGCTTCCGTCAACCGCCTGGCCGAGATGGTGACGCGCTTGCGCGATGAAGTCCTCTCTGCCCAGACCCAGTTGCGGCGCTACGCGCCCTTTGGCGAGGTCGATCCCGAGCAGGTCTCTGCGCTGGCCCAAGCCGGCGTGGCGGTCAAGCTCTTCAAGGTCCCTGAGGCCGAAGCCCCGACCCTGGGCGCGGAAGCCTACCTCTTCAATGCCGAAGGCGGCTTTGCCTACGGTGCGTGGATTTCGGCAGAGCCCCTGCCCGAAGCCTGCGAGGCGGTGCCGTTGCCCGAGTGTGCCACGGTCAAGCTGCGCAAACGCGCGCTGGCGATGGAGGTCGCGGCCGATGCCCTGGTCGCGAAGCTCGCCGCCGCGCAAGGCATCCGCGCCACCCTTGAGCGCGCCCTGCACGAAGATGGTGCCCAGAAGCGCTTGGCGGAGGTCTCGGCCAACCTGCGAGCCGAGGGCGATGTGGCCTACCTCTCCGGTTATGTGCCGGCGCGTGCGGCCGACGCTCTGCTCGCCAAGGCTGCGGCCGAAGGGTGGGGCGTGGTCCTTGACGACCCGGCCCCGGGCGACCCCAATGTCCCGGTTCTCCTCGAGCCGCCAAAGGGCTTCCGCTCGATTGGGATGCTCTTCAAGGGTCTGGGCATTCTCCCGGGCTACTCCGAGGGCGACTGCTCGGTGCCGTTCTATCTCTTCTTCTCGGTCTTCTTCGCGATGTTGGTGGGCGATGCGGGCTACGGCGCGCTGATGCTCGCGGGCGTTCTGGCGGCGGCCGTAAAGCTGTGGAAGAAGTCGGCAGCCCGGCCGGTGATTATCATCTTCACCGTCTTCTGCCTCTCGACGATTCTCTGGGGCGTGCTCTCGGGCACCTACTTTGGCATTGCCAAGGCGGCCCTGCCGGCGTGCCTGCAGCAGATTCCCACCGTCTCGTGGCTGGGCGATGACAACAATATGATGTTCCTCTGCTTCCTCATCGGCGCACTGCACATCTCTGTTGCTCGCCTCTGGAATGCCATCCTCCTGGCTCCGCACCTGAAAGCGGTCGGCGAGATTGGCTGGATGGGCGTCACGTGGAGCATGTTTATGATTGTCAGCGGCATTGTGGTGAGCTGGTTCTCGCAGCCGCCGTGGGCCTGGTGGTTCCTCGGCGCGAGCGTGGTGCTCATCCTCATCCCCCTGCTGGCCGACATCAAGCACGAAGGCGTCTCCGTGGGTATGCTCCCGCTCAACGTCATCAGCGCGATGGGCGATATCATCAGCTATGTCCGCCTCTTCGCCGTGGGCCTCGCCTCCATCAAGGTGGCCGAGAACTTCAATATGATGGCGCTCGACCTCGACCTGCCCTTCGCGCTCAAGGCCGTCTGCGTCTGCCTCATCCTCTTGGTCGGCCATGGCCTCAACCTGGCTATGGGCGCCCTCTCGGTGCTCGTCCACGCCGTTCGCCTGAACACCCTGGAGTTCTCCAATGCCAAGGGCATCACGTGGTCTGGCGTTCCCTACATCCCCTTCAAACAACCTTAAAGTAAAGGAATTCATCACTATGGATACCGCACTCACTGTCGCAGGCGCTGTTGCCTGTCTCGCCCTCTCCGGTCTCGGTTCGGCCATCGGCACGGGTTTTGCCGCTGCCGGCGCCATCGGTGCCTGGAAGAAGTGTTATGCCCAGAACCGCCCGGCGCCCTTCCTCCTGCTGGCCTACGTCGGCGCCCCCATCACGCAGACTCTCTACGGGATGATCCTGATGTTCACGATGATCGGCACCAAGGTCCTCCCGGCTGGCGGCATCGGCATGCTCGTCCTCGGCATCTTCGCGGGCGCGGGCATCGGCATGTCGGCCATCTTCCAGGGCCGCGCCGGTGGCTGCTCGGCTGACGCCCAGGGCGAGACCGGTCAGGGCTTCACCAACAACCTCGCTGCCCTCGGCATCGTTGAGACCACGGCCATCTTCATTATGGTCTTCACCCTCATCGCTGTGGGCAAGCTGGCCGCCTAACTTCGGTAAACCAGCCTTTAGATCTGGGGCGAAGCGCGCTACAATCCGCTTCGCCCCCTTTTTTATTCCCTTCCCTATACGTCTCTTTCTCATCAACCTGGCGCACGACCGCGACCGTCTCGCCGCCGCCTCCCAGGAGACCTCCACCTTCCTCACCCACATGCCTAAGAGAGCTTCCATCAACTACCACGCCCTCTCCCCCCTCGGCAAATGTTTCTTCAAGTGCCAACGCCTCATCGGCTGGCCCATCGACCTCCTCATCTCCGGTCGTCTCCGCACCCTTCTCCTCCGCCGCTGAGTGGGGGGTGTTGACATAGCACCTTCGCTTCGCTTGGACTTCTCGCCCTGCACCTCGGGAGCGCGGTGCGCTCCACCCCGGCCGACGCGCCCT
>JBJEVY010000020.1:0-35380 GCA_051884775.1 Candidatus Spyradenecus sp. | reverse complement strand
ACGCGCCTCCATCGCCTCGTAGTATAGCACAGTGCGGACCCAGCCGCTCACCGTGCGTGCACAACCCTGCGAGGTGAAGGGCTTCTGCTTCAGTCCCTCCATTGAAAAGGAGTGCCCGGACCAGAATAACGAGACCAAGGTCCTCATCGCCGCCGACCGGCAGCCGCGCCTCTCTCCCTCCCCGGTCGCTCCTTCACCCCAACGCCCCCGCGCCTACACCCACTACGGCAAAGTCATCCCTCAAAGGCCCCTCGCCAACGAATGCTACTTAGGGCCGTTTTCAAGGCTGCTCCAAGGGCGGGTGTTTACTCATTCCCAGCGCTTCAAGGTGCAGGCGAAGTCGGCGGGTGAAGCGCTCGGCGCCGAGTCGGTTGAGGTGGGTGGGGTCCATAAAGTCCGCCTCTGTCATCGGCTCGGGGAAGTCGAGCCAGTTGATGGCATAGACATTGGGGTGCTGAGTCTGGCGAAGTAGGAAGGCTTCAAGTTCGGCTTGGCCTTGATAGAGGCTACGTTCGTGCGGGGCGAGGGGACCGACTACCCAAATGATAGGTCGGCACGTCTGACGGTAGATGGCGTCAAGCCGTGCTTGCCATTCAGGCGAGCAGGAGAAACGGCCGGGCGCGGTGCGCTTTTGGTTAATGGCGCTCCATTCTTCGGGCGTGCGGCTAAGGATTTGGAGCGTGGCACCGGCATCAATCACTTTGGTGACGGCGAAGCGGGCATTCAAGTAGGCCGTCAAGTTGCTCCGCAAGGCTCCGTGGAAGCGGATGCCGGGCAGTCGCTCTGAAAGCGTGCTTCGCGCTGGAGGGAGGGTTTCGCGGACGGCGGGAGCGCTGAGCGCGAGGCGGTAGTCGGCCTGATAGAGGGTGCTAGACGGGAACCCCCAAGGATCCAGGTTGATCAGGATGGGCTCGGTGCCGCCATTACGCAGACATTGCTCCAGGAAGAAGAGCGTCTCGCCCATCCCCGAGCCATCCACGCCATAGTTAAAGGCCTTGGGCGAGAGAAGCGAGGGGACGAAGTTCTGCGAGGCGCGCGAGGAGCCAAGGATAGGCAATTCATCGGCGGGGCGGAGGATGAAGAGACGGTAGGTCTTATAGGTTGAGGAGGCACTGGAGGCGGTGACGAGGTGGCGGTTAAGACTGTCGTTTAGCCACAGGGCACCAAGCGTCAGGGCGAGGAGGGGCAGGAGAAACAAAAGGAGACGGCGCATGGGGAATGCCTCCGGGTTAGAACTGGAAGTAAATGAACTCGCCTCCAGCCGGCGCGCCGAGGAAGACGATGGCCAGGAGGTAAAGGCCGCAGAAGCCGAAAGCGCCGCGGAGGGTGCAGAAAGCACAATCACGGGGGGCTAGATAACTCGCGGCCAAAAGCCCCACGCTCAGCCAACAGGTGACAAAGGTCATCGGGCCGTGTCCAGCACAAAGCGTCATCAACGAGCCGATACGCGGCACTGCGCAGAGTTTTCCCAATATGCCCGTCAGTTCTGCCCAGTTCTGCGCTCGGAAGAAAACCCAGGCCACGGTCACCCCCAGGTCAACGGCAAGGATGGAACAGACGCGTCCAACCCACCCCCGAGGCTCTGCCGCCCTCGGCCAGAGCTTCCGCCGCAACACGGCCCCCGTCTGGAAGAGGGCGTGGAGTGCACCCCAGGCCAGGAAGGTCCAATTTGCCCCGTGCCACAAGCCCGAGAGCAGGAAGACAATCCAGAGGTTGCGGAGTGTTCGTCCAGTTCCGGCGCGGCTGCCACCAAGCGGAATATAGACGTAGTCCTTGAACCAGGTGGAGAGGGAGATATGCCAGCGGCGCCAAAAGTCGATGAAGGAGGCGGCCAGGTAGGGCCGGTCGAAGTTTACCATGAGCCGGAAACCAAAGAGCCGGGCCACACCGCGGGCGGTGTCGGAGTAGCCCGAGAAGTCGCAATAAATCTGGAGCGCGAAGAAGATCGCCCCAATCCAGCAGGTGGCCCCTTGATACAGCGCGTAGTTGCGAAAGACGCTATCGACGTAGAGCCCGAGGGTGTCGGCCACCACCATCTTCTTGAAGAGGCCGTAGATGATAAGGGCGATACCTTGGATGGCCGATTCGCTCTCGAACCGTCGAGCCTGGGCAAATTGCGGCAACAGGTTGGAGGCGCGTTCAATGGGGCCTGCCACCAACTGTGGGAAGAAGGCGATAAAGGTCAAGAAGTCGATGAGGCTACGTGTGGGCTTTAGGCGGCCGAAGTAGATGTCGAGCGTGTAGCTCATGGCTTGGAAGGTGAAGAAGGAGATGCCCACGGGTAAAGCCAAGTGTAACATTGCCGGATGCCACGCCAAGCCGATGCCACGCATCATCGCCGCGAAGCTCGACACGAAAAAGTCGTAGTACTTGAACAGCCCCAGCGTCCCCAGGCAGACGATACAACAGATTGTCAGCAACAACCGCCGGCACCCGCGGTTCTTCGTCACCTCTAAAAGCTGACCTGCTACAAAATTGAGGAGGGAACAGCCAATAATCAGCCCCAGGAAGCGCCAGTCCCACCAACCGTAGAAGAGATAGCTCGCGGCGAGCAACCAGCCATTCTGCCCCCGTGGGCACCGTCTCAACGCCCAGTAAACGCCAAGAACAATCGGTAGGAAGAACGCAAAGGCAAGGGAGTTAAATAGCATTTTCTTCGACCTCTTCAAGGGGGAACAAGGCGACTTCTCTGCCACGCGCAACACCCTGCCATCCCCACACAAGCGCTGCCCCTGCGGAGTCACCGAAATAAATTGGAGTGTTGTAAGACATAAAAAGCACGCCTTCTTCTGCGTGCTTCGGTGGGGCCCTAGGAAAGCCCATTGCTAGACACGAAGAAAAAGGCGCGCCAATACAGCGCACCCGCCCAAACGTGTTGCCTAACAATTGAAATTTCCTAGGTTTCACCGAAGCAACTTGTTTGCGCAAAGCGCAATCACGAAACGACTCTCCCGTTTCTGACCGCGAGTATAGCATAAACGCCTCCGCGTGTTCCGTGGCATCCGCACTTCGCTTGCCCGCCCGCGCGGCGGGGAACGGTCCGTACCCCAATTGGGGAATGCGTGGTACCCCAATTGGGGAATGCGTGGTACCCCAATTGGGGAATGGCTGGTACCCCAATTGGGGAACTGGGTGGCGGGGGGAGGGGATTGGAGCTTGCCCGGGGGTAAATTGGCACCTCGCCCGGGGGAAACTTATAAGTCCGGGACTTATCGGCAATAAGTCCGGGACTTATCGGAATTAAGTCTGGGGGTTATTTATTGCCCCCGCGCCCCGGGGTGGTGGCTGCTCGCCCCCACGCCCCTCGGGAGCGCAGGGCGCTCCACCCCGGCCGGTGCGCCCTGCGGGCACGCCGGCTAGAAGGTCGCTAGCCACACCGCCTCCCTCCGCGGGCAGCGATGCGCTGCCGCGCCTCGCCGCCCAGGCCATTGGGGACCCCGCCCCCAAGCCCCCGACCGCTAAGCCTCGCCCTCGCGCCCCGGGGTGGTGGCTACTCGCCCCCACGCCCCTCGGGAGCGCAGGGCGCTCCACCCCGGCCGGTGCGCCCTGCGGGCACGCCGGCTAGAAGGCCACTAGCCACACCGCCTCCCTCCGCGCGCAGCGATGCGCTACCGCGCCTCGCCTGGCTCCAAGCCTTCAGCACTCTCCCTTCCGCGCCCTCTCCCCCTCACCAGTCCCGGGGATGAGGCGGCGTGTGCAGGGATGGGGACGGTATGCTACACTGGGCGCAATCAATGGGTGAGCCATTGATGTTATTTACACAGCGTGTGTAACAAGTTGCTCTAATCGAGAACCTAGGAAACTTTCGTAACCGGAGCAATGCGTTAGACCGGGTGTGCCGTCCTGGCGCGCCCTTCTTTCTGCGTTTCCGGTTTGGGCTTTCCTAGGGCCTTCGGTTAGAGGCGCAAAAGGAGGGCGCGTTTTAATGGAAGAGCGGCGTGAAGCAGCGGGCGCGGTGAAGAAGGTCCGCGATGGGCGTACGGAGGTCTATCGGTGTCTATTGATGCTGATGGTGGTGGTTCATCATGTCTGTTGCCACGGACCGTATGCCATGTCGCGGACGGCGTGGGGGATTTATTGGCTGACGCTGCCGGCGGTGGATGGCTTTGTGGCGCTTTCGGGGTGGTATGGGATGCGCTTTTCGTGGCAGAAGGTGGTGCGGTTGTGGGGGATGTTCGCCTTCTATTCGGTGATAGTGTGGGGTGTGAGGGAAGTTGCCTTTATGTGGGGCGAAACATCGGTTCCACCTGCCTTTCGGGTGACAGGCGGGTGGTTTGGCGGGACCTATCTGGGGCTACTCTTTTGTATGCCGCTGGTTAATGCCGCGCTGGAGGCGTTGGCCAAGGAGCCGCGGAAGTTGTTTGGCGCGTGGGGGCTCTATGCACTGGCGATAACATTGGGGCTTCGTCCGCTGGGAGGGCTATCTGGGTTGTCGGTTAGTGGCTGGGGGTCGCACACTTTCAATACGCTCTTGTTCGTCTATGTGACGGCGTGGATGGTGCGGCGGTTCGTGGCGGAGCGGGTGAAGTCGGTGGCGGTTGCGGGGGTGTGGGTGTTGGCGATGGGGAGTGTCGGCGCGATTGTTCTGCTTCAGGCATTGTATTGGGTGTTGAGAGGTAGGGCATTACCACATTGTGTGGTTAATATGTCGGTGGCGGGCTATCACTTCCCGGGCGTGTGGGGGGCGGCGATTGCGGCCTTGGTGCTCTTTGCCCGGTGCCCGATGCCGCAGTGGCTCCAGCGCTCGGCGCGGTTTTTGGGCCCTTCTATGTTGGGCATCTACCTGTTGCACGATACGAGCTTACGCAAGGTGCTCTTTTGTCTGCCGATGGAGCACTTGCACGAACGCTTTCCGGAGGTGCCGCTTGTCTTTATCTTTGCAGTGGGGGTAGTGCTCTGCTTTACGCTCTCGCTAGCCGTTGACCTCGCGCGCCGGGCCGGGCTCACCCTCCTTCTCCGCTATGCTCCCCCTCTTCTCGCCTGGGGAAAGCGCCACCTGCAAAGAAAGTAAGCGGCAGGTTTACAGACTGGCGAGGGCGGCGCGCATCCAGCGGAGGTTACTAGCCACACGCCTCCCTCCGCGCGCGCAGCGCGCACCTCTCGCCGCCGCTAGGCGGCACCTCTCGGCGGCGGCAGCCGCCTCCTCACGCGAGCGCAGCGAGCACCTCACCGTTCACCGTTCACCGTTCACCGTTCACTGTTCACCGTTCACCGTTCACTGTTCACCTCTCACCTCTCGCCGTCCACAATGTGCTATACTTTTGCCGTGGTTTGGGCGCGGACTGCGCCCGCACAGTGAATGAAAGGATAGAGTTATGGCACGTTTCACCCTCCCGCGCGACCTCTACTTTGGCCCTGGCGCGATGAAGGAACTCGCAGTTCTTGGTAAAACCCGCAAGCGCGCAATGATTGTCTCGGGCGGCAGCTCGATGAAGAAGAGTGGCGCCCTGGATCGTCTGGAGAAGATTCTCAAGGATGCCGGGCTGGAAGTGGCCCACTTTGAGGGCGTTGAGCCCGATCCCTCGGTCGAGACCGTGATGAAGGGCGCCCAGGCGATGCGCGACTTTGGTCCGGATGTCATCGTCTCCATTGGCGGCGGTTCACCTATCGACGCGGCCAAGGCCATGTGGGTCTTCTACGAACACCCCGAGAAGAGCTTCGACGACATCAAGGATCCCTTCACGATGCCCGTCCTGCGCCAGAAGGCCATCTTTGTGGCCATCCCCTCCACCTCCGGCACCGCCACCGAAGTGACCGCCTTCTCCGTTATCACCGACTATTCCACCAAGGTCAAGTACCCGCTGGCCGACTTCGAGATCACCCCCGACATCGCCGTGGTCGATAGCGATCTCGCCGAGACCATGCCCCCCAAGTTGACCGCCCACACCGGCCTCGATGCCCTCACCCACGCCATCGAAGCCTACGTCGCCGGCTGGCACTCGGACTTCTCCGACCCCCTCGCTGTCAAGGCCATCCAGATGATCGATGACGACCTCGTGGCCTCCTACAACGGCGATATGGCCGCCCGCGGCCGCATGCACATCGCCCAGTGCCTCGCCGGCATGGCCTTCTCCAACGCCCTCCTGGGCATCACGCACTCCATCGCCCACAAGATCGGCGCGCAGTTCCACCTCCCTCACGGCCTGTGCAACGCCATCTGCCAGCCCTTCGTCATCCAGTTCAACCGCAAGGCCTGCGAGAGCCGCTATGCCGACATCGCGCGCGCCCTCGGTCTCCCGGGCTCCACCGAGAAGCAGCTGGTCAATGTCCTCATCGACAAGATTTGCGCCCTCAACGATTCGCTCGACATCCCCGCCACGCTCGAGGCTGCCGGCGTCTCCCGCGAGGTCTTTGAGGCCAACCTCGACTTCATCGCCCAGAACGCGGTTCTGGATCCCTGCACGGGCTCCAACCCCCGCACCACCACCGCCGAGGACATCCGCAAGATCCTCCTCGCCGCCTACGACGGCACCCCCGCCGCCATCAACTGGTAAGAGGGCGGTTAGCTGTTAGCAAGCGACGCGGCGCAGGAAACCCTGCGCCGCGTTTTTCTGTCATCTGTCATCTGTTATCGCGCCCAATAACACCCCCAGTGCTCCCGCGCCCAGATGCGCGCCGTAGGCCGTTCTCTGCGGCCAAAGGGTGGCCTCTAGGGCCATTAAGAGCACCAAAATGCTCCCCAGCCAAATCCCCTGCAGCGTCAGTGGCAAGCCCAGCAGATAAACCCGCAGCCGCTCGCGCGGCCAGTGGCCTGTCACAAATCCCAGCAATGCAGAAAGCACGCCCGAGGCCCCCACGCACCGCATTCCCGGCGCCAGCCGCGGATCTACCGCCAGCGTCACCAGAAAGCCTAACGCGCCGCTCGCAATTCCCAAAAGCCCCACGGCCGCCACGGTGCGCGAACCCACCTGCCGTTCCAGCCAGCGCCCCGTCATCCAAATGCCAATGACATTTGCCGCCAAGTGCCACCACGCCCCGTGCACCAGCGCATAGGTCCCCAGCCGCCACACCTCCCCGGCCGCCACCGCGTGCGCCTCGATCCCCAAGGTCTGCACCCCTGGCAGACCGCAAAAAGCGGCCCCCGCCCACACCAGGCAGAGTCCGCAAAACCACGCGCTCAGCGGCGCGCCAGGACGCATTCCCGCGCCCTTATTTACCAATAAACTTTGTCAGCGGGTCCCATTCCAGATAGGTGACCGCTGCCGTTGCGGCCGCCAGAATGAAGGCCACAATCGCGCACGCGCCGCCAATCCAATCGGTCTTGGCCGTGGCCTTCGGCTTCGCTGCCGCCTCTTCGGCGGGATTCCGCAAACGGGCGGCAATAAAGGGTTTGTCTGCCATAACGCTTCCTCCTTGATACGCCCCTAGTATAGCGCGTCTTCCCCCCCCACGCAAGCAAAAGTTTGCGTCCGCCGCGCGCTGGCGGGGGCTTCTGGTCATTGCTCGGGGAAGGTGGGGGCTTTCCTTGGTCCGGGAAATATGCTACCTTACGCGCAATGGACGAACGGATTGCACTTTCCTCCGAGGAGACGCGCTGGCTCTATGCCTTGCAGCGGCCGTGGCCTTTGGTGTCGCGGCCGCTGGCTGTTTTGGGGGAGGCGCTTGGGGCGCGTGAGGCGCAGTTGGAGGCCTTTGTGGAGCGGCTGCGCGCGGCGGGGATGGTGCGGCGCGTGGGGGCGGTCTTCGATGCGCGGCGCCTGGGCTATCGCAGTTGCCTCTACGCGGTGCGGGCGGAGGGGGCGGCATTGGCGGCAGCCGCGGCGCGGGTCTGCGCTTTGCCGGGGGTGACGCACGCCTACGAGCGGGCGTGGCCGGCGGAGTTTACGGTCGAGGGCCTTTCGGCGCAGGATTACGCGCCCTATCCGAACCTGTGGTGGACCCTTTCGGCGCCGGCCGAGCGCTTTGAGGCGGAGGCTGCGCGGCTGGCCGACTTGGCGCCAATTCCCTTTCCGGCCCTGACGCGCTACAAGATTGATGTGGTCTTTGATGCCGGTACGCGTGAGCGCGATGAGCGGACCGAGTATCGCGTGCCGGTGGCCGCTCCGGCGCCGGAGGTGGTGCCTGCGCCGCCGCTTTCACCTGAGGCCGTGGCCATCATCCGGCGCTATCAGGATGACACAGCCACGTTGGCCGAGCCGTGGCGGGCGGCGGATTTGCCGCAGCTGCGCGCTTGGCAGGCGGAGGGGACGATGCGGCGCTTTGCGCTGCTGCTGCGTCACCGCGCGGGGGGCTTTGTGGCCAATGGCATGTGCTGCTGGCAGGTGGCGCCGGAAGCGTGCGATGAGGCCGGGCGCCGGTTGGCTGCCGAGGCGGAGGTGACGCATTGCTACGCCCGCCCGGCGAGCGCGGCCTTCCCGTTCACCTTGTATGCGATGATTCACAAGCGCTCGTGGGCGGCGGGCTACGCGGCCTTTTGCCGTCTGGGCGGGCTGATTGGTGCGCCGGCGGGCAAGGTCTTTTTCTCCACACACGAGTTCAAGAAGAGCAGCATTCGCTTCTTTACGGAGGAGGATTAAGCAATGAAACGGCTGATTTGTGGGATGGTGTTGGCCGCGTGGGCGACCGTGGCCGCGGCCTTGGAGGTGAGTAACCTCACCGATGAGATGCATGTGAGCGGGCCGAAGCTGAAGCCGGCCGATTTGGAGGGCAAGGTGGTGGTGGTCGAGGCCTTTGGGTTGACCTGCCCGCCGTGCCGCGCGGTGCTGCCGCATATTGGCGAATTGGCCCGGAAGCTGGAGGGAAAGCCGGCAGTGGTCATTGGCACGCATGTCTGGCAGCGGAATGACGAGGCGGTGCGCGAATTGCTCAAGCGCTCGAAGTGCAACTACTCGGTCTATCAGCAATTCTCGGTGGCCGGCAGTCCGCGCATCAATGGCGTGCCCTATGCGATGATCTTCGACCACAAAGGTCAGCTCTTCTGGGGTGGGCACCCGGCCAATAAGGACTTTGATGCCAAGGTGATGGAGGCCGTCAAGGCCGTTCCCGTGCGCCGCACGGCGGGCGTTTCGCTGGCCGATGGGCTGGAGCTCAAGCATTGCAAGGATTTGGCCCGCCGCCTGATCGTGGGGCAGAATGTCGAGCCGGCGCTCGAAATCCTGCGTCAGCGCATCCAGCGGGGTGGGGCGGCCGGCGAAGAGGCCCAGGCCATCCTGGAACAGAGTAAGGCGTGGGTTGAGCAGACCGAAGCGGACATCCGCGAGACGCTGGTCAGCACGCCCTCCAAGGCCCTGCTGTTGGCCAAGACCTTCTCGCGCACGGTGCCCAGCCGCGCCGCCGAGTTCAAGGAGGCGCTTGCGCTGGCCGCCAAGAACACCGCTACCACGCGTTTGGCCGCTTCGCGTCAGACCCTTGAGAAGTTGCGTCAGACGGCTGCCAAGTCCGCTGCCGCCCGCCGCGCCCTCCTGGCCAAGGTGCAGATGCAGCTCAAGCAACTGGGGCTGCAGGGCGAGGCCGCGCTCGATACCGATTTCCAGGACGTCAAGGCCCAATGGGAGGCCTTTGCCGCTGAACTCTCGCAAGATTAAAGGCGTGCCTCCAGGCCGCTCAGAAAGGATCCCACCCATGATCAATGTGTTGATGAAGACGAATAAGGGCGATATCAAGCTGGCGCTTGACGAATCGGCTGCCCCCAAGACCGTTGCCAACTTCCTGCGCTACCTCGATGAGGGCTTCTACAACGGCACCATCTTCCACCGCGTCATCCAGGGCTTTATGATTCAGGGCGGCGGCTTCACCCCCGAGCTTGAGCAGAAGCCCACCCACGAGCCCATCCCCAACGAAGCGGCCAACGGCCTTAAGAATGTCAAGTACACCATCGCCATGGCCCGCACGCCGGAGATCCACTCCGCCACCGCGCAGTTCTTCATCAACACCGTCGATAACGACTTCCTGAACTTCCGCGCGCCCAATCCCTCGGCCTACGGCTACGCTGTCTTCGGTCACGTCACCGCCGGCTTCGATGTGGTCGACGCCATTGAAGCGGTCTCCACCGGCACCGCCGGCTGGATGGGCGATGTGCCCAACACCCCGGTTGTCATCGAATCCGTCACCCGCCTCTAAGTTCTTGGCGGAGAAGGGGGGAAGTATGTTCGCTCCATCCCGTTCTGTGCGCGCCGTTGTTGCGTTTTCGCTCTTGGCTTTGGCCGGCTGCACGGTTGGCCCGGACTACGCCCCCCCGTCGGCCCCCGAGCCCGTTGCGCCCATCTTTTACGGCGAAGATCCCGAGCTCGAGAGCTTGGCGCGCTGGTGGCGCACCTTCGAGGACCCGCTTCTGGCCGAACTGGTGGAAGAGGGCCTGCGCGCAGCCCCCTCGCTTGAGGCCGCCCGCCAGCGGATTATCGCCGCCCGCGCCAGTCGCGAGCAGGTGGAAGCGGGCTTCTATCCCCAGTTCGCGGCCGATGGCTCCTACACCTGGAGCCGCGGCTGGAGCGGCAGTGGCCACACCGGCGCTTGGAATAAGCGCCTTTCCGCCTCCGCCGATGCTCGCTGGGAGATTGACATCTTTGGCGGCATCCGCCGCTCGGTCGAGAAGGCCGAGGCCGAAGAGGCCGCGCTGGCGTATACCTTCCAAGATCTGCGCGTTGCCCTGGCTGCCGACATTGCCGAGGCCTATGTTCAGGTCCGTCAATACACTGCGCAAATCGCCATTGCCGAGGCGAATCTCGCGCTTCAGGAGCGCAACCTCTCCCGTGTCCAGAAGCGCGTCGAGAGCGGCGACCTGCCTAAGTACGATCTCGTGACTGCCGAGTCGCAAGTGACGCGGACCCGCTCCTCCATTCCCACCTACCGCCAGCAGCGCGCGGCCGCCCAGTTCCGCCTCGATCAGCTCGTCGGCCGCACCCCGCACGCCACCGAGCCGCGCGTCTCCGAGACCCTCGACGCCCTCCAGCTCCCCGAGGCCCGCCCCAAGGTCCCCGTCAACGAGCTCCTTCGCCGCCGCGCCGACATTCGCAAGGCCGAAGAGAAGGTCCGCGCGCAGAATGCCGCCCTCGGCGTGGCCACCGCCGCCATCTACCCCACCTTCTCCCTCAACGGCTCGGTGGGGCTCTCCTCGCCCGACCTCACCCCCTGGAGCGCCTACACCCGCTCGGTCAGCTTTGGCCCCTCCGTTGCGTGGAACATCTTTGGCTTTGGCACCTGGCGCAAGCAAATTGAGTCCGCCCGCGCCACCCTTGAGGCCACCATCCAGGATTACCGCGCCACCGTCCTCTCCGCCTACCAGGAGGCCGAAACCGCCTGGCTCGCCTACTACAACGAAACCTGCCGCACCGAGGACCTCCAGCGCACCGTCCAAACCTGCGCCCAAGCCCTCGATATTGCCGATAAGCTCTACGAGTTCGGCGAGAAGGATATTGAGGATGTCCTCTCCCGCCAGAGCGCCCTGCTCTCGGCCCAAGAGGCCCTCATCACCCATCGCGCCACGCTCTTTACCGATCTTATCACCCTCTATAAGGCCCTCGGCGGCGGCTGGAGCGATGAAGAGAAGACAGAAGACCGGTGACAGCGGAGAGAAGCGGGCCTCTCGGCCCGCGTGAGGGGACTTCGGCTTTTTCCCGTCCGCGCCCTTCCCTCCGGGCCGTGCGTAAAGTGCTTGACTTCGCGGATGGGCTTTGTTACTATCGCGCGACTTTCAACCAAGTGGGGGTTCTAACCCCTCGACAGACCTTAAGGAGGTTCAAGATGAGCCAACACAGAAGCCTCAAGGGCTCGGGCAAGATTACGAGCAAGCGCAACGTGCTCAAGCGCTTCGAGCGCATCAATCTGCTGATCAAGCGTGGTCAGTGGAAGGAAGGCGATCGCGGCCAGGGTCTGCGCAAGACGATGCCCGAAGCCTAACTCGCAGGAAGATTTCCGGGAAAGGAGGTGAGCAAAGCATGATCCAGGTTCGTTTGAAAAAGGGCGAATCGGTGGAGCGCGGTCTCAAGCGCCTGAAGAAGATCCTCGACAAGGAGGGTCTCATCAAGCAGCTGCGTGCAACTCGTTACTACGAGAAGCCTTGTGAAAAGGCCCGTCGTAAGTCCGCGCGTGCTCGCATCCGCGCCAAGTCCCGTAGCGCGATGGCGCAGTTCTAAGCGCCGGACGCGAAGCCGATAAAGGGGGCAGCGACACGCTGCCCCCTTTTCTTGTCAACGCCGCGCGCGGTAACTGTGCTATAATGGGCGTGCTATGTTCTACTTGCTGAGTGATTTTTTGCGTGAAGTGTGGGGGCCGTTTCGGCTGTTGAAGTCCCACTTGGTGATGATGGGAGGCGGCGCATTGTTGGCGGCGCTCTTGGTGTGGTGGCGCTTGCCGCGTCTGGCGAAGCGGCTGCCGGTGGACCGTGGGAAGGCGGTCAAGACGGCCGAGGGGCAGTCGGTGGCGGTGGCGGGGGGCGCGGTGTCGGCGGGGAAGCCGACGGGCGCGGGCTATCCGCTGGCGCTCTTGTTGCTGCCGGTGCTGGGGTGTTTCTTCCCGATTTATGCGTGGGAATCGCTGTGGGATATTGGGGTGATTGCGGGGATTTATCTGTGTATGCTCTCGGGGTATTTGGATGACCGCTCGGATGTGCCGTGGGGGGGGCTCAAGAAGGGGCTCTTTGATGCCGGGATTGCGCTTTTTACCGCCTTTTGTCTGACGCATGGCCACGCGATGCGGGCGTGGTGGCCCTTCACGCAGGTGGAGACGTTGCTGCCGGTGTGGATTTATGTGCCGGTGGCGGGGATGTTGCTCTTTGGCGCGATTAACACGACCAACTGCTCAGACGGCATCGATGGTCTGGCCGGGCTGCTGACGCTGCTCTCGCTGGTGTCGCTGATTGTGCTCTTGTATGTGGTGGTTGGTCACAGCACGGTGGCCGATTACCTGCTCATTCCGCATAGCAACTCGGCGGCGAAGTGGGCGGTGCTGGTGAGTATCTTCACCGGGGCGATGGGCGCGTATCTGTGGTACAACTGCTATCCTTCGAGTCTGTTGATGGGCGATGCCGGGTCGCGGATGTTCGGGATGGTGATTGGTTTGGCGGCGTTGGCCACGGGGAACCTCTGCGTGCTGTTGGTGGTGGCGCCGATGTTGTTGATCAATGGCGGCGGAGGCTTGGTCAAGCTGGCGGCGCTGCGGCTCTTGGCAGCGGCGGGGCATCCGGTGCGGCGGCCGGCGCCCGGGGAGAAGCCCACGGCCTTGCAGCGCATTTTCTTTACCTTCACCTTCCCGCTGCACGATCATTGCCGCAAGGTGCTCGGGTGGTCCGGCCAACAGGTGGTCATCCGCTTCCTGCTGCTGCAGGCGCTCCTGCTGCCGATTCTCTTCCTCATCTTTATCAAGGTGCGCTAGGATGAAACGCCTCCTTTGGCCGGGACTGCTCGGCGTGGCAGTGCTGGCGGCAGACCAGGCGAGCAAGCTGTGGGTGGCGCACGCCTTTGAGCTCGGCGAGAGCATGGCGGTGCTGCCGGGTTGCGTTGCGCTGACCTATGTGCGCAATCAGGGCGCGGCGTGGGGGATGTTCCAGGGGGCGCAGCTGCTGCTCGGGGGCTTGGGCGTGGTGGCTGCCGCGCTCTTGCTCTGCTTCCGGCGCGCGCTTTTGGGCGAAGGTTGCGCCGTGCGGTTCTTGACTGCGCTGCTCGTTTCGGGCATCCTCGGGAATGTGATCGACCGCTTCTGGCACGGCTACGTGATTGACTTCTTCCACATCTACTGGCGCACCTGGCACTTCCCCTGCTTCAATGTGGCCGATAGCGCCATCTGCCTGGCCGTGGGCGTGCTGCTGCTCCTCCAAGTGTTGCCGCGCCGCCATGGCTGACCGCTCCCCGCCCCGCTACTGCCTTGCCGGGGCCACGGCCACGGGTAAGAGCGCCCTTGTGCAGGCCTTGGCCGAACGCACGGGCGCGGCCATCCTTTCGGCAGACGCGATGCTCGTCTATCGCGGGATGGATATTGGCACCGCCAAGCCCTCCGCCGAAGAGCGCGCGCGCGTCCCTTACTATGGCCTCGACTGCGTGGCACCCGATGCGCCCTTCTCCACCGCCGCGTGGCTCGAGCGCGCCCAGGCTGCCCAGACGCAGTGCGAGGGCGAAGGCCGCGCGCTCTACGTCACCGGCGGCACCGGGCTCTACTTTTCCGCTCTCCTGCGCGGACTCGACCCCGCCCCGCCGCGCGATCCTGCCCTCACCGCCGAGCTTGAGGCCCTAAGCCCCGAGGCCCTGCGCGCGCGCCTCGCCCGTCACCGCGTCAGCCTGCCCCCGGCCGAAGCGCAGAACCCCCGCCGCCTGGTCCGCGCGCTGGAGCTGCTTGAGCGCGGCCACCCGCTCCCCTCCGCTTGGCTCGGTGCCCCCAAGCCGCCCCTCCTGGCCCTCACTTGGGAGCGCAGCCTTCTTCACGAGCGCATCGCCCGGCGCGTTGACCAAATGTTCCGCGAAGGCCTCCTCGACGAAGCCGCCGCGCTGCGCGAGCGCTACCCGGAGTGGTCCCGAACCGCCTGCCAGGCCATCGGCTATGCCGAGGCCTTCGCCTGCCTGGAGGGCCGCCTCACTCAGGCTGAAGCCCGCGAACGCATCATCATCCGCACCCGCCAGCTCGCCCGCCGCCAGGAGACCTACTTCCGCCACCAGTTCACCGTCACCTGGCTCCCCCTCACCCCCCAAACCCGTCCGGCGGACCTCCTTGACCGCCTTCAGCGCCTCTGGGCGTAACCTCTCCGCGCGAAAAAGGCTTGACTTTTCCCGGAGAAAGCGTATTATGCTCCCTATTCACAACCGCCAAGGTAGGCTATCGGCAGCCGAGCGCCTTGGGGGTGTTAGAGAAAGGACGTAAGAGATGGCACTGTACGATCGACTTCCGGATGCAATTGGGCGCACGCCGTTGGTGCGGTTGCATCGTTTCAATGATGGCGCGGCCGAGGTGCTGGCCAAGGTGGAGTACTTTAATCCCGGCGGGAGCGTCAAGGACCGCGTGGGCTGGGCGATGATTGAGGCGGCCGAGCGCTCGGGCGCCCTCAAGCCCGGCGGGCTGATTATCGAGCCCACGAGCGGCAATACGGGCATCGGCCTGGCGTTGGCGGCGGCGGTCAAGGGTTATCGCCTCATTCTCACGATGCCCGAATCGATGAGCGTTGAGCGGCGCCGGCTGTTGGCGGCCTATGGCGCGGAGCTGGTCCTCACCCCTGGCCCGGCTGGGATGAAGGGGGCCATTGAGAAGGCCGCCGCGCTCCATGCCGAGAACCCCGGCAGCATCATTCCCCAGCAGTTCGAGAATGCGGCCAACCCCGAGGTCCACTATCGCACCACCGGTCCGGAGATTCTCGCGGACCTCGGCAGCGCGCCCGATGTCTTCATCGCGGGTGTGGGCACCGGCGGCACGCTCACCGGCGTTGGCCGGGCCTTGCGCGAAGCGAATCCCGCCGTTGAGCTCATCGCCGTCGAGCCCGACACCTCGCCCGTCCTCAGCGGCGGCAAGCCTGGTCCGCACAAGATTCAGGGCATCGGCGCGGGGTTTGTTCCCAAAATCCTGGATACCTCCCTGATTAGCCGCGTGGTGACCGTCAAGGCCGAAGAGGCCGGTGCCGCCGCCCGCGCGGCCGCCAAGCAGGAGGGCCTGCTTGTGGGCATCTCCGCCGGTGCCGCCCTCCATGTGGCCCGCGAACTCTCGCGCGACCCCGCCTACGCCGGCAAGAAGATCGTCGCCCTCCTCCCCGACGGCGGCGACCGCTACTTGTCCACCTGGCTCTTCGAGGGCTAAGGCTCCTAGCGGACAGCCGACAGCGGACAGCCGACAGCGCTGGCGCTTGAGGTGTTGAGCCCGTCTGAGCCGTGAACGCTCCACCCCGGCCGAGGTGCCCTTTGGGCGCCTCGGCTGTTGCTTATCGTTGCGCGTTCTGATTGCCGCCGTCCCCGGCGGCGTTAGGAGGCGCTCTTGGCCTTGAGTTTGCCCGTCGCGGAACGCGTGCTAGCCGCTAACCGCTGTTCTCTGCCGCTTCTGCCCGCGGCCGGGGGGCGGTTCGGGGGAGGGCTCTGGGGCGGGACCGCGCGTGGGGCGGCGGGTGCGGCGTTGGCGCTGGCGAAGGTACGCTTCGCGGGCCTCTTCAAGGGTGGTGCGGGCGGCGGCAATCTCGCGATTGTCCGGGAAGCGCTTGGCAAGGGCCTGGGCGGCGGCGAGGGCGCGCTTGAGCCCGGCATCGCGCTTGTCGAGATCCTCGGGGTCAGATTCGGTCATGGCTTCAGCGAGCGTTTGGGCGGCGTTGGCAGCCTCGCACTCCACCAGACCGAGGGCGGCATCGGCGCGGCGGTAGGCCACGGTCAGGGTGATGAGCAGGGCGCTCAGACAGGAGCAGGCGGCCAGGACAGCCGCGGCCGCAGCGGGGTTGCGGCGGGACCAGAGACCGAGGCGGCGGAGGAGTCCGGCCGGGCGGGCTGCGACCGGTTCGTGGGCCAGGCATCGGCGCAGGTCGGCGGCCATTGCTTCGAGGTTCGGGTAACGCGCGGCGCTTTCGGCGGCGGTGGCCTTGTCGAGAATGGCGTGCAGATCGGGATTATGGGGGAACTCGGGGTGCTTGGCCAGGAGCTCAAGCAGGGTGGTGCCCAGGGCGTATTGGTCGCTGAGGGTGGTGGATTGACCGTGCTCGCGCTGTTCGGGGGCCATATACTTGCGGGTGCCGGCGGAGGGGGCAGCGGCGGGCTGGGTGCCCATCAGGCAGGAGAGGCCGAAGTCGCCAATCTTGGCGGTGCCGTTGGCGGCGATGAGGATGTTGGAGGGTTTGACGTCGCGATGGATGACGCCGCATTGGTGGGCGTAGGCGAGGGCCTCGGCCATACTGATGGCAAAGCGCAGGAGCGCGTCGAGGGTGGGGAAGGGGGCGAGGTCGGCCGAGACGCCATCGATGTATTCCATCGCGAAGAAACAGTAGCGATCGGTGGTGCCGGCGGCGAAGACGGGGATGATGTTGGGGTGGTGGAGCCGTGCAACGGTCCGCGCCTCGTGCTCGAATTGCGACTTGAGCGAGGGCACCTTGAAGAAGGAGGCGGCCAACACCTTCACCGCCACCACCCGCTCCAAGGACATCTGCACCGCTTGGTAGACCGTTCCGAAGCCGCCGCTACCCAGCTGTGCGGTCAGGCGGAAGTCGGTCCCCGAGAGATCTGGCAGGCCATCGACGGCCAGGTTCCGCACCGAGCGCCCGCTCAGGTGGTCCAACTCCGCAGCCAACTGCTGCAAGGCCGGCGGCAACGCCTCCTCCTCGCCCATCGCGTCCCTGTCTGCAATCATCTCTCCTCCGGCTTCTGTCATCGGTCTTTTGCCCGCTAGTTTCGAAAACACGAGAGCTCCATCAACCGCTGCTGCAGCCGCTCGAGCGCCCGCTTGTAGCGGATTGAGGCGGCCTTGGGGTCGATGCCCAGAATCTCGGCGCAGGCGGCATTGCCCATCTCGTCGAAGTGGCGCAGCACGAGGATTTGGCGATCCTGCTCGGGTAGCGCGGCAATCGCCTGGCGCAGCAACCCATTACGCTCCACACGCGCCATGTGCGACCCGGGCGAGGAGACCTCCGCGGCAATCTGCCCCCAGTTCATCTTGCCCCCCTGCGCGCCCTCGGCCGACCCCACGCCCTCGGCCAACTCCTGCTCGCGGAAGGCGTCGCGGCTTTTGGCTTGCAGGTGCTTGCGCTCCAGGTCGGCCAACACTTGCAGCACCACCGTCCGCAACTTGAAGTAAATCGGCACCTCGGGCGACATCTCAAAGTAGCCCTCGCGCTTCATCGCCTCTTCGCACGCGCTCTGCAGCACGTCCTCATACGCCAAGCGCTTGAGCAACACCGGGTGCAGCTGCCGCTGAATCACCGCCAGCAACTGCGCACGATGCGCCATAAACGCCTCGGCAATCTGCGCTTTCGTCACCTTGTCCATAGCCATAAAATACCAAAAAACGCGCCGCGAAGAGCCTTCGCAGCGCGTTTTCCCACGCCAAGCTGGCCTTACTCCGCCACAGGCGCTTCGGGCGCCGCTTCAGGAGCCGCCTCGGGGGCCGCTTCAGGGGCCGGGGCCGGACGGCCCTCGCCACGCTTGCCGCGGGGACGGCGAGGCCCCTTGCCCTTCATCCCACGCTCACCCTTCGGGCCGCGAGGGCCGCGGGGGCCTTCAGCCTTGGGGCCACGCGGACCCTTCGGGCCCTTCCCGCAAGCCGGGCAGCTGCACGCGCACGCCGGCTTTTCGCCCTTCGGGCACTCGCCCTTGGCCTCCGGGCACTTCCCCTCGCCCTTCTGGCACTTGCCTTCAGCCTTCTTCTGGCATTCGCCTTCACCCTTCGTGCACTCGCCATTCTGGCACTCGCCCTTGGGGCCGAGCTGCTTCTTCATCGCCACGCGGCGGCGACGCGCCTTGCGTTCCTGGACCGGAGCCGCCTCGGCCTCAACCGCCTCGCCCTCGGCCACCGCCTCAACCGCCGGGGTCGCGGCGGCCTCGGCCGGAGCGGCTTCCTGCGCATAAGCCATCTGCCAAGCCCCAAGCCCCAGAGCCAAAGTCGCAATCATCATCATCGTCTTCATTGTATGAACCTTTCAACTTGGATAACCGTGAGCACCATGCTCACACGCTATAAGAACGCAATCTCACGAGAAAATCTACAGCTTTTTTTCACTTTTTTTCGGAAAGCGTTCTGCGCCCCCTCTACGCCGGCTTTTGGGCCCCCTCGGGCGTTTTACATTTTTATCCGCCCGAGGTTGACCCTCGACCTCGGGCTGGTTGACCCTCGACCTCGGGCTGGTCCCTTTCCCAGCCCTCCCCCCTCTTGGCCCGAAGGGGCACCTCATGCGCCGCAAGCGCAGGAGTTGTGCTACAATGGGGGGCGTTTTTGCAGCAAGGAGAGATCGCGATGGAGCGAGCAGCGATAACAATGGTGATTTTGGGCGCCGGTGACCGCGGGCGGACCTATGCCGCCTATGCCGCGGCCTACCCGCAGAAGGTCAAGGTGGTGGGCGTGGCGGATATTAATCCGGCGGCGCGCGCGGCGGTGGCCCAGGCGCACGGGTTGGGGCCCGAGGCGCAGTGGGGCGATTGGTCGGAGGCGGTGGCGGCCAAGCCCAAGTGCGATGTGATGGTGATTGCGATGCCCGACGCATTGCACGTGGAGCCCGCGATTGCGTGTTTGGATGCCGGGTATCATCTGTTGCTGGAAAAGCCGATGGCGCGGACATGGGCCGAGTGCGAGAAGTTGGCGGCGAAGGTGCGCGAGGTGCAGCCGCGGTTGGTCATTCTGGGCCACGTGTTGCGGTATACGGTCTACTTCAAGAAGCTGCACGATTTGCTGCAGGGTGGGGCGATTGGCGAGGTGGTGAGCATTCAGCACCTCGAGCCGGTGGCCTATATGCACGCGGCGCATAGCTTCTGCCGGGGCAACTGGGGGAATACCGAGCGCGCCACGCCGATGATCTTGCAGAAGTGCTGCCACGACTTCGACCAGTTCGTCTGGTGGCTGGGCGGGAAGCGTTGCACGGGCGTCTCGAGCTTCGGGAGCACCTTCCACTTTAACGCGGCCCACAAGCCCGCGGGCGCGGCCGAGCGGTGCTTGGATTGCCCGGCGGAGGTGGAGCGCGCGTGCCCCTACTCGGCGCGGAAGATTTACCTGGAGCGGCAGGACTACCGTTATCCCTTTGTCGATAAGCGCGATGAGGCGATGGAGGCGATGTTGCGCGAGGGGCCCTACGGCCGCTGCGTCTATGCCTGCGATAATGACGCGGTCGATCACCAGGTGGTGAACCTGCAGTTCGAGGGCGGCATCACCGTGGCCCACCAGATGGAGAGCTACACCTACACCGGCGGCCGCGAGACGAAGGTTTTTGGCACGCGCGGCGAGATTGTCGGCAATGGCCGGACGCTCACCATTTACCACTTCGACACGCGCACCACCGAGGTGTGGGATAGCGTCTTGGAGGCCGGCATGCCGATGGGCTCGGGCCACGGCGGCGGCGACTTTGGGCTGATGGACGAGCTGGTGCGGCAGTTGACGGTGGCCGACCCGGCGGGCTGGGGCGAGATCTTCGAGGTCTCCCTGGAGAGCCACCGGATTGCCTTCGCCGCCGAAGAGAGCCGCCGCCAGCAGGGCGCGCTGAAGTTGGCCGAGAAGTGTGAACGGTGAACAGTGAACAGTGAACGGTTCGCGCTAACGCGACGGATAGGATATGGTGCGAGTAAGAGATCTTAACGGCTCAGACGGGCGCAACACAGTGAGCGCCAGCCCTGTCGACTGTCGACTGACGACTGTCGACTTTGCGAGCGCCAGCCCTGTCGACTGTCGACTGACGACTGTCGACTTTGCTTACTAAGGAGAGAGAGTTATGGAGAAGCGGAAGATTGTGGTGACGAGCGCGCTGCCGTATGCGAACGGGGCGCTGCACTTGGGTCATTTGGTGGAGTATTTGCAGACGGACTTCTGGGTGCGCTATCAGAAGATGATGGGCAACGATTGCGTCTACGTCTGCGCAGATGATACGCACGGCACGCCGATTATGATCCGCGCGCGCAAGGAGGGCATCACTCCCGAGGCGCTCATCAATCGCTCCTACCGCGCACGCGTCAAGGAGTTTGGCGCCTTCGAGATGGGCTTCGACCTCTATGGCTCGACGAATTGCGACGAGAACCGCGCCCTCTCCGAGTCCATCTATCTGCGCTTGAAGGAGCGCGGCCTCATCTCGCGCCGGAGCGTTGAGCAGCTCTACTGCGAACACTGCGGGATGTTCCTGCCCGGACGCTTCGTCAAGGGCACCTGCCCGAAGTGCGGCGCGAAGGACCAGTATGGCGACGGCTGCGAAGTCTGCAACGCCACCTACAACGCCAATGAGCTCGTCGAGCCCTACTGCGCGGTCTGCGGCGGGAAGCCGGTGATGCGCGCAAGCGAGCAGCTCTTCTTTGAGCTCGAACCCTTCCGCGACTTCTTGAAGACCTGGATCCCCGCCCATACCGACGCGGCCACCGCCGGGAAGCTCCTCGAGTGGTTCAGCGAGCCGCTGCGCGGCTGGAATATCTCGCGCGATAAGCCTTACTTCGGCTTCGCCATCCCCGGCGAGCAGGACAAGTTCTTCTATGTGTGGCTCGACGCGCCGGTGGGCTATATGGCCACCTTGGAGCGTTGGGCCAAGGCCCGCGGCCAGACGCTCGAGCAGTGGTGGCAGGATCCTAAGACCGAGGTCTACCACTTCATCGGCAAGGACATCGTCCGCTTCCACTGCCTCTTCTGGCCGGCGCTGCTGGAGAATGCCGGCTGGCGCACGCCCTCGCAGGTCTTCGTCCACGGCTTCCTGCAGGTCAATGGCGAGAAGATGAGCAAGAGCAAGGGCACCTTCATCTCCGCGGCCACCTACCTCAAGCACCTGAACGCCCAGGCCCTGCGCTTCTACTACGCCTGCAAACTCAATGGTACGGTCGATGACATGGACCTCAACCTCCAGGACTTCGTCGGCCGCGTGAACTCCGACCTGGTGGGCAAGATTACCAACCTCGCCTCCCGCGGCGCGCAGATGATCAACAAGAGCTGCGGCGGCACCCTCGGCGCGATGGACCCCGAGAGCCGCGCGCTCCTGGAGGCCTGCCGCGCGCAGTTGCCCGAAGTCCTCGCCGCCTACGAGAAGCGCGACTTCTGCCGCGCGATGGTCCTCGTGCGCGAGTGGGCCGACAAGGCCAATCAGCTCTTCGATGCGAAGATGCCGTGGAAGCTGGTCAAGGAGGATGTCGAGGCCACGCGCGCGGTCCTCACCGGCACGCTCAACCTCTTCCGCCTGATGGCCATCGCCCTCAAGCCCATTCTCCCGAGCTACGCCGAGAAGGTGGAGAAGCTCTTTGGCGAGGCACCCTACACCTTTGCCGACGCCGAGAAGACCCTTGAGAGCGGCACCATCGGCGCCTATGAGCACCTGGCCGCGCGCATCGACCCCAAGGCCGTCGAGGCAATGGTCGAGGCCTCCAAGGAGACGCTCAAGGAGACGGCCAAGACCCTGACCGAGAAGGATGTGAAGAAGGGCGCGCGGCAGTTGGCCACCAAGCCCGCCGAAACCGTCTTCCCCGAGCCGCTGGCCGAGACCATCTCCATCGAGGACTTCGCGAAGGTGGATCTGCGCGTGGCCACCGTGCTCACCGCCGAGGCGGTCGAGGGCTCGGATAAGCTGCTGCACCTGACGCTCGATGTGGGCGAAGCCAAGCCGCGCAACGTCTTTGCCGGCATCCGCAAGAGCTACGCCCCCGAGGCGCTCATCGGCAAACAGGTGGTGATGGTGGCCAATCTCGCCCCGCGCAAGATGCGCTTTGGCATCTCCGAGGGCATGATCGTAGCCTCCACCGATCCCGACGGCTCCTTCCGCGTGATGCAGCCGGTCACCCCCACCGCCCCCGGCGCGCGCCTGCACTAATTGAAAGGAAGCACCATGCAAACCTTTACCTCTCCCACCGAACTCCACGCCTGGTGCATGGAGCAGAAGCGCCTTGGGCGCATCATTGGCCTGGTCCCCACGATGGGCTACCTTCACGAAGGCCACCTCTCGCTCATCCGCGAGGCGCGCAAGCGCTGCGACACGGTCGTCGTCTCCATCTTCGTCAACCCCACGCAGTTCGCCCCCAACGAGGATTACGACGCCTATCCGCACAAGGAGGCCGATGACCTCGCCCTCTGCCAGGCCGAAGGCGCCGCCGCCTGCTTCCTCCCCCAGCCGGCCGATATGTACCCGCAGGATGCCAGCACCTGGGTCGACGAGACGCTTCTCTCTAAGGGCTACTGCGGCGCGCAGCGGCCCATCCACTTCCGCGGCGTCTGCACCGTGGTTGCTAAGCTCTTCAACATCGTTGCCCCGGATGTCGCCGTCTTCGGGCAGAAGGACTTCCAGCAGGTGGCCGTCATCCGCCGCATGGTGCGCGACCTGAACTTCCCCATCGAAATCGTCCGCGCCCCTATTGTGCGCGATAGCGACGGTCTGGCCAAGTCCTCCCGCAACACCTATCTCACGCCCGAACAGCGCGCCACCGCCCTCTCCCTCAGCCGCTCGCTCTTCGCCGCCAAGGCCGCCGTCGAAGCCGGCGAACGCAGCGCAGAGGCCCTGGAAAGCGCCATTCGCCAGACCGTCACCGCCGCCGGCTGGGCACCCGATTACGCCACCGTGGTCGACGCCGAGACCCTCGTTCCCCTGCAACAAGTGGCCCCCGGCGCCTCCGCCATCCTCCTCGCTTGCCGCAAGGATGGCCTCCGGCTCATCGATAATATCTTGCTTTAAGTGCAGAAAAGTCTTGCAAGTGCGAGCGGCTTCCGCTAAACTTAAAGGTGTTGTGAGAGATTACAACCGAATACTCGAGGTAGAAACATGAATATTCTTCTGCGTATCTTGGTCATCTTGACCCTTATGCTCAACGGCGTGTCGCTGTGGTTTGCCATGGCAAGTTATGCCAAGAAAAACCTGTTGATCGACCGGAACACCGCGTTCCGCGACTTCACCGAGAGCATTGCCCGCACCTTCGAGGCTGAGGAGCCCGAAATTACGAATGTCGCCGGCGACCACGAGGCGCGCGATATCTCCGATGTCACCCTCGCCACGGCCGACATCGCCCCCGACACCTCCGACTTCTGGGAAACCTATAAGCAGGCCTACGAGAAGATCGACGCCAAGAGCTACGCCATCCCCAACCCCAGCGACCTCGATGAGGTTTATGTGCTCAACGCTGAAGACAAGCCCGAGCGTGACTATCAGGGCAACCCCGTCACCGAAGGCGCGCCGATGGCCACCGCCCTGGAGGAAATCCTCAAGAAGGCCACCGCTCAGCGCACCCGCATGAACAACATCCGCGACCAGCTCACCAAGCTCCGTGAGGAGTACGAAGAGACCGTTGCCGACCTCAACAAGGTCAAGAAGCAGGGCCGCGAATCGCTCAAGACCATTCAGGCCAAGGAAGAGCAAATCGCTCAGCTCGAATCCGAAAAGGCCCGCCTCGAAGGCGAAATCGTGGAACTCAAGGATCAGATCTCGACCCTCGAGAACGATAAGCAGGCCCTCCAGGCCGACCTCGACAAGGCCACCGAAGAGCTCGAAACCCTCCGCGCCGAGAACGAGAAGCTCAAGAAGGTGATCGAAGAGTTCGCTAAGAATGGCGCCACCGGCTCCGGTCCTGCCGCTGCCACGGCCAATATGGTCGCCGGCGTCAAGGGCACCGTCGTCCGCGTCAACAACGAGTACAACTACTGCCTCGTCAAGCTCTCCGATGAAGCCCTCAAGGAACTCATCGGCGAAGAGGGCGATCGCAAGATGCCCGAAGTCGAATACTTCCTCCGCCGCTCCGGCAATGACCACACCATCGTTGGCAAGATCCGCCTGCGCTCGGTCACCAAGGAAATCGGCACCATCGTCTGCGACATCCTCGCCGATTGGAAGCAGGATGAAATCAAGCAGGGCGACGAAGTCTTCTTCCTCGACTAATTTCTCCTTCGGGATGCACAAAGCGGCGGTCGCGTTCCAGCGGCCGCCGTCTTTTTTGTTTCTCGCCGCGCGGGGGCTGCTCGCCCCCACACCCCTCGGGAGCGCAGGGCGCTCCACCCCGGCCGAAGCGCCCTGCGGGCCCTTCGGCGAGTGGCTTGGCGGAGCAGACCACAGCAAAACGCTTAATAGTGCCTGCTCTGACAGCCCCGTCCCCGGCGACCATAACACCCCGCCGCGCAGCGGGGTGTTATGGTATACTGCGCTTGTCCGTTGGGCGCGCTGGATAAGAGAGGCGAAGGAGGGCAGCGCCAATGACTGCGGAAGAGACACGAGCGTTGATTGATTGCTTGACACATGAGGATTGCACAATCCGCTTGTGGGGCGCGGTGTATTGGTGCTTGGGATTGACACACGATGAGCGGACGGGGTTGTGGGCGATGGGGGTGTACGAATGTGAGGGGGATACGCCCGTCTTCAAGCGGCAGCTCTTTTCCTATTCGGCCCCGTGCAAGGAGGCGTGTATGCGCCACTTCCTGGAGGATCGTTATTGGGAGGGGCGGAGTTTTTATGAGGTGGCCGCGGAGATGTCTTGGGTAGACTTGTAGAGGGGCTTGGGGGAGGGGAAATGTAGCTTTTGCCATCGCGTAGCGATTTGCAATACGGCTGGGCGTGTGTTACAGTTCTCTTATCGAAGGCGGAACCGTGCTGCAAGGGATAATCTTGGTAAGGCGGTTCCGCCTTTGTGTTTCATTTCGCGTGCGGCTGGGTGATTTTAGTTTGATGTCGGCTGTGCGCTATGGGTGATGGTGCGTCGGCGGTCTTTTCTGGTGTGTGCCGTCGGCCTCGGCGGCCTGGGTGGACTTGTAGCGGGCGCTTGGGGGAGGGGAAATGTCGCTTGGGCGGCTTTTTCTGCTTGACGCTTGGGCGGGCTCGTTTGTATACTATGCGTAGTGAAATGGTTAAAGAGGCCAGGTTTGGCCGAAAGGAGCCGTAGAATGAAGTCGATGATGCTTTTGATGGTAGTGACCGTGCTTTGCGCGGGTGAAGCGATGGCGCAGGGGCGCCGGGGTGGGGCGAATGCCGCCGGGAAGAATGAGGGCGCGATGATTACGATTCGCGAGATCACGGGGGTAGGGGGCGACAGCGACTACACGGTTGTTGCGCCGCAGATTGACGAGAAGTTCAAGAAGAAAGTCAATCACACCGATTCCTACAAGAAGGATAATGTCAAGGGCTGGCACTACTTCGAGGTGGCCTATCAGGTGAAGAATGGCGACCCGGTGGCCAAGAAGCCGATTCTGGTGTTGCCGGAGGTGGAGATCACCTACGCGCTGCTCTATGATATGAAGAAGTCGAAGATTGCCGCGTCGGTGGCGCAGAATGCGAAGAAGGCTGGCGGGGCGATCGGTTGGGATGATCCCAAGCAGCTCTATTCGCTGATTACCGAGACCTTCACCTACACCTCCATCACGCCCGGGCGCGAGCACTACGCCGCGGTTTGCGTGCCGCCGAGCTCGGTGGCGGTCTATGGCGATCCGATTCTCTTCTCGGTGCAGATCAAGGTCAATGGCGTGCAGCAGGGCGAGATTAAGACCGAGCTCTCGGGTGGGGCCAAGATTGACGACAAGGACCTGAAGGGGTTGGTTGTCGAGAATGGCAAGCCTTCGGCCTGGTGGGAGCGGATTGAGAACTTGACGCAGAGCGTGGTCAAGCGCGAGGGGATTTTGCGCGATCGCTCGGCGACGCCGTTCGTGATGGCCGGCGATGCGTTCTACGATCAGGTCAAGACCAAGTAACCTCTTTCATCCGCCGCCAGCGGTTTGAATGGCGAGAAGGGCTTTATGGAACGGATTTTAACACTGAATATCGGAGCCACGCGCCTGGCGTTGGCCGAGTTTGAGGTGCGCCCCGGCAAGGGGCCGAACCTCTTGCGCTATGCCTTCGGCGAGGTGCCTGAGGGGTTGACCGAGACGCCGGATTCTTTGGCGGTGGGGCTGGAGCAGGCGCTGCGTGCGCTGATGGCTTCTGCCGGCATTCGCGCGGGGCGGACGTTGGTCTCGCTCTCTGGGCAGATGGCTTTCCCGCGCTTTGTCAAGGTGCTGGCCGAGACGCCTGAGAAGGTGCGCGAGCAGATCCGCTTCGAGGTTGAGCAGAACGTTCCCTTCCCGCTGAGCGAGGCGATTTGGTCGGATGCGCTGATTGGCGAGCCGCTGGCAGGCGAACAGCATGTGATGATTGTGGCCGCGCGCGCGGACATTGTCTCGGCTGTCACCAAGGCGCTCTTGAATGCCGGGTGCGAGCCGGAGGTGGTGGATGTGGCGCCGGTGGCGCTCTACAATGGGGTGCGTTTCAACTATCCCGAGGCCGATGGCTGCACCTTGGTGGTGGATATCGGTGCGCGCTGCACCAATCTGGTCTTTGTGGAGCAGGACCGCATCTTCTACCGCACCATTCCCGTGGCGGGCAACACCATCACCTCTGAAATCGCCAAGACCTTTGGGCTTTCGCACGAGGATGCCGAGCTCTTCAAGTGCGAGCGCGGTCTGGTGGCCCAGGGCGGCGCCTTTGCGGTGGATGATCCGGATGTGGACCGCCTCTCGAAGGTTATCCGCAATGTGATGACGCGCCTCAATGCCGAGGTGACGCGTTCGATTGCCTTTTATCGCAGCCAGCAGGAGGGGAATGCCCCGGTGCGCGTGCTGCTGACCGGCGCCTCCGCGCAATTGCCTTACATGCAGAACTTCTTTGAGGAGAAGCTGCAGGTGGAGGTGGATTTCCTCAATCCCTTCCAGACGGTGGGTTATCCGAGCCACATGGATGCCGAGCAGTTCGGGCGCGACGCCTTCTCGCTGCCTGCGCTCGTGGGTCTGGCGCTGCGCCGCGGGCTCTCCTGCCCGGTGGAGATCAACCTCGTCTCGCAGGATATTGCCGCGCGCAAGACCTTCCGCAAGCGCATTCCCTTCCTCACCATCGCGGCTCTGGGGCTGGTGGTGAGCGCGGGCATCTGGTTGGTCTATGTCAACAACATTCGCTCGCTCTATGAGAACCAGAGCGAGAAGATCCAGCGCCGGATTGATGACCATCAGGACCTTCAGGAGGCCTTTGACAAGGTCGACAAGCAGGCCAAGACCGCGCAGGCGCGCGCCGAGGCCTATCGCACGCTGTTGCAGAAGCGCGGCGAGTGGATGGGCATGCTCACGGCTGTCAATCGCGCCATCCCCGGCGGCCTTTGGTTGACCTCCCTCAAGGCAAATCGCGAGGGGGGCGAAGTCAAGGGCTTGAATCTCTCGGTCTCGGTGTGGAAGGACTTGGAGGAGACGCGCTCGACCGCCGGCAAGACCATCGATGAGACCGTGGCCGCCCGCCTGGCCGAGCAGCCGGTCTTTGCCGATGATCCCAAGCAGATTCCCATCAGCAAGAAGGATCAGTCGCTCCCCTGGATGACCTCCTTCAATATCACCGCCAACCTCAAGGCCGCCGAGGCCGACCAGGCCAAGAAGCCCGCCTCCGGGCGTAGCCGCAGGAGCCGTTAACTATGGATACGAAGCAAAAGATCACCTTCGCCATCATTGGCGTGGTCTGTGGTGCGGCGATTATCGCCATGCTGGTCTTCCTCTTTATGCTCATCGGCCAGATGTCCGAGGCAAAGCAGGTGCGTGACGATGCCGAGGGCACCCTCACCAGCTACTACAATAGCGAGCGCTATCCCAACGAGGGGAACCGCAAGGTCCGCCAGCAAGATGCGCAAGCCTATACGCAAGTGGCCGATGCCGCGCGGACGTTGCTCTCTCATGGGCTCGAGTTCCCGCAGGGCGAGACGCCTTCGCAGTTCGTTACGCGCATCGGTGAGAGCGTCCGCCTGCTCAACGAGCGTCAGAGCACCCTGAAGAAGGGAAGCCTGCCCGTGGCTAAGAAGACTTCCACCGAGCCGGAGACGGTGATGGACTACGCCTTTGGCCGCTATGTGGTTCAGGGCGAAATGCCCGCCGATGACGGCACCACCGTGCCGCGCTTGGCCACTCAGTTCGCCGCCATCGAGCATGTCTGTAACCTCTTGCTCGATCGTGGAGCCCTGGAAATCACCGAGGTCTCCCGCACGGTCTTTGAGGCCGCCGCCCAGGCCAAGCCCGAAGAGGAGGCGCCCCGCACCACCCGTCGGGGCCGCAAGAACCGCAAGACCGAGTCCACGTCCACCGCGGCCGAGGCCGATGCCCTTGACCCCGTGCTCGCCCAGGATGGCGTCACGCGCGAAAGCTACACCATCCGCTTCCGCGCCCGCTACACCACCTTGGCCACCGTGCTCAACGACCTGGTCAAGTCCCCGCTCTTCGTTGTCGTCACCGATGTCTCCATCGCCCGCCCCGTGCTGATTCGCGACCGCGTGGCCGAGATGGTCAAGAAGCGTGAAGCGCAGCGCGCCGTCATTGCTCGCCGCGCGACCAATGCGCGCACCGAAGAAGAGCGGAAGGCCGCCGAAGCAGCCGCCGCCAAGCCCCTCTTCGATGGTGCCTCTCCGGCCGAGCGCCTGGTCACCGACCCCGCGCACTCCACCCCGCTGGAGATTACCTTGAAGTTTGACGTCTACTCCGTGCCGCCGGCCCCCGAGGCCGCTGCCGACGAAGCTGCGCCCGCCGCAACTGAAGGGAACTGATTATGGCCTCCGAACTCCCCCCCATCCTGCGTCAGTACGACCGTCTGGCCGCCGTCGCCGTCCTTGCCATTCTCCTCCTCTCGCTCCTCTACCTCATCTTTGCCGGTCTGCGTCAGACCCAGGAGGTGCAGGATTATGATGGCACCGTGGCCCTCAAGCAGCCCACGAAGGCCGATTTGCAGCCCGTTTCGCTGGATAAGGAACGCAAGCTCATTGAAGAGACTGCCACCCCGCCCAAGACTGCGCTCTTGACGGTTCAGCAGGATCCTGATGCCGCCAACCTTTGCACCCCCGAACGGCGACTCCTCTGCGTGGCCTGCGCCAAGCCCATCTCCTGGAAGGCCGAAAAGTGCCCCTTCTGCGAGACGGTCCAGCCCGCTGAAAAGAAGCTTGATCTCTCGACCATCGATTCCGATGGCGATGGCCTCACCGACCAGTGGGAGCTCAAGTTCGGCCTCAATCCGCAGGATCCCGCCGATGCCGATCTCGATGCGGATAAGGATGGCTTCACCAACCTCGAAGAGTTCGAGGCGAAGACCGATCCCACCGATCCCAGGTCCCATCCCGGCTACGAAACGCGGATGAGCGTCTCGGCCATTGAAGGCAAGAAGCTCCCCTTGCGCGCCATCGATAAGATGGAACTGCCCGCCGCCACCGGTGCGGATGGAAAGCCTGTGCGTCACTTCCAGGTCACCTTCGTCTCGGTCTCGGAAGATGGCAGCCAGGGTTCCACGCCCATTCGTGCCAAGGATGGCGAGCTGATCGGCAAGTCTGGCTACCGCTTCATCGCCTACACCGAGCTGCCCAAGAAGCAGATCACCGTGGGGGCCAACAAGCAGCTGCGCTTCATCAACGTCTCCACCGTCGAAGTCGAACGCGTGGCGGATAAGAAGCGCGTGGTCACGATCTTCAAGGATTCCGACAACCCGGCCTGGCCCGGCGATCCGCTCCTGGAGCAGAAAGCCACCATCGCCATCGACCTCCCCGAAACCTCCCCGGTCACCGTCGCCCCGGGTGAAACCTTCGCCGTGAAGGGCGAAAAGTTCACCGTCAAGGCCGTTGACCCCGAGAAAAAGCTCGTCAAGGTCGAGAAAAATGCGGATAAAAAGACTTTTGACTTGAAATAGTCAATCCATTGGGCTATACTAGACTCACGATTTGGAAACGGGCAAGACCCGATAATGCGGAGATAACCTGCTATGACACATTTTGTGCGCTTTGCCATGGTTGGCGTAATGGTCGCCGGAGCGTCCTTGTGCACCCTCGCGCAAGACGATGATTTGGATGCCCTCTTGGGCGACCTCGCGGTAGAGGATGTCACCGCAGAGCCGATTGGCGAATCGGTTGCGGAGCCTGAGCCTGTAGCCGAACCCGCGTCCGTTGAGGCCGAGCCCGTGGCCGAGGAGCCTGCAGACGAACTCGCCCCCGAAGCTGCGGCGCCCGCTGACGAGCCTGCGGCTGAAGAAGAGCCGGCCGAAGAGCCGACCGCCGAGGAGCCTGCGGACGAACCCGTTGCCGAGGATGAGCCCGCCGAGGATGAGCCCGTTGCCGAGGATGAGCCGACCGCCGAGGAGCCTGCCACCGATGAGCCGATGGACGATACGGCCGATGAGCCCCTCGCCGAGGAGCCCGCGCCGGAGGTCGAGCCGGTCCCGGTTGCTGAGGTCGAGCCGGCGGAAGAGCCCGAGCCCACGGCTGAGCCGGAAATCGCCGAGGCGGAACCCGCCGAGGAGACCGAGCCCGCTGCCGGGACGGAGGTTGCGGAGGCTGAGCCCACCGCCGAGCCCGCCGCTGAACCCGCAGGTGAGGGGCTGTTGGCGGATATGACCGATGACTCCGCGCAGGTTGCTGAGCTGACCGAAGAAGAGAAGGCCCTCAACGATCTCGAAATGCTCATTCGCTTGAAGAACGAGGGCCTCGACAATCACGCTAAGGCTTGCCTCCTCCGGGCGCGTAAGCTGATGGCCGCCGCCCCCGCCACGCTCGCCGAGTCGGCCAAGTACTACGATGAAGTGATTCGCCTCTACAGCGATGCCGAGCTCTACTTCCGCGAGCACGAAGGCAACCTCCCCCTCAAGCAAGAGTGTGAAAAGGGCAAGGTCGAGGCGCTCTATCGCAAGGGCAAGGATCTCTTCCTCAACAAGGAATACAAGGCCGCTGCCGCGTTGGCCGATGAAGTGACTCGCAAGGGCCACCCCAATGGCCCGGCGCTGGCCAAGATGATTCAGGAAGAGCGTAACCGCCCGGCCGAGATTGTCGCCCAGCCCGTTCTCCCTGAATACGCCAAGGATGAGCACAAGATCAAGCGCTTGGAGATTCAGGAGCGCCTCCGCCGCGCCACCGTCTACTATCACCTCTCCAAGTTCAAAGAGGCCAATGACCAGCTCGAGCTCATCCTTCGTGATGATCCCGGAAACGAAGAGGCCATCAACCTGCGTGCGCGCGTGACCAAGCGTATGAGCGCCCGCTATCGCGATCTCAAGCACTCCACGCACGATGAGATGATCTCGCAGGTGGAACTCACCTGGACCCCCTTGGGTGCCCTGGGGCGCAACTCCGAGGAGCTCTACAATCCGGTCGTCTCCCGTGGCGAAGAGAAGAAGGTGGATGAGAGCGGCCAGAAGGAAGCTGAAGTCGTGATGGGCAAGCTCCAGAACATCCGCATCCCCGAGTTCTCCATCCGCCCGCCCAGCACCCTCGCCGATGCGGTCCAGCTCTTTGCTGACCTCTCCCGGGCCTATGACAAGCCCGATTTGCTGCCCGAAGATAAGGGTGTCTCCTTCGTCCTCAACATGGGCTCCAATCCTGCGCAGGCCGCTGCCCCGGCGGAGGAGGATGCCTTCGCCTCCGATGACAGCGCCTCCTCGGCCGGCCTCCCGCCCATTCAGAGCATCTCGATGACCTTCGTCACCATCAAGGAAGCCCTTGATATGGTCTGCGAAGTGACCGGCGCGAAGTACGTCATCAAGGGCAAGACTGTGATGATTGTTCCGGCCTCCTATGTGGCCGGCAAGATGGAGACCCGCTCCTACAACGTTACGGGTATCTTCGATGACAAGGTCAGCCAGGTCAGCTCCGAACTCGGCTCGGGCTCCGATGGCGGGAGCGGCTGGGATGTGGAATCCAGCGCCTCCTCCGATTCCGGCGCCGCCGGCGACACCAAGAAGCTCTTCATGGACCTCGGTGTTCCCTTCGAGGGCAATGCCTCGCTCGTCTACCTCAAGTCCATCGGTAAGATTCGCGTGACGAATACGCCCGAGAACTTGGCCATCTTCGAGCGCGTCTTGGAAGAACTCAACGTCACCCCCTTCCAGATTGAAGTTGAAGCTCGCTTCGTTGAAGTCAGCCAGACCGACCTGAACTCCCTCGGCTTCGAGTGGCAGCTCAATAGCGACATCGTTGGCACCGTTGGGTCGGGCATTGACTGGGCCTCCTCCCACATCACCGGCAACGCCACGGGTGGCACCGCCGCAGGTGGCATCGGTGCGGGTGGCAACCACGTCTTCCGTCCCAGCCACCAGTCCGGCACGGGCGATGCGAATGTGGCCATGCACGGCGGCTCCTTCAACAACGGCATGCGCTTCCTCGGCGATGGCTCCACCTATGCCAACCGCATCAACTTGGCCGGTTCTTCCATTGCCCCGGATGATACCTTCGCCAGCTTCTCGGCGGTCTTCGGCCGCGTGGATATGACGATGATCCTCCACATGCTTGCTCAGCGCTCCGATACGGACATGCTCTCGAGCCCGAAGGTCGTCGCCCGCTCCGGTATGGAAGCGATGATGAAGGTCGTCACCCAGTGGATTTATCCCACCGAGTTCGATGTTACCGAGCTCGAAGAGGCGGATAATAACTATGACAACAACAACACCTCGGTGACAGGTGGCGGCATCAATGTCCAGGCTCCGCCGGTGAAGTTCGCCGTTGAGCCGCAGTCCTTCGAATCGCAGGATGTGGGTGTCTCGCTCCAGGTGATGCCTGAAGTCTCGCAGGAAGGCCAGATGATCAACCTCTCGGTCAACCCCAAGGTGGTGGAATACCTCGGCGACTTCGACTATGGTATGCAGGTGCCTTACATCCAGTACACGATGACCGGCGGTGTCGTCACGGGCGCTCAGGTCCAGTACTACCAGGTTTCGATGCCTCAGCCGAAGTTCCATGTCCGCGAAGTCTCCACCTACCTCTCGGTTTACAACGGCGCCACCGTTGTGATGGGCGGCTTGATCACCGAGACCCGCAAGTCCTTCGAGGATAAGATTCCCTTCCTCGGCGACCTGCCCTTCATCGGCTTCCTCTTCCGCTCCACTGGCGAATACAGCGAGAAGCGCAACCTCCTCATCTTCCTCACCGCGCGTCTCGTTGACCCGGCTGGCCGTCCCCTCAAGACTGCCACCGATGGCCGCACCGGCACCTCTGTCCTTGACCAGGGTTCTGCCGATACGATGTCCTCCACGGCCAAGTAAGCCCCTGAGCATAGTAAAGCGGCGCGCCCGATTCCTCGGGCGCGCTTCTTTTTTGCGCGAGGCCTGGCCTTCAAAGCCTGGGGCCTTGCCTCCAAACCTCTGCGCCGCGCAAGTATGCGCGGCCACTGAACCGACCCTAGGCGCTACGCGCCGGGCGGGGCATTGCCCCGCATAAAAGAAAGCACCCCACACGCCCGGCGGGGGCAGCGCCTCGCCCGAGCGAAGGCGCCCCACTTGCCCGGCGGGAGCAACGCCTCGCCCGAGCGAAGGCGCCCCACTTGCCCGGCGGGAGCAACGCCTCGCACGAGCGAAGGCGCCCCACAAGCTCGGCGGGGCAATGCCTCGCACGAGCGAAGGCACCTCACTTGCCCGGCGGGAGCAACGCCTCGCACGAGAGGAAGACGGCCCACTTGCCCGGCGCTTTGAGAAATAAGCTGGGGCGTTCTTGCCCCGTGCATCCCGAGAGGGCGAGTCTGGGCGTTTCTTATTCTCAGAACCGTTGACTGCGGGCGGGTTAGTTTTGAGTTAGGGAACGCATGGGGAGGCGGGAAAGTTGTATAATGGAGGGGCTTTCCCATTCCGGGGGGCACTTAAAGCGAGGTAATGATGAGGCACTTGGGTCAAGTTGGTTTGGCAACGGTATGGGTTTTGTGCGCGGCGTGGGGCTTTGGGGCGTTGCCGCAGCGCACGATTGTGATGATTTCGGATGGAACGGGGCTGGCGTCATTGACGGTGGCGCGGCAGGTCAAGGGCTCGCCTTTGGCATTGGATCGCGCGATTTATGGTCTGATGGAGACGCGTTCGGCGAATGCGAGCGTGACGGATTCTGCGGCGGCAGCGACGGCGTTGGCATGTGGGGTGCGGACGAATAACGGGATGGTGGGATTGGCCCCGGATGGGACGCGGGTGCGCTCGATTGCCGAGGTGGCGAAGGCTGAGGGGAAGTCGGTGGGGATTGTGACGACCGATGCCATTACCGGAGCCACGCCAGCGGGCTTCTCGGCGCACGCGCAACATCGTTCGCAGACGGGGCTTATCCTCTCGCAACAGATTGCCTCGGGCTTTGATCTCTTTCTCGGCGGCGGACGGCAGGCGTTGACCGAGCCCTTGCATGCGGAGCTGGTGCGCGAAGGGTACTCGCTGGTGGAGGATGCCGCCGCTCTACGCACGGCCTCGGGAAAGATCTTTGGTCTCTTTTCGCCTGGCGTGATGACGGCGATGGTCGAGCGGCGTAGCGGCGCGCCGTGCTCCGAGCCGACCTTGCCGGAGATGGCCACGAAGGCGCTTGAGGTGCTCGAGGGCAATCCGCAGGGCTTCTTCTTGATGATTGAGGGCGCACAGGTGGATAAGGGGAACCATGCCCACGATTTGGCGTGGGCCACGCATGAGCTTCTGGCCTTTGATGAGACGGTGGCCCTGGTGCTCGATTGGGCCGCTCAGCATCCCGGAACGGTAGTGGCGATTACGGCCGATCACGAAACGGGCGGGTTGGTGCTCTTGCCTGAGCCGCATGAGGGGGCTCGCGCCCAGGCGATTCTCGGCGCTACGGCGAAGGGAGCCTGCTCGCCGGCGGCCTGTTCGGTGCACTACGCCACGGGGGACCATTCGGGGGCGGATGTCTTCCTTGGCGGGAATGACCCCACCCGCCATCCGCTGCGAAACTGCGACCTCCCCGCCGCCCTAGGGCTGTAAAGGCGAGGGGAAACCACAGAGAAGCGCAAAGCACGCCGAAACACACGCGAGGGGAAACCACAGAGAAGCGCAAAGCACGCCGAAATACACGCAGAATTAGCAACCACAAAGGAACAAATATGTATGTTGTCAACTACTTTTTAGGCCGGGATGACCTTTTGATGAGAA
>JBJEVY010000019.1:0-10931 GCA_051884775.1 Candidatus Spyradenecus sp. | reverse complement strand
ATCCAACTACACTTCGCGTTTCCCTAAAACTTTCCCCGGACAGTAATGGGGCGGAGCGAAGGTCAACCCGGGCGGGTGGAACGATTAAGCCCCGGGCTTATTGGAATTAACCCCACGGGCTTAATTATCGACCTCGGGGCGGCGGCGAGAAGCAAGCGCGGCTGAGGGGGGCCGAGGGGGCGCGGAGCGCGGGGCCTGGCGGAGCAGGCCACTGCAAAACCTTTCACGCCCCGAAGGCGCACCGCTCGGCGGCATAACCATCCCCTTCACGCGAGCGCAGCGAGCACTCTGTTCACGCGCTTCAACTTGCTTTCCGGGGGCTGTTTTGGTATCGTTTCAATATCTTTAATCCAAGAAGGAGTCCGTAATGGAACTGAAAGGCAGCAAGACCGAGAAGAACCTGTGGGAGGCCTTTGCCGGCGAATCCCAGGCGCGCAACAAGTACACCTACTTCGCCTCCGTGGCCAAGAAGGAGGGCTATGTCCAGATCTCCAAGATCTTTGAGGAGACGGCGAATAACGAGAAGGAGCACGCCAAGCTGTGGTTCAAGCACCTCCAGGGCATCGGCAGCACCGTCGAGAACCTGAAGGCCGCTGCCGCGGGCGAGAACTTTGAGTGGACCGAGATGTACAAGCGGATGGCCGACGAGGCTGAGGCCGAGGGCTTCACCGAAATCGCCCAGCAGATGCGCGGCGTGGCCGAAGTCGAGGCCCACCATGAGGAGCGCTACAACGCCCTGGCCAAGAATATCGAGACCGGCGAGGTCTTTGTCCGCTCGGGCAAGAACCGCTGGCAGTGCCTGAACTGCGGCGCGATCATCATCAGCGACAAGGCGCCCGAGCTCTGCCCGGTCTGCAAGCACCCCAAGGCCTACTTCGCCCTGGAAGCGCAGAACTACTAAGCCCCCACCGCCCCGGATGCCACCCCGCCTCCGGGGCCTTTCTTTTCCCTATGCGCCTGGCGCTCTTTGCCGATAGCGCGCCCCAATTCCTCGAGCGCGCCCTCCTTGCCGAAGCCAATCGCCGCGCCTTCCCGTTGGAAGTGCGCAGTTGGGCCTTTGCTTCGCCCTTAGCCGTGCGCGAGGAGCTCGCGGCCTTCGCGCCCGATGCGCTCTTGCTCTGGGCGTGTACCGAGGCCCGGCGCTTCCCCGAGGTCGAGCCCCTCCTCGCCCTCCCCTACCCGCTTTACTGCTACACCGCCGTCTCCGCCGATGACGGCACCTGCGGCTCGTTGGCCCTGACCTGCCCCGGCACGCTGCGCGCCCAGGTGATGGCTTGGAATGGCCGCCTCGTGGCCCTGGCCCAGGCCCATCCCCAGCTCGCCCTCATCGATTTGGACCTCCTCCAAGCGCGGCTCGGCCGCCAGGTCACCTTCGATGCGCGGCTCTGGGAGGCTGCTTCCGTGGCCATCGCCCCGGCGGCTCTGCCCGAACTGGCGCGCTTGACGCTCGATGCCCTGACCGTCCGCGCCGGGACCGCCCTGCACAAGGTCTTGGTGACCGACCTCGATAACACCTTGTGGGGCGGCATTGTCAGCGAAGGCGGCGTGGCCAGTCTGGACTTCGAGGCGCCCGGTCGCGCGGCTTACCGCCGCTGGCTCAAGGCCCTCGCCGCGCGCGGCGTGCTCCTGGCCATCGCCTCGCACAATGATCGGCCGCTGGCCCTCGAGGCCCTGTCGCACTTGCCCCCGGGGCTCAGCACGGCGGACTTCGCCGCCATCGAGGCCGATTGGGGGCCGAAGCACGCCCAACTCCGGCGCATTGCCGAAGCCCTTCACGTGGGGCTCGAGGCCCTGGTCTTTGTGGACGACCGCGCCGAAGAGCGGGCCGCCATCCGCGCCGCACTCCCGCAAGTGGCCGTGCCCGAGCTGCCGGCCGACCCTGCCCGCTGGCCCGAGGCGCTCGCCGCGGCAAACCTCTTCGAGTGTGCCCAGGTCACGGCCGATGACCTGCTGCGCGCCACCTCGCTGCGCGATGACGCCCAGCGCCAAGTCCTGGCCGCCGAAGCCCCCGACGAGGCCGCCTACATCGCCTCCCTCCAACAGCGCCTCACCCCCGAGCCCCTCACCCAGGCCAACCTGGCACGTGCCGCCCAGCTCACCCAGCGCTGCAATCAATTCAACCTCCGCGCCACCCGCCACACCGCCGCCGAACTCGCCGGCAAGCGCGGCTGGCTCTATCGCCTGGAGGACCGCTTTGGCGACCTCGGCCTCATCGCCGCCGTGGTGCTAGCGGAGCAGCCTGGTCAGCCGCCCTTCATTGAAACGTGGGTCATCAGTTGCCGCGCCCTCCACCGCGGCGTGGAAGCTCTCATCCTCGACCACCTGCGCCAGACCCTCGGCGACTTCCGCCTAGAATATGTGCCCACGCCGCGCAATGGGTATTGCGCGGCGGTGGTGCGTGCTGCGCAGTAGCAAGCGTGAGGTGCGCGGCAATGCCGCGCACCTCACGCGCCAAAGGCGCACCTCGCGGGGCGGCTAGCCGCCCCTCACAATCCCTTAAGATTGCGGGGGGCGGGCCTTACGATTAACGCGGCAACCATTCCACCGTGAAGTGATAAGTCATTGCCCCTTCCGACCACATCGTGAAGTTCGTCCCCCAGAAGTTGTTGGAGAGGCAGAACTGCACCCCGCCGGAGAGGTCGGGCATCGCCACATCGTAGCTCAGGCCCATCTCCTTGCCGAGGTTGACCATCGGGGCCTCGCGCGAAGTGATACGCAAGGTGCCCTGCGCGTTGGAGAGATCGATGTAGTTATCGATGGCGTGCTGGCGGCGGCCGCCACGCTCGACCACATCCAGCAGGTCGATTCGCTCACCCATCTTCTCGCCCACCAAAGCGCAGAGGCCCTCGAGGTTAAAGGCGAACCAGTAGGCTTCCGGCAGGCGCACGGCCGGCTTACCGAGCAGGGTGACAGACACCTCCGCGCGCTTGCCCCCCGGAGCTAGGAGCACGGAGACTTGCGTGCGCTGGGGCAGAAGCGAACGATCGAGTGGGCTGGCGGGGTCGAAGTAGAGTTCCGTGGTGATGCGCCGCCCCTCGGGGGTCTCCTTGGAGGTCTCGCCGATGGCGTAGGCCGGGAGCAGGGCGCTAATGGCGTGGCTCTTCTCCAGCTCCATCTTGCCGAAGTCGTAGAGGGTGGAGATGGGCTTGGCGGTGCGATAATCGGCCCCGAAGTAGCGAATGCGGTAGCGCTCGTAGTCATTGCAGTCAAGCGTTTGATAGTAGAGCGCACCGATGGTCGCACTCGGCAGGGCCGGCAGCGTCTGCTGCCAAGGGGCCTTGGCCGGAGCCGTCGGGGTCGGCTGCGGTTCCAACTCCACAGTTACAGCGGCATCGACTGCCGCCTGGGCTTCGGCGCGCAAAGCCTCGGGCAGGAGGGCGATGGCCGAAGGAATATAGGCATCAATCTCGCGCCAGGAGCGCTCGCAAATCTGGAAGTTGGGGAGCTTGCGCGCAGCCTGGAAGGGAGCCTGGTCATACTTGTCACCATCGAGGATGTGGTAGCCGGTGCAGATGCCCCAGGTGTGCTCGCCAATGAGTCCGAGCTCCAGCACAAAGCGCGTGGCCTCGGGGCTGCCTTCGCGCAATTTCCCTCTGCAATCCACTCGGCATACTTACGCATTAGGGCGCGGAAACGGGCCATCCGCGCCGGCTCGCTAGCGTAACCATAGATCCACGTGTCACCAATCTCGGAGGTGATCACCGGCAACTCCTCGCGGTGCTTGGCCAGTTCCTCACCCAGCGTGTCGAGCGTGGTGCTAATAGCCTGCGCATTCGGATAGCGCTTGCGCAGGTCGGCATAGACCTCCTTGGCCTGCTCGTAGGTATGCGGGCCGCAATTGTCCGAGGTGCACTGAATGGAGAGGACGCTCTCCCCACCAGGCATAATCACCGTCTGGCCATAGTACTGTTGGCAGCAGACCAGCAACTCCCGCCCCGAGGGCGCGCGCCACCGGAAGAAATCCGGCACCTTCGGCACCGGGCTCATCGAGTTCACCCCGATATGCAGGAATTGCACCCCGGCCTCGGCCAGTGGATCGATGATGGCGCGCGTGTGCCCGGGCACATCGCTCTGCTTGGCCCCCGTGGTGTGGTGGCCATACTGAGCGTCCAATTCCTTAGATGTGCCCAAGAGCGCCTTGTACATCGGCATCGTCAGGCTCTCGCTCTCCACCGTGTAGGGAATCGCCCCGTAAGTAATTGTCCCGGCTCGCAGATGGCGCTCCAAGCGCGCAACCTCCGCCGGTTCCGCCGTCTCCAGATACTTGCGGATCAACCACGAGCCCACCGTCCACACAAAGCGATCCCCCGAACCATCACCATCAAAGCGCTCGGCCACATCCATCGCCTTGGGAATGAAGGTCCGCACATAGTGCTCCGTCACCCGGGAACTGAGATCCGTATATCCCACATCGAGGTGCGTCTTAAAGACAATATAGACCCGCTTGACCGATTCCTCGGGCGTTGCACGCCCAATCGAGGGGAGGATTATCGACATCCCCGCCACAACCCAACATAACCAACGCTTACGCATTGTAGACTCCTTTGTAGACTTCGCAGCGAACCATTCGCCTTGAACGCCTTCAATCTACCATCTTCGTTGGTCTACCAAGCCTAAAATCTCCGTCTTTTTTCCGCTGTATACAACTGTACGCACCGCTCGCGGGGCGGCTAGCCGCCCCTCACAAACCCTTGAAAATTGCGCCGGGGGCGGGGGCGATGGGGTTGGAATAGCCCTCTTCGCGCAAGATTTGGCACATCGCCTGGACCTTCTCCTCTTCGCCGTGGACGGCAAAGACGTGCTTGACGGTGCCCTTGGCGTTGACAGCGCGGACCCAGTTACGCAGGGCGATGCGGTCGGCGTGGGCGGAGAGGGCGTTGATGGTGTGGACGCGGGCCTGGAGGTCAAACTCCTCGCCGAGGATTTTGAGGGGGCTCTGCAGCTCGACAATGCGCCGGCCAAGGGTGCCTTCGGCCTGGTAGCCGACGATGAGAATGATGTTGCGCGGGTCGCCAACGCCATTTTGCAGGTGGTGGAGAATGCGCCCGCCTTCGCACATGCCACTGGCAGCAATGACGATCATCGGACCTTGGGCGTGGTTGAGCGCCTTGGATTGGTCGGGGGTGGCGAGGAACTGCAGCCCGGGCATCTTGAAGAGGTCGACCCCCTGGCGGAGGAGCTCGCTGGCCGCTTCGCCGTAGCAAGCGGTGTGCTTGGCGTAGATCTGGGTGGCCTTGAGGGAGAGGGGGGAGTCGACATAGATGGGCAGGTGCGGGATGCGCCCTTCGCGCAGGAGCTGGTTGAGGAAGAAGAGGATCTGCTGGGTTCGGCCAACGCTGAAGGCCGGGATAATGAGCTTGGCGCGCTGCTGGGTGATGTCGAGGATGTAATCGCGCAGACGGCCGAGGATGTTGGCGCGCGGCGGGTGCTCGCGGTCGGCGTAGGTGGATTCCACCAGCAGCACGTCGGGGCCTTCGACGACCTCCGGCGGGGGAATGATGGGCTGGCCCGGCTGGCCGAGGTCGCCCGAGAAGAGCAGGCGGCGGTAGGTGCCATTGGGCTGCTTGGCGAAGAGCTCGACGAGGGCCGAGCCGAGAATGTGGCCGGCATTGTGGAAGACCGCGCCGACGTTATTGCCCAGGTCAATCACGCGCTTATAGGGCACCCCGCGCATCTGCGAGAGGGTGCGCTCGACGTCCTGCTCCAAATAGAGCGGCTCGAAGAGACGCTTGCCCTCGGCCTGGCGGCGGCGGTTGACGATGGTGACATCGTGCTGGGTGATGTAGGCGCAGTCGCGGAGCATGGGGTCGCAGAGGTCGCGCGTGGCCTCGGTGGTGTAGATGGGGCCGCGATAGCCGGCGCGCACAAGGGAGGGCAGGTTGCCGCTGTGGTCGATGTGCGCGTGGGAGAGGAGGACGCAGTCGACCGTGCGGGCATCGACGGCCAGCTGGCGGTTGCGCTCGAAGGCCTCCTTGCGGTGCCCTTGGTAGAGACCGCAATCGAGGAGGATGCGCAGGCCGTTGACATTGACGATGTGCATCGAGCCGGTGGTGGTGCGCGCGGCTCCTTGGAACTCAATATCGAACATTGCGAACTCCTTTCTGTAGGGTTAAGGCAGGGCTTTATCCAGGGCTTCGAGGTCGGCCAAGTGGCCGTCTTGTCCGCCCTTGGAGACGGTAAAGCGCTCGAGCGCGGCCTCGACCTTCGCCAGCACCTCGGGCTCGGCCGTTTCGCGCAGCAGGCGAATCTTCTCGAAGGTCTCGATGCCATTGCGCAGCGCCTCGAGGCGCAGGGAGGAGCGGTTGCCGGGGTAGACAAGCGCGGTGTCGCCGCTGGGCCAGGAGGTGTAGTCCTGCGAGACGAGCGGGTTCTCCACCCACGAGTGATAGGCCCAGCGCAGGAAGCCATCCAGACCGCAGTGCGCGGCGAAGGGCAGCAGCCACTCGCTCTCGGCGAGGTTGGAGGCCATAAAGGTGTTCGGCCGCGCCGGGTGGCAGCAGACGTAGAAGGTGGTAAACTGCCCCTTCGCCCGCCGCTCGGCGGCAATCCCAAAGAGCTTCTCGGCAATGCCATAACTATAGGAGACATCCGCGAAGGCGCTGTTGAGCTCGCTAGGCCGATCGCACGCCGCCACCAACTTCAGCTCCGGCGCCACCCGCCGCGCAATCTCCAAGGCCGGACGCAGGAGGTGGTCGGGCCGCTCATCCATCGCCAGGCGCACCTGCTCCAGCCAGCCCTTCGTGCGCACGTGCTCGACGAAGGCGGTGAGGAAGTGCTCCCAGAAGTCCGCATACTCGGCCGACCCCGGCTGCAGCTTCGGCGCCACCCGCCGCCCCTGCGCTTCATCGTAGTAGGCAAAGCGCAACGACCAGGGAATCATCGTGTAGCAATGGATGGCCGCCTTCGCAAGCCCCGCCTCCCGGCGCATAAACTCCACCCAATTATCGAAGGCCGAGTAGTCGTAGGCCCAAGTGCCATCCGCGCGGCGTGTCACCTCCACCATCGAGCGGAAGCGGTCGTAAGTCTGCTCATCCCACGCCTCGTCGATGAGCGTGGCGGTAATCGTCTTCTGCCCCAACTGTGCCAGACGCACCATCTGCGGCTTGAGCAAGGCGAAGTGCTCGGGCGACCACATCGGCACATCGTGCCAACGCGCCACAGCATCCGGGTGCTGCCAAATATCCACGTGGCACTGCCACTGCTCCGGCGGCGGCAACACCGGCCCACCCGCCACCAAAATCAGCGGCAACCGGCACGCCTGCCCATTAATCCGCACCGTTAGGACCCCGTTGGCAAACCCCTCGCGATCGCGCGGCACGTCAATGGAAAGGAAGAGCGGTCGCGTCACCCCGGCAAAGCGCGTCTGCGCCGTGCCATCGAGCACATCGGCCACCAACGTGCCATCAGCCAAGGTATAGCGCACCCAGTCCAGCCGCACCGGTAGCCGAGACCCATCGGCATACTGCAGCTCCAGCGGCTCGACCGTGAGCTCCTCAAAGCCCTTCGGCGAGATGGCCAAGACCTGCGCCGTCACCCGCTCCCCACGCCACGCGCGCAGAATAAGCGGCTCGGCCTCCGCGCGCGGCGGCAGAATCGGCACCTCGTCGCGCGCATACCGCACCCGCGGCGACACCGGCACCAACCGCACCGGCTGCGCCAGCTCCTCGGCCGTCAACGCCCGCTGCGCCCCCGCCGGCTCATACGCCGGATGGCGCACCGGACCCGCTACAGCACCCGCAGCCGCCAACCAGCAGCCGCCCAACAACACACAAATGCTCCGTCTCATACTGCCCATTCTAGCACACCCCCCAACCAAGCGCAAAATGCGCTTCGCCCGAAGCGCGCTTCGCTCGCAACAAGTAGCGACTAGCGGGTGGCTGTTAGGGCGCGTGCCGCGATGAATGGGCTGAGAGAGGTGAGTCGGGCAGGCGTTCTCGAATAGACCGAGCGAGGGGAAACGCGCTTGCCCTGCAAGCCACCGCTCCAATGGCCGCACCCAGCCTCCGCGCGAACGGCGAGGCGCCAACGGCGAACCGCTCGGCACTTTGCGCCTCGGCCTTGTGCAACTGCGCTCACGCCAGGCGGGAACTTCTCCCCGGGGCGGATCGGATAATTATCCCCGCGGGGATAATTGAATTAAGCCCGTGGGGATAATTCAATTAACCCCGTGGGCTTAATTCCATTAACCCCCGGGCTTAATAGTTTCGCTCCGGGCGGAAGGGAATTGCATGGGGGCCCTGTTGAAATCGTTGTCGGGCCTAATACAAAGCGAAGCCAATGAAACCTGGCGCAAAGAAACGTCGTGCACGAAGACACGAACGCCGCCGGGGGGCTTGACGGGTGGCAGCGGGTATGCTATAGTGGCGTGACTTTTTAGAGGTAGAAAGGCTTTTACGTTATGAAGAAAGACATTCATCCCAAGTACGAAGACGCGACGATCACCTGCGCGTGCGGCAACGTGATTCATACCCGCTCCACGAAGAAGGAAATGACCTGCAACGTCTGCTCGGCTTGCCATCCTTACTACACAGGCAAGAAGACGGTGATGGACACCGAAGGGCGCATCGACAAGTTCATGCAGCGCTACGGCAAGAAGTAATCTTCCGTTTGCGCATAGCGGCAGACAGCGAACAGCGCGGCGTGGAGCGAAGCGGCACCGGGCAACCGGGGCGCGGCTGGAGCGGTTGCCGGCTGTTTGCTGTTTTTTGTGTGTTGGGCTTGAAAGGGGAATAGACGATGATTGAGCGCGGACAGATTGCCAAGGCGCTGGAGCGGCTGGCGGTGGTGGAGGCCGAGATGGCCGATCCGGCCGTGACGGGAAATCGCAAGCGGTACCAAGAGGTTCTGCGCGAACATACGCGCTTGAAGCGGATCGAAGCGGCCGCTGAACATGCCTTTGGGTTGGAGAGCGACCTGGCGGCAGCCCGCGAAATGGAGTCCGACCCCGAAATGGCCGAGATGGCGCGCGAGGAGATTGCCCGTGCCGAGGCCGAATTGCCCAAGGCCGAGGAGCGGCTGTTGCGGGCCTTGCTGCCGGCCGACCCGCTGGATGAACGCAATGCGATGGTGGAAATCCGCGCCGGGACGGGGGGCGATGAGGCGGCGCTCTTTGCCGGGGACCTCTTCCGGATGTATCTCAAGTATTGCGAGGCGCACGGCTACACCATTTCGGTGATGGACGAGGCACAGAATGAGCTCGGCGGCTACAAGGAGGTGGTCTTTACCATCTCCGGGGGCGAGAGTCCGTATGGGCGTTTCCGCTTTGAGAGTGGCGGGCACCGGGTTCAGCGCGTGCCTGTGACGGAGGCGCAGGGGCGGATCCACACCTCGGCGGCGACGGTGATTGTCTTGCCCGAGGCCGATGAAGAGGATGAGTTGGAGATTCCCGAGAGTGAGCTGCGCATCGACATCTTCTGCGCGGGCGGTCACGGCGGGCAGGGGGTGAATACCACCTACTCGGCCATTCGCATTACGCACCTGCCCACGGGGTTGGTGGCGCAGTGCCAGGATGAACGGAGCCAGCACCGGAATAAGGAGAAGGCGTTGGCGGTGCTCAAGTCGCGTATTCTTGATGCGCGGCGGCAGGCCGAGGAGGCCAAGGCCGGAGCCACGCGCTTGACCTTGCGCGGAAGCGGCGACCGTTCCCAGCGAATCCGCACCTATAACTTCCCGCAGAACCGCCTCACCGACCACCGCATCAACCTGACGCTCTACGCCCTCGACCGCGTGATGGAGGGGGAACTGGATGGGCTCTTGGAGCAGCTGGAAGATTTTGACCTGAAGCAGCGTCTGGCCGCAGCCACGGAGCAGGCGTAAGCGGGGAACGCGATGGGTTGCCTCTCCCAACTCTTTGGAATCCTCTTCTTTGCCTTCCTCTTCCGCGCGGTGGTGTGGTTGGTACGTGAGCTCTTTGCGGGCGATGAAGCGCACACGCAGAGCGCCTCGGCCAAGCGCCATCGGCTGGAGTATATCTATCACTTGATGGGGCTCTTGGGGAAGATTGCCAAGGCCGATGGGCGCGTGACCGAGCGCGAAATTGCTAGGGTCGAGCGCATCTTCCATGAGTTGCAGCTCTCGGGCGAAGAGTTAAAGCTGGCCCAGGAATCCTTCCGCGAGGGGAAGGATGCGCCCGAGACGTGGCGCGAGAGCGCGCAGGCGCTGGCAGCGTTCTGCGGGAACTTCGAGGTTCGCGTTATTACCTTCCGCTTTCTGGCACATGTGGCCTGCGCAGAGGGCGATTTGCCGCCGCAAGCGCGTGAGATGTTGTTGGGGTCAGCGCAAATCTTTGGACTTCCCTTGGCCCTGGTGCAGCTTATCTTGCGGCCGATGATGGGCGGGGCAGACTTCGGCTCGAACGCACGTACCCGGCGCGAACATGCGCGCTCGCCGCATATCGATACCGCCGAACAGCGTACTCGCGACCTCGCGCTGCTAGGTCTCGCCGCCAACGCCACCCCTGAAGAGATCAAGCGCGCTTACCGCCAGAAGGTCAAGGAACTCCACCCCGATCGCCTCCAGGCGCAAGGGCTCCCCGAGCGTCTATTGCAGCAAGCTTCCGACCGAATGGCCGAGATTAATGCTGCCTACGAGCGGCTGAAGTAGTTCTGGCCGCCGCAGCGGCCAGAACAGCCAACAGCAGACAGCTGACAGCTGACAGCCGACAGCGCTGGCGCAAACCGTGTTAAGCCCACCTGAGCCGTGAGAACAGTTCCCAAAAGCAACGGCGCATTCGTCGCGGAACGCGGCTGTCGACTTCAACTTTCCGCGCAGAATGCTTGACGCGGAGGGGGTGAAGTCGGGGCGGGAGAGGGGCCGCGGTAGGCGGCGGTGCGGGCGGCGAAGGCGCGGGTGCGTTCTTGGGCGGTTTTGGCGGAGCCGGCGATGCGTTCCCATTGCTGGGCTTGGGCTTCGAGGGCGGTTTTGCCGGCTTT
>JBJEVY010000018.1:0-2950 GCA_051884775.1 Candidatus Spyradenecus sp. | reverse complement strand
AAAAAGTTGCAACCACCCTTCCGTTGAGTGTGTACAAGATTGGCGAGAGCTTCAAGATGTACCTCGCGGATGTCGGCATTCTCACCGCAATGATGGGGTTTCGGGCTAAGCAAGAAATACTCGACAACGCTCTGGGTGGCTTTGCCAAGAGGGGGCTCTACGAGAATGCCATCGCCGAGCAGCTCATCGCAAGGGGCTACACGCCCTACTATTATCAGAAGTCCTCGCAGTTAGGGGAGATAGACTTTGTCATTGAGCACGAGCGTGGGATTGTCCCCGTGGAGGTCAAAGCCGGCAGAAATTCCTCATCCTCGTTTGACGCAATGCTCAAGCGCGCCGATGTTGCCCTGGGCTATAAGTTCATTATGGGCAATGTGGGGGTTGTCGGCAAGAAGGTCACGCTTCCGCACTATATGTCGATGTTCGTCTAGCCCCCTTTGTGCGCTCGAGCGGGAGCCTTACTGCTGGAAGCGGCGCTCGAGTTCGCGGTAGGAGGTGAGGAGCATCACGGGTTTGCCGGTGGTTGGGGGCCGAAGAGGCGGAGGAGTTTGTAAGGAATCTCCTGCAGCGAGAGGGGAAGAGCCAGGGGGAAGCGCTTTTGTTTTCACTGGCGTATTCCGCTGGTTGCCAGATTTACGATGGCCTAAATCTTGACAACATGCAAAAGGTCCAAGGAGAAGGGAGACTGCGGGGGCGTTTGGGGTGGAGTTGCAGCGAACGAGGGGTTGATGTAGAATGATCTGCGAGTAAAGGGCCTGGATTTTAATAGAATTGCGGAAGCGAAGACGGTTTTTAATGGATTTGCGAAAAGTTTAATGGAATTGCGGAGGAGGAATGTAAAGATGGCGGAGTTGTCACCAGTTGGTTATTTGCATCTGATTTCGGCCTACACGCTGCAGGTCTGCGAGTTGCTTTCGCGCGCGTATATGACCGATCGGCATACGAAGGAGATTGTGCGAGATGGGTGTTATCAGGAGACCTATTTCCCGCGCAGTCGTTATCGCGTTGAGGCGGGTTGGCAGGGGCAACTGACCTTCGCGCTGAAGTACGAGGGGGTTAACCTCGAGGTGCTTCGGGCGCTCTTTGCCAAATTGGAGGCGGGGGAGGTGGCACGTTTCGTTCAGGAGCATCCCTTGGGGGGCACGCAGCGGCGGGTTTGGTTCCTCTATGAGTATCTGACCGGACGGCAGCTAGATTTGCCGGATGGGGAGGGCGGGGCCTATCTGCCGTTGGTGGATGAGCGCTTGCAGTTTGCACTGCCGGAGACGGCGGCGCTTCGCAATCGCCGGTGTCACATCTTGAACAACTTGCTTGGCAACGAACACTTCTCGCCGTATGTGCGCAAGGTGCCTGAGTTGGATGGCGCGCGGAGTGCTGACTTGAAGGCGGAGGCCGAGCGGCTGTTGCAAGGGTATGACCCGGCACTCCTTTATCGGGCCGTGAACTATCTTTATGCCAAGGAGACGAAGAGCTCGTTCGCCATTGAGCGCGAGGCGCCTGACCAACGGCGGATGGAGGCCTTCCTCGACCTACTGCAAGCGATGGCTCGGACAGAGCTCACGAAAGAGGCCTTACTGGCAGCCCAGAACAGCGTGGTCGATGCGCGCTACCGTCAGCACGATTGGCGCCGCACGCAGGTTTATGTGGGCGAGACGATTACACCGGGCTACGAGCGGGTTCACTTCATTGCTCCTCAACCGGAGGCACTCGATGAACTGATGATGGGGTTTCTGGAGTGCCTGAAGCAGTGGATGCGCACCAAGCCGGCAGACCCCCTTGTTGTGGCGAGCGTTATGGGTTTTGCCTTCGTCTTTCTGCATCCTTTTGAGGACGGGAATGGTCGTGTCCATCGCTACCTGCTCCATGCCATCCTGGCGCAGTTGGACTTCATCCCTCAGGGGTTAATCTTCCCGGTCTCGGCCGTGATGCTCAAGGCGCAGCGTGCTTACGACGAGGCGTTGGAGTCCTTCTCCAAACGCCTGATGCCGCGCCTTCCCTATACACTCGATGAAGCGGGCGAAGTGACCGTCACGCGGGACTCGCGAGACCTTTACCGTGCGATCGATTTGACGCCGATTGTTGTCTATTTCCAGGAGGTCGTTGCAACGACCATTCGCACCGAGTGGAAAGCGGAGCTGGAATATCTGAAGCGCTACGACAGCGTCCGCAGCGCAATGCGCAAGGTGGTGGATTTGCCTGAAAAGAAGGCCAACCAATTCCTCCGCTTACTCTTGCAGAACAATGGCCACCTCGCGCAACGCAAGCGGGCTTACTTTGCCGAACTCTCGGACGCGGAAATCGCACGCCTAGAGGCTGCTGCCCAGCCGTTGGTGATTGCGCCTGAGCACGCGTGAGGCGCTACTGTTGGAAGCGGCGCTCGAGTTCGCGGTAGGAGGTGAGGAGCATCACGGGCTTGCCGCGGGGGGTGGCGTAGGGGAGCTGGCACTGGGCGAGCTGGGCCATCAGGGTCTCGGCGGCTTCCTTGGAGTTGGGGCGGAAGGTATTTGCGGCGGCGCGGGCGGCGGCGCGGGCAACGACTTCGCGGCGCCAGGCATTGGCGCGTTTGAGGGTGGCGCCTTGCTCGAGGTTGGCGGCGATTTCGGCGACGACTTCCTTGGGGGGGAACTCGGCGAAGGCGACGGGGAGGGTGTTGATGAGGAAGGTTTCGTGGTCGAGCGGGGAGAGGTCGAAGCCGGCGGCCTGGAGTTCAGGGAGGAAGCGGGTGACGCGTTCGGCATCGAGGAGGGGAAGGTGGAGGGTTTCGGGGATGAGCAGAGGCTGGGTGGCGGGGGCGCGCTCGGTATCGGCGAGGATGCGTTCGTAGAGGATGCGCTCAAGGGCGGCCTTGGCGTCGACGACGAGGTAGCCTTGGTCGGTGACGACGAGCCAGTAGCGCTCCTGGAGGACATCGGCGATGCGCAGCCACTTCCAGGGGGCGGTGGGGGTGGCG
>JBJEVY010000017.1:0-36029 GCA_051884775.1 Candidatus Spyradenecus sp. | reverse complement strand
CCCCGGTATCCTCCCACGCGCCAAGCACCCGCGCCGGAAAGACGCGCGTATTATTGAGCACCAAAAGGTCCCCCGCACGTAGGTAGTCGACAATATCGGCAATATGACGATGTTCAATCCCCGTTTTTGTGCGGTCCAAGACCATCATCCGCGAGGTACCACGCACCTCTGGAGGAACCTGGGCAATCAGTTCTTCAGGCAAGGGATAGTCAAAGTCGGCGGTCAACATATACGCAATCCTTCTTACTTTAGGGGAAGCACCCGCGCGCGCTTGCATGCGGCTTCCCAGCGGTCAGCCACTTCTTGTCCGGCCTGGGCGCTCAGATAGGCCCCAAAATGCGCCCCTGCTTGCGGGTGGAAGGGATAGTAGGCCAAGCACGCAAGCGCCTCATCCACCAACGCAACGGGCGGCTCATCGCCTGCAGGGGCAGCATGCTCAAAGAAGAAGCTCCAGAGTTCCGGTTGCTTCGGGTCGCTCAATAACCAATCTCGCACCACTGAAACCGCCCGAGGAGCGTCCGCCTCAGCCATCTTTTCAAGCACGCGTACCCGCAAATATTCGGCCAAGTAGGGCGTTTCACTCATCCGCTCTCGGAAGGAGAAGCCGGTTACGAACTTCTCGGCTTCCGCCAAATCCCCCTGCGCCAGACAGTCTTTCACATAGAAGAGGGCGTAAGCAAAGTGGCCATCACGCGAGAAGAAGGAGAGAATCCGATCACGCTGTCGACCACGATTAACCCCATAGCGAGTGTTATAGATTTGCGTAAGCGCGCTATTCTCCCGCAATATCTCCCGGTAGGTTTGGTAGAGCGCAGACGAAGCCTCCGTCAGCGGATACGCCAAGAGATAGAGTTCCAACTCCTCAGGCTGCGCCGGCACATGTCGAAGATGTTCAGCCCCTGCCGTCTCTCCTAGCGCCAAAAGCGCCACCAGACGCTCCTGCAGTGAGAGCACAGAGGGATTTTCATCATAAACCTTACAGAGCTCCGCCACCATCCGCTCGCGATTGCCCGCCTCCAAACTGTTCATCCGCCGAGCCGACCGGAAAGCCGCATTGCGCACCGGTCCATAGACCGCTTCAAAAGCCAACGCCCGGCGCGGCAATGGCGCCTGCAACCACGGCTCACGCTCAAGAATCGCCACTCCTGCCATCTGCTCCTCTTGGCTAATGGCCACTCCCTCCTCGGCGAGCGCAGCCAAACTCAGGGCAGCAGCCAGGTTCGTCTCATCCCACGTTAACGCTTCACGCAGCCGTTCTGCGGCCTCTGCAGGCGGCAACGTATAGGCACGCACCACGGCCGCACGCGCCGCACGCGCCCGAACGCCTTGCAGAAATCGCTGCCCCACAGGCGTCTGTCCGAACGGCGTTCCATCCGCCCACTGCGCCACCGCCACGAGCTCGCGCTCATTCGCTAAGGGCAGTTCCCCGCAAAGCACAAATTGACGCCAGGGCGAGAGGGCTAGATACTGCCCCAACGCCTTAGGCAATGTCTGCAACCGCGCGAAGGCAACATCCTCCGCCGCGTAAGCCTCCCACGGTTGCTCGCCCAGACAAATGCCACGCCCCTCGGTCGCCCCCACGCGTACCGGATAGATACGCCGACCTTGCGTATGTCGCCAAACCAAAAAGTCCTCCGCGCCATGCCAAGGTGCTTCCAACCACACCAATGCCTGGTGCGGCAGCGAACGATCTTGCACACGCCACACCTCGTGGCAAATCTCTCGGGCCGGCCGTCCGGCTCCCTGATTGTGCCACAGCCCCCCCTCGACCACCGCGAGCACGCAGAGAATCCCCATCACCATTACCGCCACCACCCCATGTGCCGCACCCGATTTCCAGCGCGTATGCGCATCGAGCCAATGGAAAGCCCATGACCCCACCATCATGCCCACCACGCAAATCAGCATCGCAATTCCCTGCGCCGAGAGTACACTCGGTTCAGCAAGCGTCTCCCACAACGCCTTCGGCCACTGCGCCAAGCAGACCCCAAACATGAGCACAATGACCAGCTGCCCAATCAGGGGCGAAGCAACACGCAGATATGCCTGCGGGAAACATCCAAAGAAGAGCGCCATCGGAACGGCAAAGAGCAACAAGGCCGAAGCGCCCTCGAAACTCATCACCCACGGCACCGCGCCCTTCCACGCCGCCAACATCTGATTGACCCACAACACCGCCACTGGCGCCTCCGTCTTCACCCCTGCGAGCAACAAACTCACATGAAAGGTAACTATCGAGGCCCCCACCCCAATGATGATTCCAATCGCCGCCCACAGCATATTCTGAACCTGTGCAGGCCCCTCCGCCCGCACAAACGCACTCCCACCAAGCACCATCCCCACCACCGCCACTGGCGCCAACTGCACCACATCGACTCCCAAGTAGGCTGCCAGAGCAAAGACCCCCGCCAGCAATACTTGATGCCGAAAGGTCAGCCGCCCTTGATCCGTCAAATCCTCAATGCAACGCCGGCGCAAGCGCAAAGAAAAACAGATTACCGCCATCCCCAACATGGTGGCCACCGAACCCGACAACGGCCGCGTCCCCTGCGCCCACAGCGGCAACGCCACCAACCCCATCAACGCTGTTCCCACCCCCGTTAACAGCATCACCAGCCACAAATCATCATGCATTCGCCCCAATTCATGCTTCCGGATTCCATTCATATCAATGCACGACAGGCTAATCCCCGCCATTGTTGCACGGAACAACCCCAGAATCGTCAACCCACCCAGAATTGCCGCCCCCCACGAAAAGCCTACCAGCACTCGCTCCGGCGCCAAGCCCTGCGCCAAAATCAAGGCCAACACTCGCTCCAACGAGTGCACGCCCTCAACACCCCATTCAGGAAAAAGCGCAGAAGCCACAAAGCGCGCTGATGCCCCAGGATACACGCCCCATGCCGAAGTCAACAGATAAAACACCGTCGCAACCGCAAACACCGCGACGGACCAAATCCAAGAGATACGAGTCGATTTCATAGTCCAGGCTTCCAAGAAAACAACGCAGAGTATAGCATAAAAGCACTTCCGTGCGCAGTCTATTTCGTGAAGCATTCACGCGTGGCCCACATCGGCAGACTGTGGGCGGAAGTATTAGCAGGCTCAGGCTCCGGTTCGTCGGAAAGCTTCGTACGCGGCAATGGAGACAGCGTTCGCGAGGTTAATAGAACGGGCAAAGGGCCCTGGCATCGGAATAAGGGCAAGTTCAGCGGCGTAGCGGGTGTAAAAGTCCTTTGGGAGACCTGAACTTTCGCAACCAAAGACGAGCGCTCCACCAGGTTCAAGAGGCGTCTCGTAGAGCGAACGCGTGGCGTGGGTAGAGAGGAAAACAAGGGAGGAGGGCTTGCGCGCAGCGAGATAGTCCTCAAAGGTGTCAAAAAGGGTGAGATCGAGGTGCGGCCAATAGTCAAGACCGGCACGGCGAATCATCTTCTCACTCAGGGTGAAACCGAGCGGGCGGATAAGGACGAGGGGCCACCCGAGGCCAACGCAGAGGCGGCCAATGGCGCCAGTATTGTGCGGGATCTCGGGATGAACAAGAACAATATCCATCATTGGCAATCTCCTGGGTATAGGAAGAAGTTAGTCTTCACCCTTGACCTTTTCCCAGAGGTTGCCAACAAAGGTGACGATGTGCCACTGGGGGGCGCTAATCGGGCCGGTGACGCGGATTTTCCAGAGAAAGCGATTGACAGGAAGCGTGACCCATCGGGTGAGCGTGCCCATCACGGAGCCGCGCTTGAAATTGCCTGCCATGACTTCGGCAAAGAGTTGATCCTGAGGAAGATTGTAAAAAATATCGCCCTCAATAGCCAAAAGATCGCCAGTGAGGGAGAAATCGGGAATGGTGAAAAGACCTGCATCTGCTGTGCCTGCAAGTTTGACATGAGAGGTATCCGTGAGCGAGGAGACACCAGGGATATAATCGGCCAGAAGGTTGGTCAGCCCCGAGAAGAGGGGCAAGCGCGTGATAAGGCCGCCATCAATTGAGAGGTTGAAGCGCGCCGAAAGACTCTTGCGCAAGGTCTCATCAAGGCGGCACCCCAAGGTAAGCGCGCCATCCACCTGGCTGTAGACGGGCTTTTCAGACACACGGCCGGCAGCCATAAGCAGGTCATTTAGGGGCACCTTCTCCAAGAGGAGGGCGAGGTCGAGATCTGCATACTCGGCACTCTCGGGGATAATCAAGCTCGTATGACCGGTCACTTTGCCCACCTCACCCAACTCGGCACATAGATTTTGGAAGGAGAGGCGGCCCTTGTCCATCCTAACTTCACTTGAAAGGCGCTTGAAAGGCACGCCAAAGGCCTCACAGCCCTGATCAAAACGAAAGCGTCCATCAAGACGAATCTTACCGGGAGTCTGCTTAGAGAGGAGAGGTAAGCTGCCAGTAATAACCACCTCGGGCGGCTGGGTGCCGATGACCTCGGGAATGAGTTCCGTGAAGGGCTCGTGAACCAAGTCGAAGCACTCGCGCGGTTGGAGTCCGGTGCCATGCGCGCTAAAGGTGAAGGTGTCGGCCGGACAGTCAAAACGCAGAGAACCTTGAGCAACAATCTTGCCATCACGACGGGCAATAATGGGCTCGATTGTGGTGACCGCATCCCAGATGCCTCGGCAGCGGATGGTGGTCTCCGCCTCGTCGAAGGGGACTCCGCAATAGTCACCGGCGCGGGCGGCAATATCAACGCGCAGGTTGAAGAGGTTGCGATACTTATCAAAGCCAACGGTAAACGAGCAATCGCCCCAGGCCGGCTGGCGAAGAGTAAAGAGGTCGCTATACGCTTGGATGATAGGAAAATTGAGGGCGCGATAGATGCCATTGAGGCGCTGCTGATAGATAAAGCCGCGGATGGTGGCCTTGGCCGAGGCGTCCAGAAAGTCGAGCAGGACCTCGGCCTCGGCCCACTGGCCGTCCTGGTCGATGCGGCCGTGGAGGTTGCGGAAAGTGACGCGATGGGTGGCGGAGTCCATCACGAGCGCGCCGGCCACCTCATCAAGGCGGATTTCCAGAACATCCGGGCGAATGAGGCGCAACGGTAGCTCCGGCAGATCGGGAATAGGAAAGGCTGCAAAGTCCGGCAAGGGGCGGCGTAACTCCGGAGACAGGGGCGTGCGCTCGGGCTGTCTATTCGGGTCGTGCTCCAACTGCGCCACAAAGAGATCCCACACCGTCACCCGCTTCAACCGTTTATTCCAGCCCCCCCAACAGAAGATTCGCAAACCCACTTCCGCTCGCGAACATCCCACCAAGAGCTTACCCGCCTTGTCGTGCAGAGCGAGTGCCTCGATTGTCACCCCGCGGCTAGGGAGGTAAGAGAGTCGCCCAAAGCTCAAGCGCCCGACTTCGGCCGGCACGCAGTCATCCAGCCAACCTTGCACCCAACTACCGCGCAACCCGTACGCCGCCGCACAGAGCCCCAAGAAGAGCAACGCCGCTAGGCTGATAACTATCCACAGTCCCCCGTGAACCAAACGCGTAATCCACGCGGTCCACCCACCCGCCACCGAAATCTTCTGCGCCTCTGCCGCCGAGCGCTGCCGCATCGCGTCCACTCCCTAGCGGGGTAACGGCCCTTCGCCCACGCGGAGAGAAGCACTGACAACTTCACCCTGCTTGGCGCGCTGATTTTCTAGCACCAGCGTGGTCTTGGGCTCAGGCTCATCTGTCTTGATGACCTTCGCCGCCGGGTCTCCGGCCACAATATACCAATCGCCAGCCTCGGCCACCAAGGCCGGGCAACCGTGCCAGAGAGTCACCGTGTAAGGAGGCAACTTCGCTTGCTGCAAGAGGTAGAAGTCCACCGTCAAACTCGGCAGGACGGCGGTGGCGCGCGCCTCGACCGTCAGCGTCTGCATCGGCTGAGGCGTTGCGTCGGTCTGCGGCGGCATCTCTAGGCGAACCTTGGTTTTAACCCATCCACTCGGGTGCTCGGCACCCTCTTGCTCGGCCGTAGTCACCCCGTCGGTCTCAGAAATTCGCACCGGACGGCTCTCCCAGTCGGCGCGAGAGAGCACCTGCCAGCGCTTGGCAGAGGCCTGTTCGCGCACAGACGGGGCCAGACAGGCCTCCAACACACGCTCAGGCAAATCCGCACGAAGGACAGTGGCCGCACAACACAGAATCATCCAGGCAAAGCATCGCATCTCTTATTCCTCCTCCTGCTCGAGGGTTAGTCGCGTTCGTAGAAAACCTTGGAGCCCGGCGGAACAGAGTGGGTCAACCACACATTACCACCGATAACCGACCCGTGCCCAATCGTTGTCTCACCGCCCAGAATGGTGGCATTAGCGTAAATAATCACATCATCCTCTACATTCGGGTGGCGCTTGATGCCTTTGACAAGATGACCATCATCATCCTTACGGAAGGAGAGAGCACCCAATGTAACCCCCTGATAGAGGCGGACATTGCGGCCAATTACACAGGTTTCGCCAATCACCACACCGGTGCCGTGGTCGATAAAGAAACCCTGGCCAATCGTCGCCCCGGGGTGAATGTCGATGCCGGTCTTGGAGTGGGCATATTCGCTCATTACGCGCGGCAACAGGTGGACGTCCTGCTCATAGAGCACATGGGCCACCCGGTGCGTGGCGATGGCCAGCAGCCCGGGATAGGACATCACGATCTCCATATTCGAGTGGGCGGCAGGATCGCCTTCATAGGCGGCCAGCACATCGGCCTGCAAAAGCGTACGGATCTCCGGCAGGCGCCCAAAGAGCACCTCCACCACCTCCCGCGCACGCCGGCGGCAATCGAAGCCCTCCGGACGCGTCCGCTCTAGCACGCGATAGGCCTCAATACGCGCGATCTGGTCAATCAACTCAGCGGCCACGCCCCGCAACCGCACGCGCATCTCCGGCAGATCTTCGTGGTCAATGGGCTCATAGGTTAAGCACCCGGGAAAGAGGGCGGACAGAAGTTCTTTCAAGACCGCGACCATCGCCTTCTGCCCCGGGAGATTGACCCCACGACGAGTATTCATCGCCGGACAATTCTTGCAGACGAGTTTCCCGGCCAGGGCGTCGATGGCTTCATCCAAAGGTTTGCTCATTGGGCCTCCCGCTTCGTTTCGTCTTGGGTCAACCGCAGGATAACGCGGTCGGCACCGAGGTTCCGCAGCCCCAGGGCGATGAGCGCCTTACCCAGGCAACTCGCCGAGTGGCACGCCAGCAACTTAGCCTTCAGACCGAACTGCCCACAGAAGGCGTAGAAGTCCGAGAGCGTGCAGTTGTGAATATTGGGCGTGTCGTACCACTGATAGGGGAACTCTTTCGTATGGGGCATGTGGCCAGTAAAGAGGAGCGAGAGGCGCATCCCCAGATAACCGAAGTTTGGGAAGGCGATCAGCGCCCAATCTGCCACACGCAACAACTGTTGCATCATTCGATCCGGATGGCGAAGCACCTGAATGGTGTGCGAGATAATCGAGACATCGAAGGCGTGGTCGGGCATATAACGCAGGTCTGTATCCACATCGGCCATCAACACATTGATGCCCGCATGCAAAGCCTGAATCACCTTCGGCAGGTCGCGCTCCAAGCCTAGGCAGTAGGCTCGCTGCCGTAGCGCCAGGCGCTTGAGCAACATCCCATCGCCGCAACCAATATCCAACACCCGCGCACCCTCGGGGATCTGCCGTGCAAAGGCCTCGAAGGCTTCAGCCTCCTGCGCATTGAAGGTGGAAGAATCAAGCGCATCGGTTGCCGTTAGGAAGGCGCGCATCACCAACTTCAGCTCGGCGATGTGCGTCAAAAACGCATCGTGCCCTGCCGGCGCGTAAAGGTGGCAGTAGGAGATCTCCTTGTGTTCACTCACGCAGGCGCGCACCAACCGCCCGGCCTGCTCGCGCGTAAAGAGCCAATCCCCGCTCAAACTCACCAACAGCACCTTCGCCTTCACCTGGCGAACGGCCGCCTCAAGCGTGCCATAGCGCTCCTCGGGATCATAGGAATCCAGCGCCCGCGTGATATGCAGGTAGCTATTCGCATCAAAGCGCTTGACGAACTTCTGCCCCTGATATTCCAGATAGGACTCAATCTGGAAGTAGGTCCGAAAGTCCCGCTTCGCCTTCGCGTGAAAATCCTTGCCCTGATGCAACCATTCCTCGCGCTTCTCGCGCCCAAACTTGTCATCCATCACCTGCTGAGAGAGGTAGGTGATGTGCGCCAGGCGCCGGGCGTTGGCCAGCCCGGCAATCGGCCGCGCCCCATCGTAGTAATCGCCATGGTGCCAGTTCGGATCCTGGATAATCGCGTGCCTAGCTACAATATCAAAGGCCAGCGCCTGCGTATTCAATGTGGCTGCGGAGGCCACCAACACGCACTTCTCCATATCCTCCGGATGGCGAATGGCCCAATCCAACGCCTGCATCCCCCCAAAGCTTCCCCCGACCACCGCCGCAATCCGCTTGAGCCCTAGCTGATGCAACAGCGCGCGATGGACATCGACAATATCGCCCATCGTAATCTCTGGGAAGGCCGAACCATAAGGCTTACCCGTCGCCGGATTGAGCGAACTCGGCCCCGTTGTTCCTGAACAGCCGCCCAGAATATTTGCGCAAATCACGCAGAAGCGCTCAGTATCAATCCCCTGCCCAGGCCCAATCATGCCCTCCCACCAACCGCTTGGCCGATCCACCTCCGGCCGCTCCCCTGGGCGATAGCCAATCACATGCGCATCGCCCGTCAATGCATGACAGATGAAAATCACATTGCTCCCATCCGCCGCCGCCTCCCCCACCTGCTCATAGCGCACCGTTACCTCCGGCAGCACCCCACCCTTCTCCAACGGCCACCCCCCAGCCGGCAGAGCCAACTTTACATCCTTCGGCGTCACGATACCAATCTGACTACTCACGCTGCGCTTTCCTTTCACGATAGCCGCAGAGTATACCACAATCACGCGCCCCGCGCGCGGCCCAAAATAGCGCCCGCCAAGGTGTGCGAGGTAGGGAGAATGCTTAACGGGTGGCGCGATCGAGGGCTAGGGCCAGGCGGATAGTGCAAAGCGTGGCGGCAGAGGCGCAGGTGAGTGCGGAGATGCCCATTAGATAGCCAGGGCAGCGGAAGTGGAAGAGGGCCACGAGGACAACCACGAGAATACCGAAGAAGACGGCTTGGCCGGAAAGGACGGCATTTGGACGGCGACGGTAGGCAGCGAGACCTTCGGCATGTCCGCGGAGGGCTTGGAGGACGAGGAAGGGAATGGCCACCCAAAGGGCGTTGCGCGCGAGGGGCAGTTGCCAGGGTTGGAGGTTCTGGACGCTGCCGAAGTACCAGGCGCTGAGGGCGGGGATTTGGAGGAGGAAGAGGATTGCGCTTAGGCAGAGGCCGCTGGCGAGGGCGAAGAGGAAGGTCCGCTGGTCGCGCAGAGAGTGTTGGGGAAAGCCGATGGCGACGGCTTGGTTGCGCAGGGCTCCGTAGGAGAGGGGGTTGATGAGGCCCATGGCCACGAGGTGAATGGCGAGCATCGCCGCGCCATTCTCGGTGCGATTGATGATAGCGTTGAGCATAAAGACGGCAAAGATGAGCAGGAAGCCGCCGAGGGAAAGGGGAATATTGAAGAGGAAGAGCTTGGCCACGGTCACTTTGGCTTCGCCGCGGCGCTTGAGGGGGAGGGCGCGGATGTAAGGGCGAGCACGTAGGGCCATCAGTCCTGCCTCAAAGAAAACCGGCAGAGAGAGGCAGAGGCACCCCCACCCCCAGCCAACGAGGCCGCAAGCGTAGAAGCCTGGGGCTAGCGCGGCGGTAATTATAATGCGTAGGATGGTGGCGGTGTTGGCAATGGCGGTCTTGTGTTCGTTGTAGAGAATCACCTGGGGCACATTGCGGAGCATAAAGCCAACCTGGGCCGGAAGGGCGCAGAGCATCGACCAGCGCGCGATTTCCAGCTGCTCCCCGGTCAGCCCTAGGCAGTTACCAAAGACGAAGGGCGCAATGCCTGGCAGCGCCAGAGTGACTTGCAGAGCCGCTTGCAGGCAGATGAGCAGTGTATTGACGCGCGTGAAGCGTAGGTGGCCAATGCGGTCCTTGGCAAAGACCATCCCGGTGGTAATCAGGCCATAGCCCGTGGTGCCAATGAGGAACATCACCAGCAGCCCCTGGGCAAAAGCCGCGAACTCCGCAGCCCCGAGTCGCCCGTGCGAAACGATGATCCCGACGAGCGGATAGGTTAGCGATTGGCTCATCGCCTGGATGCACAGGGGAATAAAAAAGCGCGTGGCGTTCCACGCGGTAAAGCGTTCGGGGCTCTTCTCGGCGGGGGTGCTCACGGCAGCTGCTCCACAAAGATGGCGTTGGCAGTGGCGCGATGGGTGAAGCGCGCGGAGCCAAAGTCGAGGGTGAACTCGGCCCCGTCCGGGAGGTCGAGCGTGGTGTAGTCGTTAAGGTCCTGCAAGGGACCAGGGGTGGTCAGCTGTTGACCGCGGCAGGTGAAGGGCTCGGCCACGCGCACCCCCTGGCGCTCGGCGGCAATGTAGACGCGCACGAACCCTTCGGCCGGGCCCTTGGCCGCCGGGCGGAGATAGCGCGCAGTGACATCGTCGGCCGGGACGCCCCAGCCCCAAAAGCGCGTTCCCTGCGCGTTAAGGGTGGCGCGCGTGGCATAGATGGCGTAGCGAGGATCGGCGCTGGTGGCCTGGGCGGCATCATCCAGAAACCAGAGGCGGTCGGGCGGGCAATCCTCGAAGGCGCCCAGGGGGAACCACGCGCCCTCGCTCCACACTTCCACCCAGGTGTGGTTACCGGGCTTGGTCCGCCACTGGCAACCAACGAGTCGGGCTGGGATGCCGACCGCGCGGCAGGCATCTGCCAGAAGGATGGAGAGGCCTGAGCAGGAGGCCAGACCAATGCGCATCGAGTGGAGGGGATCTTGGTTCGGGCGGTCGCGCCGGGTGGAGTAGATGACGCCGACGCGCTTCCACAAATGACGGTTGAGAAGCATCGCCGCTTCCAGGGGCGTCTTGGCCGGGGCAACAATCTCCTCGGCAATAGGCCCCAAAACCGGGCGCCAATCGACCGCCGGCTCGCCGAGGGAGGTCTCCGGGGCGATGTATTCGCGCACGAGTTCGGGGTCGCTCACGCCCCAACGGTTGGCCTCGGCGCGGCAGAGGGGGCCGAAGAGAAGGGCGAGGGAGCAGAGGAGCGCACGCATGGGGAGCCTCAAATGGAGAAGGAGAAGCCATCATCCTCGGGCTCGTCGTGGAGCGTGAGGGGGGCTTCATCGGTGAAACGCAGGTCGCCAGCGCGTTGGATTTGGCCGTTTTGGAGGCGACGTCGGGCCTCAAGCGGGCCATCGAGCCAGGCGCAGTCGCCCCGCTCGCGAGCCAGGAGCGCGTGGCGTCGGTCTGAGGTGAGAGGGGCGGTGGGCACTTCCACGCGGCAGAGCGCACCGTCGCCCATACACGCGCGGCAGGTGAGGACGCCCTTGGCCTTGTCCATGGGGCCGACCATCCGCAGAAACTCCGCCTCGCCAAAGCCTTCGGCTTGGGGGCCGCCCCAGCGCCCAAAGGCCAGAAGGGCGAACTTCACATCGGCAATCGTGCGGCGGAGGTGGCGGTTGAGCAGCGTGGTGGCGCGGCTGGGGCGGAAGCGGCGAACATCGTGGCAAAAGCCTTCATCCAGTGCCATCAGCGGACAGGTGCGCAGGTGAGGGCAAGGGGCATAGAGCGGGTGCGCCGGGAAGCGGGTGCGCAAGGTGAGGAAACGGGGCGTGTCTTGGCGGCTAGCCGGCTCGAGGAGAAGCAGGCAGGGGGCGATGTCGGGCTCAGGCGAGAGGCGCGAAAGGAGCGCTTCTAGGGCAGCGACAGCCTCAGCCGTGCGCGGAAAAGCCTCATTGAAGGCGAAGGAGGAGAGGATGAGGTCGTAGCTCCCCGCGCCCAAGTCCCGGCGCAGGTCCCCCTGCACCGTGCGCACGCCCGGGAGCAACTCGGCACAGGCGGCAAGGGCAGCAGAAGACCAATCTAGGCAGGTCACCTCCGGGGCGTGGCCGGTGGCCTCGGTCAGCACAGCCGAGGCCGCGAGGGCTGCCGAGCCAAGACCGCAACCAAGGTCAAGCACCCGCAAGCTTCGCCGGGGGAGTTCAGGCAGACGCGCCAAGATGCCACGCAGGGCGGCTTCCGTGCGGGCGACGGTCTGCGGGGCAAAGTAGAGCGCATAGGCCGTGAGCGTGTCGGGGTCGTCCAGATAGGCTGTGTAGCGCTCGGGGCGATTATCGGTGAAGGCGGCCGAAAGGCGTGCGAGGCAGGGCTCGAGATGTTCAAGCTCGGCCATCGGGCACCGGGCAAGGCCCCAAGCCTCAAGACGGGAATAAGGGTCAGAGGGTGTCATAAAAGTCCGTTTCGTCGGTTGCTTCGCCCGCCATCCAATCGCCGGCCGCGCCGGGGGTGTCGACCTCCTCGGGCGGGGGCGGAGTTGCATCCGCCCCGGGTTCGGGGTCGATCCGCCCCAGGTTCGGGGTCGACTCGGGGCGGGTGGGTTGCGCTTGCGCCTGGACCGGTTTGAGCTTGGGGTCAGCAGCATCCATAAAAGGGGCCGCCTCGTCCCATGTCAAGGTCTGCAAGCGCTTGCACGAGAGGGTGAGGGCGAAGGCCTCCGGGCTCGTGGGCTCCAACATCCGCACGCGGCTGGTGTATTCACGCAACCAGTATTGGCGAATGAGATCGTGCGCGTAGAGTAGCGGCGTGTATTCGCCATCGGCGGCAATACGGTCGGGCGTGGCGAAGAGGCGACCAAGGTAATCCGCAAAGGCGGGGTCATCCTTAGGCGGAGCCAGACAGGGATCGCCGGCGAGGGCAGCCTTGACGGCCAGATCATAGAGGCGCGCGGCATAGGGGTTGTGGACGAAGTGCGGCGGCAGGTGCTTGATGAGGCAGTTGATGACCTCCGGCTCGTGGAAGTGATGGGCCAGCAGTTCGCAGAGGGCCCCGGCCAGATTTTGCGAAGCTTCAAGCTCAACCAAAGAGAGCGCAGCAACGGGCGGCGGCTCAGGCAACTCCGGCACAAAGGGCTCCTCGGGGCTGGGGAGATCATCTACCGGCACAAAGTCACTCGCCATCGCCTCCTCGGGCACAAACTCCGTCTCACTGACCACAAGTGCTTCGGGAGCTCGCGGCGCGGGAACCGGCACACGCACTTCCTGCTGTTTGGCTTGGAAGGCTTGACGCCGCGCCTCGGCCTCAGCGGCATCTGTGCGCAGGGTCTCTAAATCGCGCGTCAGGGTCTCGACTGGCAGATGGAGAGCCTCGGCAGCATCTTGCAGGAAGCGCGCAGTCAGCACCGGCTCTGGGCAATCGAGCACCGTTGCCACGGCCATCTTAGCCATCCGCAGCGTGGCATCCATTGCGTCTGGGGAGGCCTCTTGCTCACGTAGGCGGCGAATCAAATAAGGGGCCGGATCTTCGGCCTTGGCCAGGCAGTCGCGGAAGGCCTCCGCCCCACGCGTAAGCAGGAGCGAATCAGGGTCTTCGCCCTCTGGAAGCGAGACAATGCGCACCGGTAACCCAGCCGCCAGGAAGAGCCCCATCGTGCGAATGGCGGCCTTGACCCCGGCCTTGTCGCCATCAAAGACGAGGTCCGCCGAATCAGCGCAACGCTTGAGGAGCGCCACATGATCTGCAGTGAACGAAGTGCCCTGGGAGGCAAGGGCCACCGGAAAGCCACAAGCGTGGCACCGGATGACATCGATCTGCCCCTCGCAAACGATGGCGCGACGGGGCGTGGCTTTGGCGATGGCCGCGCGGGCCAGATGAAAGGCGTAGAGAGTGGTAGCCTTCTTGAAGATGGATGTCTCAGGGCTGTTGACATACTTGCCCGTGTGGGCCGAGGGACGCAGGAGACGGCAGGAAAAGGCAATAACGCGGCCCTGGGGGTCGCAAATCGGGAAGGTAATCCGGCCGTGGAAGCGGTCGTAATAGCGGTCGCCAGGCGTGCGAGGCGGAGCCAGGAGTCCAGCCGAGACGAGCTCATCGGGGGTGAAGCCGTGCTTTTCGGCCCACTTGAGCAGGGCGTCCTGGCGATCGGGCGCGTAGCCCAGGCCGAAGCGCTCGGCCACTTCACCATCGAGGGAGCGGCGTTGAAGGTACTCCCGCGCCTCGGCCGCTTCGCGCGTCTGTAGCAGGCAGCGACGATAGAAGGCGGCGACCTCCTGATTGATTTGGTAGAGCTTGGCGCGCGCTTTGGCCTGCGGGTCGTAGCGTTCCTCCAGCTTCACACCAGCGCGCTCAGCAAGTTTACGCACAGCCTCAATAAAAGGGATGCCCTCATACTTCTGAACGAAGGTAAAGTGGTCCCCACCCTCGCCACACCCAAAGCACTTGTAGAAGCCCTTGTCGGTGTTGACGGTAAAGGAGGGGGTCTTTTCTTTGTGGAAGGGGCAGCAGGCCTTGGCGTTAACCCCTGAGCGATGGAGATCGATGCCATACTCGCTGATGAGGTCAGCAAGGTCAATGCGAGACTTGATGTCGGCTAGAGTATTGGCATCAAAGGTTGCCATCGGGCAACTCCTCGCCCCGACGCTTGAGTTCGGGCAAGACACGCTCACCCTGCGGCAGGAGGTCATTCAACTGCGCTTGCCAGAAGGTGAGTGCAGCGGCCGTTAGGGGATTCTCCCCTTGTTCGCTCAGGGCCTTCTGTGCCTTCTCCCGCGTCACCGAGACTACGCCCGCGATCAAGCTAGCAATCAGAAAGACCTTGCCTGCCCCGATGAGCGCACCCAAAATGGCATTAAAGGGCTGGGGCACCAACACCGCGCCCACGTGCTTGACCAACTGGGCAATCACCAAAAAGAGCACGCCTCCAACCACCGCCACCGTCACGGCCGCATAGAAGGTATGCGCTTGCGCATCGAGCCCCGTGAGCGTGTTCGCCAGTGAACTGCGCAGCGGCCCATAAGCAAAGAAGACGACCCCTAGACAGGCGGCAATCCCCGCCAAGGGTGCCAACTCCCCGGTCAATCCCCGCCAAGCGCCGCGCAGGATGAAGAACAAAAAGAGCAATGCCAAGGCCACTGCAAGCATCACACCCTCCCCGTCTCTAGGACACCTTCCGCAGCCGGCGCGATCTCTTCCTCAGTCAGATAGCACGCGGGGTCCACGCCCCACACCTCGCCCGTAGCCGCTTCGCCGCGTGCGCGGAAGTTACCGCCACAGATATTCAAGAAGCGGCAAGCCCGGCACCGCCCGGTGACATAGCGCGGCTTGTCGCGCAACTGCGCCAAGAGCGAGCCCGGCTCGGGCGCACCCCAAATCTCGCCAAAGGGCTTGTCGCGCACATTTCCAAGCGGCTTGTCGCGCCAAAACTGGTCAGGATAGACCGTGCCATCCCACGACACGCACGAGAGGCCGTTCCCCGAGGAGTTGCCACCGTTCATCTGCAACAGCTTCCAGACATCGGCCGCACGCGGATTCCCCTCGCGCATCATCCGCAACCAGAGATAGGGCGCGTCGGCGTGGTTATCGACGGTGAGCACCTCGAGCGGGAAGCCCTCGGCAAAGGCGGCCTGCGTCTCATCGATAATACGGTCGACCGCTGCGCGCGTTTCGGCGTGCGAGAGGTCCTCCGCGCGCAGATTCGCCCCGCGTCCGGCGTAGACTAGATGGTAAAGGCAGATGCGCGGAATGCGCTCTTCGCGCATCAGCCTGAAGATGGCCGGCAGTTCGCGAACATTGCCGCGCGTGAGCGTAACGCGTAGCCCCACCTTGACCCCAGCCTCGCGGCAGGCTCGAATGGCCGCAAGCGAACGCGCGTAGGCCCCCGGCACACCGCGGAAGGCATCATGCGTAGCCTCCACCCCGTCAATGGAGATGCCCACATAACTCACGCCAATGGCGGCGATCCGCTCGGCCAGCGCCGGGGTAATCAGCGTGCCATTGGTCGAAAAGACCACCCGCAAACCCTTGCTCCGCGCATAGGCCGCCAGTTCCAGCACATCCTCGCGCACAAAGGGTTCGCCCCCCGAGAAGAGGACCACCGGGCAGCCGAAGGCGGCAAAGCCATCAATCGCGCACAGCGCCTCGGCCGTCGAGAGTTCGCGGGAGGTATCTGGCACCCCGGCGGCGTAGCAGTGGCGGCACTTCAAGTTACAACGCTGGGTGATATTCCAGACCACAATCGGCTTCTTATCGGCCGAAAACTGCAACAAATGACTGGGCAAGTGCGCGCTCTTGCGACCATAACGCAAGGGATCCGAGGCCTCCGCCTGGCCCATATAGAGCTTGGAGATGCCAATCATCCTTTACTTCTCCGGCAGACTCTGCACCCACTTACGATAGGCTTCCGGGGCCGAAGTATCCAGCGCCAAATAGTATTCTCCCCACAACCGCGCCTCGGGCAGACGCTTCTGCGCGGCCAAAATGCGCATCATTAGGTCCGCCAAATAGCGATTCTTCCGCTGGACCACGAGCGCGGGGCGTAGATAGGTGCACGCCACATCGTAGCGCTTCAAGTCATAGGCCAACTGTGCAGCCTCCTGGCGCGCTTCCACCGAAGCACTCCGCAGCGCCAAGGCCGCATCATAAGCCTTCAACGCCTGGTCACGATTCGCATTCTGCACGCACATCCGCGCCCACTCCAAAGCCGCTTCGTAGTTCGAGGGGTCGGCCTTCACCGCCTTGGCGGCCGCCGACTGCGCTGCGGGCCAACGCTTCTTGGCCTTCGCCTCGCGCGCAGCCTTCAAGGCTTCGGCGCACGCGCGCGCATTGCCCGCCGCCGGCGGCACCTGTTGCAAGCGCTCAAGATTCTGCTCTAGGCGCGTAATCCAATTCTTCGTCTCGCGCGCTTGCGGCGATCCCGCCGGAAGCAGGCGTTCGGCCATCCGGAAGGCATCGAGTGCCGCCTGACGCAACAGCAACGGCTCGCGCACGCACAGTTTACCCAGGTTGTAGAGCGTGCCGGCATCCTGCGGCGCTTCATTCGAGGCCATCAACAGGAGCGCCAACGCCCCATCCGCACGCCCCTGATCGGCATAAATCCGAGCGAGCCGCGAGGCCACGCGCACGCGCACCGCCGAGTCCTTCGCCTGCGCCAAGAGCGCGCGATATTGCTCCATCGCCTTCTCCGGCTCCTTCACCTCTTCGGAGATCATCCCCAACAGTTCCTGGCACCGCTCGGCTTGAGGCCCCTCCTTCGCTAGGACCAATCCCTTCTCGGCAGCCGCACGCGCCGCGGCCGTATCTTGCGCCGCCAACGCCGCCAGCGCCAAGTTTCCGTAAGTGACTGCACTCTCGCCGTTTAATACCAACAGCCGCTCATACGCAGCGATCGCCTTGGCGTAATGCCCTGCGGCATACGCCTCCTCTGCCCGCCGTTCCAACACCTCCGGCCGCTCCTGCGAACACCCCGCCAGCAACGCAAAAAGGCAGAACCCAATGCAAATGATCCTCATAGCAACTCCAGTCTAAGTGCTCAAAATCCCCTTTATTCTAGCACATTCCCCCACGCTTCGCTCGCCACCGGCAGGGCCCCTAAAGGAGATTTCATGAGCAGAAAGAGGGGCAACATTTACGATGAGGCCTTTTCAATTGACCATTCTGCAGAAGGAAGACTATAATGGGAAGCAGTTTGGGCGTGAGTATTCCAAACGCTAGACACCTTGGAGGTAAGCAATGGCGGTTAAATCTGTATTAATTCTCTCTTCGAGCCCGCGGAAGAACGGGAATAGCGAGTTGTTGTGCAAGGCCTTTGCCGAGGGGGCGCAGGCGGCGGGGCACCGCATCGAGCACATTCGTATTGCCGAGAAGCGCATTGGCTACTGCATTGGCTGCTATGCGTGCAAGCAGTTGGGGCGCTGCGCCTTCGAGGATGATGCCTCGGCCATTCTCGAGAAGATGCTCGCGGCCGATGTGATCGTCTTCGCCTCCCCCGTCTACTTCTACTCCATCTCCGCCCAACTCAAGGCGCTCTTCGACCGCACGGTGGCCATCTATCCCCGCCTCACGAACAAGACCTATTACTACCTCCTGACGATGGCCGACACCGAGCGCAAACAGTTCGACCTCGTCCTCGCCGCCCTGCGTGGTTTCCTCGATTGCTACGAGGGTAGCCGCGAGGCTGGGATGGTCTGCGCCGACGGCGTCCAAGAGGCCGGCGCCGTCGCCAATACCCCCTTCGTCGCAGCCGCCCGCGCCCTCGGGCAGTCTATCGCCTAAACACACCGCGCGCATAGAAGTCTTTTATAGCTAGCACCTTTCAGGCTTGGGGGCCCGCCCCCAAACCCCGGGCAGGGCGATGACATAGCTCCTGCGGACTTACTCGCCCTGCACCCCGGGAGCGTGGGACGCTCCACCCCAGCCGAAGCGCGCTGCGCGCACTTCGGCATTGGCCACGCAGAAAGCTCCTCTTTTTCACGCAGAAGCCCCCCTTCCAGAAATCTTTGCCTGGCGCAAGAAAGGGGCTTGACGCTAACGCTACTCGTTTGGTAGCCTATGCGCCACTTTCTTGGTAGACAATAGCGTCTTGCGCCGAAAGGAGTCCGTTATGTATCCGCGAATGTGTTGGTTTGAGCGCCACTGAGGTCTTGGCTTCGGTGGTTGAGAAGTCCCGCGAGAGGCGGGGTCTGCACCGGAGCCTTTGACCTTCGTTCGAACGGATGCAGATAAAGAAACGGGCGGGGGGAGGCCGGCGAGGTTAAGCCGGCAGGAGGTTTTTCAATGAAAGAAGCAATCGGTTTTGGTAGTGACGCGGCGCGAAAGTCTACTTTATCGAGGAAGATTGAGGCGACAGTACGATGGCTTGTGGCCCTTAGCGTGCTCTTATTTGGGGCTGTAGCCCGGGCAGAGCGGACGCTCCTCAATGTCTCCTACGACCCCACGCGGGAGTTCTACGCCCAATACAACGCCCACTTCAGCGCGCAGTGGGCCGAGCAGACAGGCGAATCCGTGACCATCAAGCAATCGCACGGCGGCTCGGGCAAGCAGGCGCGCTCGGTCATCGACGGCGTGGAGGCCGACGTGGTCACCCTGGCCTTGGCCTACGACATCGACGCCATCGCCCGCCAGGGCAAGGGATTGCTCGCGAAGGATTGGCAGGAGAAGTTGCCAGAGGGGAGCGCGCCCTACACCTCGGCCATCGTCTTCCTGGTGCGCAAGGGCAACCCCAAGGGCATCCACACGTGGGCCGACCTCATCCGCCCGGGCGTGGAGGTCATTACGCCCAACCCCAAGACCTCCGGCGGTGCGCGCTGGAACCATCTAGCGGCCTACGGGGCCATCCTCTCGGCCGAGCTGGGTGGGTTGGAGGCCCTGCGCGATCCGGCCCGGAAGGCGGAGGTGGCGGCGGCCGAGGCGAAGGCGGAGGCCTATCTGCGCGAACTCTACCGCCACGTACCGGTGCTCGATTCCGGGGCGCGCGGGGCCACGACCTCCTTCGTCCAACGCCGCTTGGGCGATGTGCTCCTGGCCTGGGAGAACGAGGCGCTGCTGGCCGTCAGCGAGTTCGGCAAGGACGCCTTCGATATCGTGGTGCCCGAGGCGACCATTCTCTGCGAGCCGACCGTGGCCGTGGTGGAGGGGAACGCCAAGCGCCACGGCACACTGGCGCTGGCCGAAGCCTACCTGCGCGGCCTCTACACCCCCGAAGCCCAACGCCTGGCCGCCGAGCACGGCTTCCGTCCGCGCCACCCCGAAACGGTCGCCCCCGAGACGCTCGCCCGCTTCCGGCAGACGCGCTTCTTCCGCTTGAGCGACCTGGAGAAGAACTGGCGCACGGCCCACCGCAAACACTTCGCCGACGGCGCGCTCTTCGACCGTATCTACGCCCGCTAAGCCGCCCGGAGGCCCTATGACCTTTCTGCCACGCCTCTCTCTCACAGAACGCTTTCGGCGATTGCGGCAGGTTTGGGGGCCCGCCCCCAAACCCCGGGCAGGGCTACTCGCCCTGCACCCCGGGAGCGTGGGACGCTCCACCCCAGCCAAAGCGCGCTGCGCGCACTTCGGCAGTGCCCGCCGCACCGCCCCCCACTCTATCTTGCCGGGCTTCGGCCTGGGGCTGGGCATCACGCTCCTCTGGCTGAGCCTCATCGTGCTGTTGCCCCTGAGCACCCTCGCCTTCGGTGCCGCGGCCATCGGCGGACGCACCGCGCCCTACCGCGTCATCGAAGCGGGCGAAGTGACCGGCGAAGTCCGCCTCCTCACCGCCGAAGAGGCCGAGGACTACGACATCGCCCAGCCCGGCGAGCCGCTCGACGAGGCCGAACTCTTGGCCCCTACCCGCGCCGAACGCCTCCGCTCAGCCGTGCGGCGGCTGGGTCCAGAACTCTGGGCAGCACTGGCCAATCCGCGCGTCCTCGCCTCCTTCCGCGTCACCTTCGGCACGGCCCTGGCGGCGGCCCTCCTCAACCTCCTCCTCGGGGGCGTGGTGGCCTACGCGCTCGTGCGGCTCGAACTCCCCTTCCGGCGGCTGGTCGATGCGCTCGTAGACCTCCCCTTCGCGATGCCCACAGCCGTCTGCGGCATTGCGATGGCCGGGCTCTACGCGCCCACCGGGCCCATCGGCGCGCTGGCAGCCAAGTTCGGCCTCCGCCTGGCCTTCAACGCCACCGGCATTACGCTGGCAATGATCTTCATCGGCCTGCCCTTCGTGGTCCGCACCCTCCAGCCGGCCCTCACGGACCTCGGCCACGAACTCGAAGAGGCGGCCGAGAGTCTGGGCGCGAACCGGTGGCAGACTTGGCGGCGCGTCCTGCTGCCCACCCTCGCCCCGGCGCTCGTCTCAGGCTTCGTCCTGGCCTTGGCGCGCGGGCTCGGGGAATACGGCACGCTCATCTTCATTGCCGGCAACACGCCCTACGAGACGGAGGTCACCTCCCTCCTCATCGTCACCAAACTCGAGAGCTTCGACTACCCGGGCGCGACCGTCCTGGCCCTGGCGATGCTCCTCGCTTCGCTCCTGCTCATCGTGCTCATCAACCGCCTCTTCGGTCGGCCGCGCGCAGAAAGGAGGCTGTGAAATGAAGCCCCGCACCACCCCAGCGCGCATCCTCGTGGGCCTAAGCGCCTACGCCATCCTTGCGCTCTTCCTCTTCCTGCCCTTGCTCTTCATCTTCCGGGAGGCCTTTGCCCACGGCTTCGGGGCGTGGTTTGCGGCCATCAGCGAGCGCGATGCCCTCGCCGCCCTGCGCCTGACCCTCTTCACCGTGGCCATCGTCGTCCCCCTCAACACCGTTTTGGGCGTGGTGATGGCCTGGACCATCGCCAAGTTCGACTTCCGCGGACGCGACCTCCTGCTCGCGCTCATCGACCTACCCTTCACCGTCTCGCCCGTCGTCGCCGGACTCATCTTCGTCCTCCTCTTGGGGCCGCGCGCGGGGTGGTTCGGCCCGTGGTTGGCCGAGCACGGCATCCGCATCCTCTTCTCGGTGCCGGGCATCCTCATCGCCTCGCTCTTCGTCACCTTCCCCTTCGTGGCGCGCGAGCTTATCCCGCTGATGCGCGAACAGGGCAGCGAGGAGGAACAGGCCGCCCTCTCCCTGGGAGCCAAACCGTGGCAGATGTTCTGGCGCGTCACCCTGCCCAACATTCGCTGGGGCCTGCTCTACGGCGTCATCCTCTGCGCGGCGCGGTGCCTGGGTGAGTTCGGCGCGGTCTCGGTGGTCTCGGGCCACATCCGCGGCGAAACCAACACCCTCCCGCTCCACGTCGAAATCCTCTACAACGAATACCGCTTCTCGGCCGCCTTCGCCGTGGCCAGCCTGCTGAGCCTGATGGCCGTCGTCACGGTCCTGCTCAAGAGCCTGCTCGAACGGCACATCGCCGCCAAACGAAAGGAAGCCGCAACCTATGAGCATTGAAGTCCAACACGTCGCCAAGACCTTCGGCGACTTCACCGCCCTGCACGATCTCTCGCTGACCATTCCCGACGGCCGCCTGGTGGCCATCCTCGGCCCCTCGGGCTGCGGCAAGACCACCCTCCTGCGCATCATCGCCGGCCTGGAGATGCCCGACCCGCGCCCGGAGACCGACATTCGCTTCGACGGCGTCTCCGTCCTCGACAGCCCGGTCAACCGCCGCCGCGTGGGCTTCGTCTTCCAACACTACGCCCTCTTCCGGCAGATGACCGTGGCCGAGAATGTAGCCTTTGGCCTGCGCGTCAAGCCCCGCCGCGAGCGCCCCACCGAGGCAGCCATCCGCGAGAAGGTCCAAGCCTTGCTCGACTTGGTCCAACTCTCACGCCTGGGCGCTCGCTACCCCGACCAACTCTCCGGCGGCCAACGCCAGCGCGTGGCCCTCGCCCGCGCCCTCGCCGTCGAGCCCAAACTCCTGCTCTTGGATGAACCCTTCGGCGCCCTCGATGCCCAGGTGCGCGCCGAACTCCGCCGCTGGCTCCGCCATTTGCACGACACCACTGGCCTCACCAGCCTCTTCGTCACCCACGACCAGGAGGAGGCGCTCGAAGTGGCCGACGAGATCCTGGTGATGAACCGCGGCCGCATCGAGCAGCAAGGCTCCTCCAACGACCTCTTCCAGCACCCGAAGAGCGAGTTCGTGATGAACTTCTTGGGCGAGGTGAACATCTTCCGCGGCCGCTTCGGCCACGGCGAAGACGTCAAGATGCTCGTCCGCCCGCACGACTTTGCCATCAGTTCTTCCCCGTTGGCCGACGGCCTCCCGGCCGAGGTCATCCGCATCCTCACCGCCGGGGCGATGGTCAAGCTCGAGCTGCTCGACAACAACCGGCAGGTCATCTACGTCCACCTCTCCCACAGCGAGTTCGCCGAAAGCCCCGTCTCCGTGGGCCAGCACGTCTACCTCACCGCCAAGTCCTCCCGCCTCTTCCGCAATGGCGAGGACTACGCCCCCGAATACCAAATCTAGGAGCCCCGCCTTATGCCTTTGACTGCCAACGACTTCCTCCCCCTCAAGGCCCCCGAGCGCCTGCGCCTGGCCGCCGAACACTTCGCCGGACGCCTGGTCTTCGCCACCAGCCTCGGCGCCGAGGACCAGGTCATCACCGACCTCATCGCCCGCCTCGAGCTGCCCATCCCCATCGTCACCCTCGATACCGGCCGCCTCTTCCCGGAGACCTACGACCTCCTGGCTGAGACCGAAGCGCGCTACGGCCTCAAGATCCGCACCTTCACCCCCGACCGCGCCGAGCTCGAGACCTTCGTCAACCTCCACGGCATCAACGCCTTCCGCGAGAGCGAGGACCTGCGCCACGCCTGTTGCGCCGTCCGCAAGCTCTCGGCCCTGCGCCGCGCCCTGGCCGGCAGCGACCTCTGGATCTGCGGCCTGCGCCAAGGCCAGAGCGTGACCCGCACCGATGTCCCCGTCTTGGCCGACGACCGCGCCAACGGCCTGCTCAAGCTCTCCCCGCTGATCGACTGGGACGAGGCGCGCGTCTGGGAATACCTCCGCTACCACGATGTGCCCTACAACCCGCTGCACGACCGCGGTTTCCCGAGCATCGGCTGCGCCTGTTGCACCCGCGCCGTCCGCCGCGTGGAGGATATTCGCGCCGGCCGCTGGTGGTGGGAGATCCCCGAACACCGCGAGTGCGGCCTCCACGCCCGCCCCACCCCACCCGAAGAGAAGTAAGGAGTCCACCCCCATGACCGAACCCTACAGTATCTCCCAGCTCCGCCAACTTGAGGCCGAGAGCATCCAAATCTTCCGCGATGCCGTCAGCCAATTCGAGCGCCCCGTCCTGCTCTACTCCATCGGCAAGGACTCCAATGTCCTCGTCCGCCTGGCCCAAAAGGCCTTCTACCCCGGGCGCCTTCCCTTCCCCCTCCTGCACATCGACTCCACCTGGAAGTTCCGCGAGATGATTGCCTTCCGCGACCGCTTCTGCCGCGAGCAGGGCCTCGAGCTCATCGTCCGCGCCAACGAGGAGGGCCGCCGCGCCGGGGTCAACCCCTTCGACTACGGCTCGCGCAAGTACACCGACATTATGAAGACCCAAGCCCTCCTTCAAGCCTTGCGCGAGGGCCGCTACGATGTGGCCTTCGGCGGAGCCCGGCGCGATGAAGAGAAGTCCCGCGCCAAGGAGCGCATCTTCTCCTTCCGCGATGCCTTCCAGCAGTGGGATCCCAAGAACCAGCGCCCGGAACTCTGGGACCTCTACAACGGCCGCATCAACCCCGGCGAGAGTGTCCGCTGCTTCCCCCTCTCCAACTGGACCGAGACCGACATCTGGCAGTACATCCGCCTGGAGAAGATTCCCCTCCCCTCGCTCTACTTCGCCAAGCCCCGCCCCGTGGTCGAGCGCGACGGCACCCTCATCATGGTTGACGATGAGCGGATGCGCCTCAACCCCGGCGAAACGCCCCAGATGCGCACCGTCCGCTTCCGCACCCTCGGCTGCTACCCCCTCACCGGTGCCATCGAATCCACCGCCACCACCGTCGAGGAAATCGTCGCCGAGATGCTCCAAAGCCGCCTCTCCGAGCGCTCCACCCGCGTCATCGACCGCGATAGCGATGCCTCGATGGAGCAGAAGAAGCGCGAGGGATACTTCTGATGAAGTGCTCGCTGCGCTCGCGTGAGGGGCTCTGCCGCGACTCCCGAGGGTCTGTGGCCGATGGGACCCTAAAACCTGGCAAGCCGACAGCGGACAGCGGACAGCGGACAGCCGCGTTCCGCGACGGGCAACCAGGTGGGCTTCTAGGCCACTTTTCACGGCTCAGATGGGCCAAACAAATCGAGCGCCAGCGCTGTCAGCTGTCGGCTGTCCGCTGTCCGCTAATATCGGTTGCGCCCCGCTTCAACTCGCGCCCCGCCCGAGAGCAACTATTAAGACTCAGTCTTAATGCAATTAACAGTTAGTCTTAATTCAATTAACAGTTAGTCTTAATTCCACGAACAGCCGCTTCCTACTATTAAGTCCCCCACTTACCGGAAATAAGTCCCGGACTTATCGGCAATAAGTCCCCCACTTATCGGCAATAAGTCCCGGACTTATTAATCGCCCCCCGCCCGAGTTCAAGTTCCACTCCCCGCTATGACAAGTTCCTCCACCCCCTTCAACCAATCCCCCGCGGCCCGCGCCCTGTCGACTGTCGACGGTTCACTGTCGACTGGGAGCGCAGCGACCCCCTTCTGCTCCCCCCAACCCTGACTTAGGAGACGCTATGAACGACATTTCAGCCTATCTTGATGCCCACGAAAAGAAGTCCCTCCTGCGCTTTCTCACCTGCGGCTCGGTCGACGACGGCAAGTCGACCCTCATCGGCCGCCTGCTCTACGATAGCAAGCTCATCTTCGATGACCAGCTCTCGGCCCTGCGCGAAGCCTCCGGCAAGAACGGCACCACCGGCGCCGGCGAGATTGACTACGCCCTCCTCCTCGATGGCCTTAAGGCCGAGCGCGAGCAAGGCATCACCATCGATGTGGCCTACCGCTATTTCGCCACCCCCCGCCGCAAGTTCATCATCGCCGACTGCCCCGGTCACGAGCAGTACACCCGCAATATGGCCACCGGCGCCTCCACCGCCGACCTCGCCATCATCCTCATCGATGCCCGCCACGGCGTCATCACCCAGACCCGTCGCCACGCCTTCATCGTCTCGCTCCTGGGCATCCGCCACATTGTCGTGGCCGTCAACAAGATGGACCTGGTGGACTACAGCGAGGCACGCTTCCGCGAGATCGAGCAGGCCTTCCGCGACTTCTGGCACCAGGCGCACCTGGGCACCTCGCACACCGCCCTCACCTTTATCCCCCTCTCGGCCCTCAAGGGCACCAACGTGGTCGAGCCCTCCCCCGACCTCACACCCTACTACACCGGCCCCGCCCTCCTGCCCTTCCTGGAAACCGTCGACATCGGCCAAGACCGTAACTTGACCGCCTTCCGTTTCCCGGTCCAGACCGTTATCCGCCCGAACCTCGACTTCCGCGGCTTTGCCGGCTCGGTGGCTTCCGGCATCATTCGCCCCGGCGAGGAGGTGACCATCCTCCCCTCGGGCAAAACCTCGCGCGTCAAGGCCATCGTGACTGCCGATGGCAACCTCGAGGTCGCCTTCCCGCCCCAGGCGGTCGTCCTAACGCTCGAGGACGAGATTGACATCAGCAGCGGCGACTGGATTGTCAAGCGCGGTCAGGAGCCCCAGCAGGCCCAGGCCTTCCGCGTCCACCTCCTGTGGATGGACACCGCGCCCCTCAAGCCCGGGCGCGACTATCTTCTGCGCCACGGCTCGGCCTGGCTCAAGGCCCGCGTCACCGCCCTCAATGCGCGCATCGACGTGAACACCCTCGCGCGCACCCCGGCCGAGGAGCTCCCCCTCAACGCCATTGCCGAAGTCACCCTGGAGACCACCCGCCCGATTCCCTTCGACCCCTATACCCAAAACCGCGCCACCGGCCGCTTCATCCTCGTTGACCCCGTCACCAACACCACCGCCGGCGCCGGGATGATCATCACCGCCCTGCGCGGCGAAGCCCTCCTCCCGGCCCGCGTGCCCGGCTTCCGCAACGGCCTCGTGCCCCCCGCCCGCCGCGCCCAAGCCCAACGCCACCGCGGCGCTTGGCTCAAGCTCGCCGGCGAGGATGCCCCGCGCCTGGCCGCCCGGCTCGAAGAGCGCCTCTTTGGGCTGCAGGTCAACGCCTACCTCCTCTGCCCGCAGAACCCCGAGGCCGAGGCCACCCTGCCCACCCTCGCCGCCGCCTTCGTCGATGCCGGCTTCCTCTTCCTCTCGGCCCACGCCGCGCCCGAGAGCGGTCTGGCCATCACCCTGGGCGATACGCACGAGCACTTCCCGTCGGCGGCCAATGACGAAGCCACCCTCGCCGCACTCCTCGACCTCCTCATCCGCAACCGGATTCTCCCCGACCCCACCGCCTGGGGCCTCTAACCGAACCGAAAGGCCTTCCGCTATGCCTCGCCTAACCTTCCAAGGCTCCCCCATCGACACCGCGGCCGAAACGCTCGCAGTCTTCCTCCGCGAACGCGGTCTGGAGCCCGCGCGTACCCTCTGCGAACTCAACGGCCAAGCCCTCGCTCCGGGGGCCGATGCGCCCCTCGCCGAGGGCGACACCCTCGAAGCCTTCTCCATCGTTGCCGGAGGTTAAGATGACCCTCGAAGCCGAAATCCGCGCCCTGGCCAAGGCCCGCGACGCCATCATCCTGGCCCACAACTATACCCTGCCCGAAGTGCAGGACCTGGCCGACTTCGTAGGCGACTCCCTCGAGCTCAGCCGCAAGGCCGCCGCCTGTCAAGCCAAGACCATCCTCTTCTGCGGCGTGCGCTTTATGGCCGAGACCGCCAAGCTTCTCTCGCCCCAGGCCACCGTCCTCCTGCCCAACGCCCACGCCGGCTGTCCGATGGCCGACACCGTCACCCCCGAGGCCCTGCGCGCGTGGAAGGCCAAGCACCCCGGCGTCTTCGTGGTGGCCTATGTGAACACCACCGCCGAGACGAAGGCCGAGGTCGACCTCTGCTGCACCTCCGGCAACGCCCGGCGGATTATCGAGAGCCTGCCGCGCGATCGCGAAATCCTCTTCGTGCCCGACGCGAACCTCGGCGCAAACCTGATGCGCGAAACCGGCCGCACCTTCCACCTCTGGCCCGGCTGTTGCCCCACCCACGCGCGCCTCACCCCGGCCATCGTCGAGGCCGCCCGCGCCGAACACCCCGGCGCCCGCCTTATCGTCCACCCCGAGTGCGCCCCCGCCGTCGTCGCCCTAGCCGATGCCGCCCTCTCCACCGGCGGCATGCTCCGCGATGCTCGCGAAAACCCGGCCACCGACTTCATCGTCGGCACCGAAGTCGGCCTCCTCCACCGGCTGCGCCAGGAGAACCCCACCAAGCGCTTCTTCCCTCTCAGCGAGCGCGTCCTCTGCCCCAATATGAAGCGCACCACCGTCGAGGATATGCTCTTTGCCCTGCGCGACGGCACCACCGAAATCACCCTCCCCGCGGACCTCATCCCCCGCGCCCGAAAACCCATCGAGGCGATGTTGGAGCTCTGCTAATGAAGGTGGCGGTTGGCTTATCTGGCGGGATCGACTCCGCCGTCACCTTGGCGCTGCTGAAGGCCGAGGGCCATGAAGTCTGTGGTCTGACGATGCGCCTGTGGCAAGCCGGGCGCTACCTCGGCGGAGCGAAGGATGCCTGTTTCGGCCCCGGCGAGGCGGCCGACATCGCCCGCGCCGAGGCCCTCTGCCAGCGTCTGGGCGTTCCCTTTCACATCATCGACTGCGCCGAGGCCTACGAGCGCCACATCCTATCCGACTTCCGTGCCGAGTATCTCGCCGGGCGCACGCCCAACCCCTGTCTGCGCTGCAACGCGATGATGAAGTTCGGCCTCCTGCCGCGTCTGGCCCGCGAAAGCGGCCTCGACTTTGACCGCTTTGCCACCGGCCACTACGCCCGCCTCCGCCGCGATGGCGATGGCGCTGTCCGCCTCCTGATGGCCGCCGACCGCACCAAGGACCAGACCTACTTCCTCGCCCGCCTCGCCCAGGCCCAGTTGCGCGAAGCTCTCTTCCCCCTGGGCGAGCGGACCAAGACCGAGGTCCGCGCCCTAGCCCAAACCCTCGCCCCGGAGATGGCCGGTCTCGCCGAGAGTCAGGACTTCTATAGCGGCGAACTTGGCGAACTCATCGGCCGGCCCGACGCGCCCGGCCCCATCGAGGACACTGCCGGCCACCGCCTCGGCACCCATCGCGGTCACTGGCACTACACCCTCGGCCAACGCAAGGGGCTGGGTGTCGCCGCCGCGCAGCCCCTCTATGTTTTGCGGATCGACCCCTGCCGCAACGCCCTCGTCGTCGGCCCGGCCGAGGCCACGCGCGCCCACCGCCTCACCCTCGGGCCGTGCCATTGGATTGCCCAGCGCGCGGAGGGTGACCTGGAGGTGCGTGTGCGTTCCTCCGCTCGCCCCGTCCCGGCCACGCTCTGCGGCCAGACCCTCACCGTCCCCGGCGGACTCTTTGCGCCGGCCCCCGGGCAGACGGCCGTCTTCTCGCGCGGCGAGGAGATCCTCGGCTGCGCCCTCATTGAGAAAGGAAGTTAAGCATGCACCTCCACCCCGCCATTGAAGCCGCCTATGCCGTTCTGGAAGGGCACGCCCTCACCCGTGCCGAAGCCCTCGCCCTGGGCGACGTGCAGGGGCCGGACCTGCTCGACCTCGTCTCCCTGGCCAACAAGGTGCGCGTGGCCTTCGCCAAGCCTATCGTCCCCTGCTCGATTGTCAACGCCAAGAGCGGTCACTGCTCGCAGAACTGCCGCTTCTGCGCCCAGGCCGCCTGCCACAACACCGGCATCGACGAGCACCCCCTGATGACCGCCGACGCCATCGTCGCAGACGCCCGCAAGGTCTACCTTCAGGGCGTGCGCACCTATGGCATCGTCACCGGCGGCCGCGGCTACGAGCACGTCACGCCCGAGTTCGAGGCCATCCTCGAGGCCATCGACCGCCTCCATGTGGCCTTCCCCGACCTTCACGTCTGCGTCTCCCTCGGGTTGCTCTCCGATGAAACGGCCGCCCGCCTCGCCGCCCACGGGGTCCACCGCTACAATATGAACCTCCAGACCGCCCCCGAGCGCTATGGCGAGCTCATCGCCACCACCCACACTATCGAGGAGAAGGTGGCCACCATCCGCGCCCTCAAGCGCCACGGCATCGGCACCTGCACCGGCGGCATCCTGGGGTTGGGCGAAACGTGGGCCGACCGCGTCAGCCTCGCCTTCGCCTGTCGCGACCTCGACGTCGACGGCATCCCCCTCAACGTCCTGCTGCCCATTCCCGGCACGCCCCTGGAGCATAGCCAGATCCTCCCGCCGGCCGAGGTCGCCCGCACCTTCGCGATGGTCCGCCTGGTTAACCCCACCAAGACCCTCAAGTTCGCCGCCGGACGCGAGACAACGATGAAGGACTTCCAGGGGTTGCTGATGCTCGCGGGGATGAACTCCTTTATCACCGGCGGCTACCTCACCACCCGCGGCCGCTCCGTCGCCGAGGACGAAGCCTTCCGCGCCGCCCTGGAGGCCTTCTCGTGACCGACCTTCTCGCCCGCGCCGAGCAAGACCCCGCGCGCCTCACCCGCGCGGACCTCGTGCGCCTCCTGTCCGTGGCCGATGGTGCGCCCTTCGCCGCGTTGGAGGCCGCCGCCCGGCGCGTTCGCGAGGCGCACACCGGCAAGGCCGTCTACCTGCGTGGCCTCATCGAGATGGGCAACCACTGCGCCAAGGATTGCCGCTACTGCGGTCTGCGCCGGAGCAATCGCGCCCTTCACCGCTACACCATCCCCGAGGCGGATTGCCTGCGGATGGCCCGCTGGGCGCGCGACCACGGCTACGGCTCCATCGTCCTGCAGAGCGGCGAACTGGAGAGCGAGGAGAACACCGCGCGCATCGAGCGTATCCTCCGCGCCTTGCGGGCCGAGGGCGGCGAGCAGCTGGGCATCACCCTCAGTCTGGGCGAGCAGACGCCGGAGGTCTATCGCCGCTGGCGCGAGGCCGGGGCTGACCGTTATCTCCTGCGCATCGAGACGAGCGACCCGCGCCTCTACGCCGAGCTTCACCCCGCAGACCATTCCTTCACCCGCCGCCTCGACTGCCTGCGCACCCTGCGCGCGCTCGGCTACCAGGTCGGCACCGGGGTGATGATTGGCCTGCCCGGCCAAACGCTCGAGCAGTTGGCAGAGGACCTCCTCTTCTTCCGGCGCGAAGGGGTCGATATGATTGGGATGGGCCCCTGGCTCCCCCACCGGGCCGCCCCGCTCGGCCAAGGCACCGAGCTCACCCCCGCCTTCTGCGCGCGCCAACTCGGCCTGGGCTTGCGGATGATTGCTGCCGCGCGCCTCCTCCTGCCCACCTGCAACATTGCCGCCGCCACCGCCCTCCAAGCCTTGCAGGATGACGGCCGAGAACGCGGTCTGCGCGCCGGCGCAAACGTGGTGATGCCCAATATCACCGACCGCCTCTACCGCGCCGACTACCAGCTCTACGAGAACAAACCCTGCATCGGCGAGGACCCTCTCAAGTGCCGCGGCTGCCTTGAAGCGCGCATTCGTCTGGCCGGTTGCTCCGTGGCCTGGCACACCCCCGGCACCCCCAAGCACTACCAGGAGGCACAATGACGCCCAATCCTCTGCTTACCCCCCAAGAGGCCCAGCGGCTAGGGGCTGCGCGCGTCGGCATTGCCGGGGCGGGCGGTCTAGGCTCGAACATCGCGATGCACCTCACGCGCGCCGGGGTTGGCCACCTGACCGTGGTGGACTTTGACGTGGTGAGCGAGAGCAACCTCAACCGCCAGTTCTACTTCCGCGACCAGGTGGGGCTGCCCAAGGTCGCAGCCCTCTGTACAAACCTCCTGCGTATCGCCCCGGCGCTCGACCTGCGCACCCACGCCCAACGCCTCACCGAGGCCAACTTCCGCCCCACCTTCGCCGATTGCGACATCGTTGTCGAGGCCTTCGACAACCCGGAATCCAAGGTCGCCTTCCTCCGCGCGCTCCTGCCCACGGGCAAACCGTTGGTCTGCGCCTCGGGGATGGCCGGCTGGGGCCGCTCCGGGGCCATCACCCTCCGGCGGCTCGGGCCCACCCTCTACCTGGCCGGCGACGCCTCCACCGCCGCCTCGGCCACCTGTCCACCGGCCTCCCCGCGCGTCGGCATCGTCGCCGCGCTCCAGGCCAACACCGTCATTGCCCTACTGTTAGGAGTCCAACCATGAGTGTTCTCTCGCCCCTCGTTATCGGCGGTCAGCCCTTCACCAACCGCCTCTTCCTCGGCACCGGCAAGTTCGCCTCGGGCGACGTCTGCGCCACCACGCTCCGTGCCGCCGAGTGCCAACTCGTCACCGCCGCCCTCACCCGGGTCGACCCTGACGCCCCGTCCACCGACGCCATCTTACGCGCCATCCAGGCCTCCGGCGCCCGACTCCTACTCAACACCTCCGGTGCGCGTAATGCCGAGGAGGCCCTCCGCCTGGCCCACCTCGCCAAGGCCGCCGGCTGCACCTGGATCAAGCTCGAAATCCACCCCGATGCCCGCTGGCTCTTGCCCGACCCCATCGAGACCCTCCGTGCCACCGAGGTACTTGCCCGCGAGGGCTTCACCGTCCTGCCCTATATGCCGGCCGACCCGGTCCTCGCCAAGCGCCTGGAGGCCGCCGGGGCCGCCGCGCTGATGCCCCTGGGCGCCCCCATCGGCTCGAACCGCGGTCTCCAGACGCGCGAGATGCTCGCCATCCTCATCGAACAGGCCACCCTCCCGGTGGTGGTCGATGCCGGGCTGGGCCTGCCCTCGCAAGCGGCCGAGGCCATTGAGCTCGGGGCCGACGCCCTGCTCATCAACACCGCCGTGGCAGCCGCACGCGACCCCGTGGCAATGGCCCGCGCCTTCCGTCTGGCCATCGATGCGGCCACCCTCGCCCTGGAAGCCCAGCCGCCTGTGGCCGGTCTGCCCGCCCCCACCTCTCCCCTCGAAGCCTTTGCCTGATATGAGCCCCACCCTCTCCGAACTCCTCGCGCGCCCCCTCCCCGAGCTGCGTGCCGAGGCTCGCCGCGTGCGCCTGGCCCGCTTCGGCCGCACCGTCGCCCTCTTCGCCCCGCTCTACGTCTCCAACCGCTGCATCAACGCCTGCCGCTACTGCGACTTCTCCAGCCGCCACCACACCCTCCCGCGCATCACCCTCTCGCCCGACGAAATCCGCCGCGAGGGTGAGGCTATCGCCGCCACCGGAATCCGCTCGCTCCTCATCGTCGCCGGCGAGGACCCCCGCCACGTCACGCTCGACTATCTCTGCGCCCTCCCCGCGCTCTTGGGCGACCGCTTCGAGAGCCTCTCCCTCGAGGTCGCCCCGCAGAGCGAGGAGGCCTACCGCGCCCTCTTCGCCGCCGGCTACCAGGGCCTCACCTGCTTTCAAGAGACCTACGACAGCGCCCTCTACCCCACGCTCCACCCCGTCGGCCCCAAGCACGACTTCGCCTGGCGCCTGGGCACCCAACTCCGCGCCGGGCGCGCCGGCTTCCGTACCCTCGGCCTCGCCTTCCTGATGGGCCTGCGCGATTGGCACAGCGAGGCCGAAGCCCTCGCCGCCCACGCCCGAATGCTGATGAAAACGTGCTGGCAGGCCCGCATCCAGTTCGCCTTCCCGCGCATCCGCCCGGTCGATGGCGGCTTCATCCCCGCTGCGCCGGTCGATGACGAGAGCCTCGAGCGCCTGATGCTCGCCTTCCGCATCGCCTTCCCCGAAGCGAGCATCACCCTCTCTACCCGTGAAGCCCCCGCCTTCCGCGACCGAATGGCCGAACTCTGCGCCGACACCCTCAGCGCCGGCAGCCACGTCACCCCCGGCGGCTACGCCCACCCCACCGACCAGACCGCCCAGTTCTCCCTGGCCGACACCCGCTCCGCCGCCGAGGTCATCGCCGCTCTCCGCGCCCGACACCTCGACCCCATCTTCAAGCAATGGGCGTGAGAGCGCGCGGCGCGCCGGGTGCATACAGTTGTAGACACCCAAGGTTTTCGCCAACTTTCCCCTTGGGGCAGTTGTCGCGACACCTCTATAATAGGAGACATCGACCCAACCGTTCATCCTAACCCAAGGAGTTTATATGGCAACGAACCGACTTTGGCAGGCCCTGACCCTGCCGCTTCTCGCCTCGGCCACCCTGATGGCCCAGTCCCCGCAAAGCCTCATCCCCGAGACACCGAACACCGACTCGCCCAATTATGTCTGCACCTGGTCCTACCAAGACTGGACAGCCTACAATCCTAACCATCGCAAGGACAACATCTCCCACCGCGATGTGCTCAACCACGAAACCCTCTTCGGCGAGCAAGGCTGGGCCAAGACCCTCTTCCCGGCCCTACGCGGTGACCTCATCTACCTCTTGGACGATGGCTGGGACCTGCCTCAAGGCCGCTTCGACACCTTCGGCAGCCTCGAGCTGCACGAGAGCAAGTTCCCCGGTTACGGCGTAACCCCCGTCGAGCGGCTGAAGACCCTGGTCAGCTACGTCAAGGCCGCCGGCTGGAAGGGCTGCGGCGTTTGGATCTGCTGCTCGGAGAAGGCGGGCACCCCGGGCGAGGGGTTGCACGAGGACTACTGGCGCGAGCGCATCCAATGGTCCAAGGCATCCGGCATCGCCTACTGGAAGATCGACTGGGGCAACCACTCGCCCGACGATCGCTGGCGCCTTATGATTACTCACCTGGCCGATGAGCTCTACCCCGAGCTCGTCATCGAGCACATCACCGGCGTGGGTGGCACCGCCAACGATGCTTTCGGCTCCTGCCGCGTCCCCAAGGCCGCCTCTGACTACAATCGCCGCCGGGGTGCCTATGCCGATGTCTACCGCACCTACGATGTCAACGGCGCGCTCTCCCTCCCCACCACCCTCGACCGCGTGGCCACGCAGTTGGCCGATGGCTACACCGATGGCATCCACATGGGCCTGGTGAACGCCGAGGACGAGGTCCACCTTTGCGCCGCAATGGGCCTCACCTTCGGCGTGATGCGCTACCCCGTCGGCAACGAACCCGCCGGCAGCGCGCCCAACATCTTCTTCGGCGGCCTCGACAACGCCTTCACCCGCACCCGCCCCCTCCGCAAGATGTTCGATGAAGTCACTCACGCCGTGATGTGGGCGCGCATCGCCCCACCCTTCCGCATCGATGCCTCTAACACCTCCCTCGCGCCCACCCTCCTCGCCGACAGCTGGACCTATGCCCCCGCCGACACCTGGGACAGCAGCCTCCACGGCAAGACTATCACCCAACGCGCCCCTGCCGCCATCGCTCGCGGCACCGCCCTCCCCGAGGTCAGCCAGCTCTCCGCCGATGAGCCCCTCCCCTACGTCACCCTCTGCCGCTTCCCCAACGGTGCCACCGCCGTCGGCACCTATGGCCGCGTCTCGCCCGCCGCCGGCTACCGCCGCGCCCAGGCCCTCGTCAAGGCGAACGCCGGCAGCCCCGAGGCCCCCGTCGGCATCTTCGGCGACTACGCCCAGCTCACCCTCACCTACGATGTGCCCCTGGAAGGCAAGCGCCTCTACGCGCAAAGCCTGATGGGCACAACCCCGCCCAAGGACATTACCGACCAGGTCACCTGCTCGGGCTCCACCCTCATCCTCCCCGGCCCCCTCCTCCGCCAACTCGGCACCGAAGGCGCCACCGACCCCTTCTCCGAGCCCGCCCTCGTCCTCCAGTTCATCAAATCGAGCCGTTAGTTGTTAGCCGCTAAAGCACGCCCTTCGCTTCCTGAAGGGCGTGCTTCAGGTGCTTCTCAAGCGCCTTCTCGGCCCTGTCTAGGTCTTCGGGGCATGCGATGACGGTCACTTTGTACTTTGGGTCACGCAAATCTCGGAAGAAGGCGATCTCTGGAGAAGCCTGCAAGACCCGCCCGGAGACAAACAGAAGCCAAATGACAGGCAGTTTCCCTGAAGAAGCCCAGGCCTCTAGACGGTCTTTGGGGATGTATTCTAGAAGCCTGTCGTTGAAAAAGACCTGCTCGTGGAAGGGCGCGATGTCCACCCAGTGATAGTTGCGGAGTTGCTGCTCAATGGCAATCGGCAGACTCCATGTGTGCTCAGGATCAAAGTCTAGACTTTCGCTGAAGAAACCCCCACGAGCACCTCCGACGGCCTCGAAATCCACTGCAAGTACAGCCAGTAAGAGGGCGCTTGGGGGTGATAAGCGAAGGTGACATTCGTGAGGCACGGAATGGCTTGTTCGCCCGCAGCAATCTGTCGCAACGCCCGGCGATAGGTGTATTCGTTTGGAATAGCGTGTAGGTCAGGCTCCTCTAAGGGCGGATTATAGACCACATTCTCCTCGGCTTCCTGCGCATACAACTCCGCCAACTCTCGCGCCGCCCAACGCGCCTCTTTCGATTGCCACAAGCAACACCCGGCAATCACCGGCAACAGCATTATAAGGCCCTTATAGAGACGCTTCATTGTTTCCTCTCCTCTCAAAACAGACTAACACTTTCCACTATTCTGCTCGTCATTCTTGGCGGTCCGGCGACCAAGGAGGTCGTTGGTGTAAGTATAGGAACTAATGACGGTGCCATCGGGTTGAGCGTTGACCACCTGGGTGAGCAAGTCGCGCGAGGACTCATAACTCCACGCGGCCGTCA